>JAEZFL010000050.1 GCA_023417515.1 Pseudomonadota bacterium | reverse complement strand
CGTCCGGGCGGTTCGTGGCGGCGAGGATGATGATGCCCTCGTTGGCCTCGAAGCCGTCCATCTCGACGAGGAGCTGGTTCAGCGTCTGCTCGCGCTCGTCATTGCCGTTGCCGAGGCCCGCGCCGCGATGGCGGCCGACCGCGTCGATCTCGTCTATGAACACGATGCAGGGGGCGTTCTTCTTGCCCTGTTCGAACAGGTCGCGGACGCGCGACGCGCCGACGCCGACGAACATCTCGACGAAGGCGGAGCCCGAGATGGTGAAGAAGGGCACGTTGGCCTCGCCGGCGATGGCGCGGGCGAGAAGCGTCTTGCCGGTGCCGGGCGAGCCGACCAGAAGCGCCCCCTTGGGGATCTTGCCGCCGAGGCGGGCGAACTTGGTCGGGTCCTTGAGGAACTCGACGATCTCCTGGAGCTCCTCCCGCGCCTCGTCGATCCCGGCGACGTCGTCGAACGTGACCCGGCCATGTTTTTCGGAGAGCAACTTCGCCTTGGAACGTCCGAACCCCATCGCTCCGGAGCCGGCATTCTTCTGCATCTGCCGCATCACGAAGAAGGCGACTCCGAGGATCAGAAGGAAGGGCAGCGACTGATAGAGGAGAAGCATCCAGATGCTGGTCTGCGCCTCGGCCTCCATCGCGAAGGTGACGTTGTTGGCGCGAAGCCGCTCGACGAGCTGGGGATCGGCGCCCAGGGTCGAGTTGGTCGCGAATTGCTGGTCGTCGCCGAGGCGTCCGCGGATCGAATCCTTGCCGATGATGACGCTCTTCACCGAGCCGTCCTCGACCTTGTTGAGGAACTCGGAATAGGTCATCGAGTCGCGCGCGGCGCTTCGGCCGCCGTCGATCATCTGCACGAACAGCACCAGCCCGAGCAGGATTCCGGCCCAGATCAGAAGGCTCTTCATCCACGGGTTGGCGGAGCCCTGCGGATCCTTGTTGTTGTCGTCGCTCATCATCTGTCCCTGTTGGGGGTATGCGCCCAAGATAGGCATTCGCGCGAGCGGCGCAATGTAGCGGGGGGAAGTGAATGGCGGCTTACGCCGGCGGCGCGTCGGACGGAAGCCGCAGGCGTGGACCCTCGGGCGAGATCCGGGACCCGCCTGATATTCAGACGGACAATCTCATCAACGTAAATCGGTGGATCCGGTGACAGCGCACTTATTCCCCTCCACGTAAATCGGTGGATTCGTAAATCGGTGACAGTGCACTAATTGGCACGTGCGACGCCGCGCTCCGCCCCAGGCAGGCCGCGTCGTCCTCGCCTATGACGCCGACAGCAACGTCACCGCCGTGACTCGCCGCGACGGAACGGGTAATCTGACCCGCGTTCGGACGATGACCTATGATCCTGGTCGGCAAGTCTGCACGACGGAAGCTGCCGCGGATTACGGTGACAGTGCACTTGTTCCACGGCCGGGCGACGGGCCGGCAATCGGTCAGTGGCGGCGGTGGGAGCGGCGCTTGACGATTCCGAGCTTCTCCAGGCGGCGCCGGAACCTGCGGCGGTCGCGCTTCGGGTCGACCGCGTCCTTGAGGTAGAGGACGAGCGCCGCGAGCAGGCCGACAAGGGCCGCCGCGCCGAACAGCTGGAGCAGGATCCTGATCACCTCCCGCACCGGCGCGACCAGCCAGGACGAGGTCATCACCACCGGCAGGATGGTCATCGCGGCGGCGATGGCGAGGCCGATCGCGACCATGTCGTAGCGCCTGCGGCGGACTCCGCGGAACAGATAGAGGCCCAGGCTGCGCGCGCCGATGACGTAAAGGGCGAGCCAGCCGAGAATCTCCGCGAACAGGCGCAGGCTGTTGGGCGCCGCCGCGGTCATGTCGGTGAGCGCATCGAGGCCGATGAAGAAACCGGGCAGGACCAGCAGGCAGCCGACGCCCACCGATTGCGATTCATGACGATGACCGTGCGCCATTCCCCCCCCACCTCCGGATCAGCGGAGCGAGCCTAGCGGAACCGCAATCGGAGACAAGCTGCCGCGGCGCCGGCGCGTCAGATCGCCTGGGCGATCAGCAAGGCCAGGGTCGCGATCGCCACGCCCACCATGCCGAATAGCAGCCGTCCTTCCACGATCGAGTCTCCCCTGGTCCTGAAGGAAAGACGCCGCCGCCTCGCACATGCCGCAGCATCGAGCGCCCGGCTCACCCCGCCCGAAGCCGCTCGGCGAGCAGGGCTGCGAAGCCGGCGCCGCGATCGGGCGCGAGATCGAGATAGAGGTCGGGCTCGATCAGCTCCAATTCCATGAGCCGGGGCCGGGCGTCGGGATCGGGCACCATGTCGACGCGGGCGTAGAAGGGGGCTTGGGGAGCCGCGGCGATGGCGGCGCGGGCGACGGCGAGCTCCTCGCCGGTGGGCTCGACCAAAGTGAAGGCGCCGCCATATTCGCGCTGGACCCGGAAATCGCCGGGGGCGGCGACCTTGCGCACCGCGTGGCCCGGCTCGCCGCCGAACATGAAGATCGACAATTCGCCCTGGTTCAGAACCGCGGGCATGAAAGGCTGGATCATCGCGTCGGCGAGATTGGGCGCGGGGTCGCCGGGGCCGACCCGGGTCGTGCTTCGCGCCGAGGCGGAGATTCGCGGCTTCACCACCAGCTCGTCGGTGCCGAAGGCGGCGCGGGCGGCGGCGATCTCGGCCTCGTTGGCGATCCCGGCGAAACGGGTCGGGACGACCGGGACTCCGGCCGCCTCGAGGTCGTCGAGATAGCGCTTGTCGCTGTTCCAGCGAAGGACGCCCGGCGGGTTGAGCAGGAGCATGTCCTCGGGCCAGGCGGCGAGCAGCGTCTCCCAGCGCGCCGGCTGGAGATGATAGCCCCAGGCGAGCTGCGCCCAGGCCGGGCGGGTCGGCCTGGCGTTGGTCCACGGGACCGGCTCGAGAGTGATTCCGTGCGGCGCGACCAGATCGGCGTAGAGAGCGATGCGCGCCTCCCACACGTCCTGAAACTGATCGTAGCTCGAGTCCGGTGTGAGGAGGGTGACGTGCATGAGTCGCCCCTTAGCATGAGGCGGCGGGGCGGCAAGGCAGGTTTCATAGTGGCGAAAGAACCGCTGCGGTGAAAACATCTTGACATCGTGACGCTGAAATGGTACTTTCTTTCCAGCGTGGGGAAGTGCGCGGGTTCCTCTGCCTTTATCCCGTCGGCCGAGCGGAAGAAGGTGGACCCCGGATCAAGTCCGGGGTGACGGCCTGGCTCTTGCCCCGGATCAAGTTGGCTCTCCCCCGGGATCGAGTCTGGGGTGACGGGCTTGGGTCTCCCCCGGGGGTCAAGCCCCGGGGTGACGGCTCTCCCCGGGTCAATCGCGGGTGACGGCCTGGCACTCGAGGCGACGGCTGGCGACGCCGGGGCCGCCGATCACGGCATGGCGCAGCACGCACGCGCCTGAGGACTCCCGGGTGGGGAGGAGCGAGCCGTCGGTCGTGGGCCGGCGGCTCTATTCATTGAGAAGCAGGGTGGGACCAATGACCGACACGGGCGGCGCCGCTTTTGGCGAGCGGGCTCTTCGACAGGCTCAGGACGACCCTCCGACACGCTCAGTGCGGACGGAGGAGGACATGATCGTGCCGGGGAACAATCGGCGGATGCAGAGGCGGCGGCGGGCCAATCGGCAGCTGTTCGGGGCGCGGATGAAGGAGGATTTCCTCGATGCGCTGGCGTGCAGCTGCAACGTCACCGCGGCGGCCGAGGCGGTCGGGGTGAGCGTCAGCGCCGTGTATCGGCACCGCCGGATCGATCCGGAGTTCCGCGACCTGTGGTGGCAGGCGCTGGAGCAGGGCGCGGCCAAGCTGGTGGCGCTGCGAATCCAGTGCGAGGTCGAGCGGGCGGAGGCCGCCCAGGCGGACGCGGGGGAGGGCGGAGGATCGCTCCACCCGGACATGGACGGGCCGCCCGACGCCCGCCAGATCGCCGACCTGTTCAAGCTGATCGGGCTTCTGCGCGAGCATGCCCAGGCGCTGGGCGGCGGGCGCAAGGCCGGGGCGCCGCCGCACAAGGTCAGCATCGAGGCGGTGGGCGAGAAGCTGATCCGCAAGCTCAAGGGGCTCGGGGTGTCGCCGGGGGAGGATGGCAGCCGAGCCCTCCCCGCCCCGAGGAAAGGGTGATCTCACGCGAAGGCGCGAAGGCACAAAGGGGCCTGGCGTTTGTGACAGCCCGGGTGCCGATCGTCGGGATGAGCGGGCGATGCGCGCTACGCACGGAGCCCGTCCTCGCGCCTGCGGCTTCGCGTCTTCGCGGCTTCGCGCGAGGCCTAACTTCCTTGGTGATTCAGTGAGGGAGAACGCAAGTGAGCGCGGGCGATCGGGAATTGCGGCGGTGGCTGGAGGCGGCTCGGCGGCAGCTCAGCGAGGCGGAGCTGCTGAGCCTGGTGGCGGCGCTCGGGGCCGGCGAGCGGGCGGAGCTGGAGGGGTGCTTCGGGCTGTGGGTGCACAGCGCCGGGCAGGTCGAGCCGGAGGGCGAGTGGCGGGTGTGGCTGCTCCAGGCCGGGCGCGGCTTCGGCAAGACCCGGGCCGGGGCGGAATGGGTGTGGGCGCGGGTGCGCGAGACTCCGGGCGCGCGGATCGCCCTGGTCGGCGCCAATATCGACGACGTCGTCAAGGTGATGATCGACGGGCCGAGCGGGCTCATCGCGACAGCGCGGTCGGACGAGAGCGTCAAATGGGTGGCGAGCCGGTGGCGCGCGGACCTGCCGAACGGCGCCCAGGCCTTCGCCTATTCGGCGGAGAGGCCGGACAAATTGCGCGGGCCGGAGCATCATTTCGCCTGGTGCGACGAGCTTGCCAAATGGCGGCAGGCGGAGTCGACCTGGGACAATCTCATGCTCGGGCTGAGGCTCGGAAGCGCGGACGGGGCGGGGCGGCCGCGGACGATCGTGACGACGACTCCCAGGCCGGTGGCGGCGCTCCGACGGATCGCGGCGCTTGCGGGGACGGTGACGACGCGCGGGCGCACCCGCGACAATCCGTTCCTGGCGGCGGATTTCCGGGCGGCGGTGACCGAGACCTATGGCGGAACGAGGCTCGGCCGGCAGGAGCTGGACGGGGAGCTGATCGAGGACCTGGAGGGGGCGCTGTGGACTCGGGGGCTGGTGGAGGCGTGCCGTTTGCGACTGCCACACCCCATTCCCTCCCCTGAAGGGGAGGGGCGTTTCGCGCGCATTGTCATTGGAGTGGATCCGCCGGCCGGGGTGGATGGCGACGAGTGCGGGATCGTGGTGTGCGCCGTGGACGACGGCCGGCCGGGGATCGGCCATGTGCTGGCCGATTGCTCGGCGGGCGGCCTGTCGCCGGAGGGGTGGGCGCGCAGGGTCGCCGGGGCGGCGGAGGCGTGGGGCGCTGACCGGGTGGTCGCCGAGGCGAACAATGGCGGCAAGATGGTGGAGAGCGTGCTTCGCGGCGCCGACATCGCCCTGCCGGTGCGGCTGGTCCATGCCAGCCAGGGAAAGAGCGCCCGGGCCGAGCCGGTGGCGGCGCTGTTCGAGAGCAATCGGGTGAAGCTGGCGGGGCGGTTTCCGGAGCTGGAGGACCAGTTGTGCGGATTGCTGATCGGCGGCGGCTATGGCGGGCCGGGGCGCTCGCCCGACCGGGCCGACGCGATGGTCTATGCGCTGACCGAGCTGATGCTGCGCAAGGGCGGCGGAGTGCCGAGCATTCGGGCGCTTTAGGAGCTGGCTCGACGCGGCGGGGCGAGGGTGAGGCGCCAGGTGTCGCCGGCCTCCGCCTTCACGCCGGCGAGGGTGGCGGTGCGGCCGTCGAGCAAGGTGTCGAGCAGGGTGATGAGCTTGGGGCCGGGGATCGCGGTCTCGTCGGTGAAGTAAGCGAGGGCGTGGAGGAGCAGGCGGCGCTGGAGCTCGCGCGGGAGCTGGCGCGGATCGATGGTGAGGCTGGCTGCGTCCTCGCCGCGCCGGAGCCGCGCCTCGACGACCCGCTCGGTCGCCCAGGCGAGCGCGTCCTCGGCGTCGAGCAGGTTCGCGGCGGACGCGGCGATTCGGGCGGGATCGAGCCAGGGCGCCGCCGCGAGCAGCCGGCGGGCGTGGGTTCGGTCGAGACGCTCGTCGGTATTGGTCGGGTCGTCGACGGGGGTGAGGCCGGCGGCCTCGGCGATCGCGGCGAGCTCCGCCTTGCGCCAGCCGAGCAGGGGCCGGACGATGAGGTCGGATCTTGAGGCTGGCCATGAGGTGACGGCGCGGACTCCGGCGAGGCCGGCGACGCCCGCTCCCCGGGCAAGGCGCATGAGGAAGGTCTCGGCCTGGTCGTCGACATGGTGGGCGGTGGCGATCCAGTCGCAGCCGTTGCGCGCGGCCCAGTTCATCAGAGCGTCGTAGCGCGCCTGGCGGGCCAGCGCGGGGACGTTGCTGGTCGGCGGCTCGCTCCAGCCGGGGGCGAGGATGTCGTGCGGAACGGCGAGATCGGCGCAGATGCCGGCGACGAAGCGGGCTTCCTGCGCGCTTTCCTCGCGCAGGCCGTGGTCGACCGTCGCGGCACGAACGCGGCCGGGACAGGCCGCCGCGGCGAGGAGGAGGAGGGCGAGACTGTCGGGGCCGCCGGACACCGCGACCCCGAGCCTTTGCGGCAATGTTCCGGTCAGCTTGTGAAGGTCGGCCTTGAACCTCGCGACGGCCGCTGGATCGAGGGGGGCGGGGTCAGGCTTCACCGCCCGGTCCCGCCCCTCACGTCAGCTGCAGCGCGCGGCGCGGCGGGCCGCGGGCAGGCGCTCGCGCAGGAAGGCGCGCATGTTCGGATAATTCTGCTCGAGCTCGTCATAGACCGGGCAGGCCTCGCCGCGGCGGTTGAGGCGGACCAGCGCCTCGCCGAGGAAGAACAGGCTGTCGGCGGCGCGCTCGCCGCGCGGGTCGTCCTGGTAGTTGCCGAGGAAGATGCGCGCCGCGGTCGCCGGCTTGCCGTCGTCGAGATAGGCGCGGCCGGCGAGGTTGCGCGCCCAGCTCGCCCAGCGGCTGCGCGGATAGCGCTCGGCGACCTGGGTGAGGGCGGTCTGCGCCGCGGCATAGTTGCGCGCCTCCCACAAGCGGAAGCCGGCATTGTAGGCGGCCTCGGCCGGGTCGGCCGCGGTGGCGGGCGCCGCCGGGGTCGAGGGACGCTCGACGATCGGCTCCATCACCGGCATGGTCGTCGGGGCGGCGGGATCGGATGCCGGCGCGGCGCCCTGCTCGACCCGGCCGAGCCGCGCCTGGGTGTCGGTGCGCAGCTGGTTCAATTGCTCCTCGAGCTGGCGCATTCGGTAGCCGTTCTCCTCGGCCTGGCCGGTGATGCGGGCGAGCTGCGCCTCGATCGCGTCGACCCGGGCGTTGAGCGTGGAGAGGGCGTCGCCGGTGTCGACGGTCGGCCGGGTCGGCGTGGTCGGGCGGATCTCCGGATCGACGGTGGCGCCGGCGCCGCCGGGGAAGACCCGGCGCTGGACCGCGCGCATTTCCTGCTCGAGCCGGTCGACCCGCCGCTCGACGCTCTGCTGGGCAAGCGCCGGCGTCGCGCCGCCGAGCAGAAGCATGGCAATCAGTATCTTACGCATTCACCCCGTCCCCGCCGACACGTGTCCCGCGGCCATGTTATTGAAGGTTAAAGCCTGTCGCCAGCCTTAAGCATGCCGCCGCGGCGGCGGAAGCCCGCACTTTTGCGGGGCTCAGGGACGCGGCGCGGCCGCCGGCTGGCCTTGCGCCCGACCCGCGAGATCCTCCGGGCGAAGGCTGATGTCGCCGACCGGCTGGCCCGACGGGCCGAGCTGCGGGATCGCCGTCTGCCCCACCGTGACCCGAAGTGACTCGGGCGCGCCGACGCGGAGCATGGGCCGAGTGGCGGTGGCCGGGACCTGATAGGTCTCGCCGGCCTGGAGGGTGCGCTCGACGATGGTGGCGCCGCCCTGCTCGTAGACGCGCAGCCAGACCTGGCCGGTGGCGGTGAGGGTCACCGGCTGGCCGGCCGCGGCCTGCGGCTGCGGCGGGGCGGCGGGCTGGGCCTGCTGCGTCTGCTGAACCGGCTGCTCGGCGACCGGAGCGGGCTGCGCCTCCTCCTCGCTGCCGAGCTGGGAACGCCAGATCAGATAGCCCGCGACCAGCACGAGGGCGAGCAGTCCGGCGATCCAGGCGAGCGGGCGCGACGGCACCCGCGCCGGATCGGGCGGCGCATAATATTCGGTCGAGATGGTCGAGGCGCGCTGGCTCCCGCCCAATTGCTCGCGCAGCTCGCGGCCGATCTCCGCGCCATCGAGCCCGATCGCGTTGGCATAGTTGCGGCCGAAGCCGACCGTATAGGTCAGCGCGGGCAATTCCTCATATTTGCCGTCCTCGATGCTGCGCAGGTGACGGATCGGAATGCGGGTCTGAGCGGCGACCTCCTCGAGGCTCAGCCCGCGCGCCTCGCGCGCCTCGCGCAGCCGTTGGCCGACGCTGTTGCCGCCCTCTTCCTGTTCGTATTCCGCTTCCGCCATGTCCGGCACCCGGCTCCTCACCTGTTCTCTTGTCGCGGTCGAGCCGTCATAGCAGCGCGTCGGACGGGATCAACTCAACGAGACATTCTGTTTCGCCGCCCATTCGGACAGCGCGGCGCGCATATTGTCGGGCGGTCGCTCCAGCATCTTCTCCATCAACTCCGTTGCTGCGGCGAGGTTCAGCGAACGGATCATCGCCTTGACCGGGCCCACCGCGATCGGCGTGATCGAGAAGCGCCTGAGGCCGATCCCGATCAGCGCCATGCATTCGAGCGTCCGGCCGCCCATCTCGCCGCACACGCCGACGGTCACTCCCGCCTCGTCGCAGGCGCGCACGATCCGGCGCAGGAATCGCAGGATCGCCGGGCTGAGCCAGTCGTAGCGCTCGGCGAGCCGGGGATTGGCGCGATCGGCGGCGAACAGGAACTGGGTGAGGTCGTTGGTGCCGATCGACAGGAAGTCGATCTTGGGAAGAAGGATGTCGAGCGCCTCGGCGAGCGCCGGCACTTCCATCATCGCGCCGTAGCGGACCGCGGTCGGCAGCTTCTTGCCGCGCGAGGACAGCCAGGCGCGCTGCTCCTCGACCAGGCGCTTGGCCTCGTCGAATTCCCAGGGCTCCGAGATCATCGGGAACATGATCCTGAGCTCGCGTCCCGCCGCGGCTTCGAGAAGGGCGCGCGACTGGGCCCGCATCAGCGTCGAGCGATCCAGCGCGAGACGAAGCGCGCGCCAGCCGAGCGCCGGATTCTCCTCGCCCTCTTCGAGCCCGTGAAGATAGGGGAGCTGCTTGTCTCCGCCGACATCGACGGTCCGGAACACGACCGGCTTGCCGTCGGCGGCCTCGAGCACCGAGCGGTAGAGGCGCTGCTGGCTCTCGCGGCGCGGCAGGGTCGCCGACACCAGGAACTGGAATTCGGTGCGGAACAGGCCGATTCCGTCGGCGCCGACCGCCGCGAGCGCGGCGGCGTCGTCGCGAAGGCCGGCATTGACCATCACGGTGATTCGGGTGCCGTCCGCGGTGACGGGCGGGACCTCGCGAAGCGCGGCGAAGGCGGCGCGGCGCTTCTGGCCCGCCGCCAGCTTGGCGTTGAACGCCTCCTCGATGGCCGGGGTCGGGCGGACGAAGGCGACCGCCTCGTCGCCGTCGATGAGGACGGTGTCGCCCTCCGAGATCGCCTGGCGGGCGTCGGCGACTCGGCCGATCACCGGCACGCCCATGGCGCGCGCGACGATGGTGACATGAGCGGTCAGCGAGCCTTCCTGGAGGATCACGCCCTTCAACTTGCGCCGGTCATATTCGAGCAGCTCGGCGGGCCCGAGATTGCGCGCGATGAGGATGGCGTCGTGCGGAAGCCCCGACTGGGCCGCGGTTCCGAGCTGGCCCGAAACGATTCGCAGAAGCCGGTTCGACAGGTCGTCGAGGTCGTGCATCCGCTCCTGGAGCAGGGCATCGTCGATCTCGGCCATGCGCCGCTTCATGCGCTGGCGCACCCGCTCGATCGCGGCCTCGGCGGTCAGGCCCTGGTCGATCGCCTCGTTGATCCGGCGCGACCAGCCCTCGTCATAGGCGAACATCTTGTAGGTCTCGAGCACCTCCTGATGCTCGCCCACCGTGCCGAACTCGGCCTGGCCGGTCATCGCGTCGATCTGCTCGCGCATCCGGCCGAAGGCGGAGACCAGGCGGTGGCGCTCCGCCTCGATATCCTCGGCGACGGTATGCTCGATCAGGATGCGCGGCTGGTGATAGACGGCGTGGCCCTTGGCCATGCCCATGACGAGCCGCTGCCCGGTGAGGTGCGCCATGCCGGATTCGCGCGCCGATTCGGCCGCGGCGGCGGCGCGGTCGGCCAGCCCCGCATTGGCGATCAGCTCGGACAACACCATCGCCACCGTCTGGAGCGCCTCGATCTCGATCTCGTCATAGGCGCGCGGATCGGCATGCTGGACGGCGAGCACGCCGATCGCCCGCTCCTTGCGGATCACCGGCACGCCGGCGAAGCTGTGATAGAGTTCCTCGCCGGTTTCGGGGCGGTAGGCGAATTCGGGATGGCCGGCGGCTTCGGCAAGGTTGAGCACGGCGGCGTCCCGCGCGATCGTGCCGACCAGCCCCTCGCCCGGCGCCAGCTTGGTGACGTGCACCGCCTCCTGCTTGAGGCCGACCGTGGCGAACAATTCGAGCAGGCCGTCGCGCAACAGGTAGATCGAGCAGACCTCGCTCGCCATCGCCTCGGCGATGATCTTCACGACCTTGTTGAGCTTGGCCTGCGCGCCCAGCTTCGAGGCCATCACGTCATGCAGCCCCGTCAGGATTTCACGGGCGGACGTGACGGAAGCGGTGGGCATGGACGCTCGCTATCAGAAAGCGGGGAGCGTTTCCAATGCGCGGGTGAGGATTTAACGCGCGAGTCCCACGCCCCCGACCGGCTCCGTCTCCGTCCCGCTCTCGAAGCCGGCGATCAGCGGACGGGCGCGGGCGATGACCGCGCGCACTACGGGCAATTGCAGCGAGGCGCGATGGCTGTCGCGGCTGTCCCAGACCTCGGTGATCCAGACGGCGTCCGCGTCGGCCGCATCCTTGGCGACGATGTAGGAAAGACAGCCGGGCATGGCCTGACTGCCCTCCAGCAGCAGCGCGATCAGCGCGTCGCGCTCGCCCGCGACGGCGCGCATCTTGCCGATCAGGCCGAACATGCCTTCGCCCTCCTGGAACGCCGCGACGGCCGGGCCGCCGATGGTGAGCGCCGCGGCGCCCGCGACGAAGGCGCGGCGGCCGAGCGCGGTCATGCGTGGACCGAACGGCGCTCGAGCGCCTGGGCGGCTTCGTCCATGAGCCGGGCGAGGATCGCCGCAGCCGGCGCCTCGTCCTTCACCATGCCGACCGACTGGCCGGCCATCACCGATCCGGTCTCGACATCGCCCTCGATCACCGCGCGGCGCAGCGCGCCGGCCCAGTAATGCTCGATCTGGAGCTGGGCCTCGCCCATCTCGACCTTGCCGTCGTCGAGGAGTTGGGCGACCTCGCGCTGCTTGGCGGCGAAGCTCTCCATCTCCCGGTTCTTCAGCGCCCGCACCGGGATGACCGGCAGGCGCGGGTCGATCTGGACGCTGGTGATCGCGTCGCGGGCGGAAGCGCGGATGAAGGCCTTCTTGAAAGCGGGGTGCGCGATGCATTCTGTGGCGCAGACAAAGCGGGTGCCGAGCTGCACCCCCGCCGCGCCCATCTCCAGATAGCCGGCGATCAGGCCCCCATGCCCGATCCCGCCGGCGTCGAAGATCGGCACCTCCTGGGCGAGCGGCGGCAATATCTCCTGCGCCAGCACCGAGGTCGAGACCGGGCCGATATGGCCGCCCGCCTCCATCCCCTCGATCACCAGCGCATCGACGCCGGAGCGGATCAGCTTCTTGGCCAGCGCCAAAGCGGGGGCGAAGCAGATCAGCTTCGCGCCGCCGGCCTTGATC
>JAEZFL010000021.1 GCA_023417515.1 Pseudomonadota bacterium | reverse complement strand
GCGCAGCCTCGGCCTGGGCGATCTGCTCGGGACGGACGCCGCGCTCGAGTTCGGCCAGCGCCGCGCGGGCGGCCGCGACCTGCGCGTCGGCGCTGGCGGCAGCGGCCCGTGCACGGTCCACTTCGGCCGCGGCCACCAGCTGCCGCGATCCCAGGGGTTGCAACCGCGCGGAGTACGCGCGCGCATCGCGCGCCTGCGCCCGGGCCGCCGCCAGGTTGGCACGCAGTTGCGCGATGTCCTCGCTGCGCGCGCCGTTGCGCAGTTCTTCCAGCAACTGCCGCTGCCGCGCCACTTCGGCCTCGGACACGGCCAGCTGCGCGTCGCCTCGCGTGTACTCCAGGCTGAGGATGCGCTCGCCTGCCTCGACCCGCTCGCCCTCGCGCACGGCGATTTCGGCGATGCGTTCGGCAGCCGGCGCAGGCAGCGCGATACGGTCGTATTCCAGCGTGCCCAGTGCCTGCGGCGGCGCCTGCCCGCAGCCGGCGAGCAGCAACAGGCCGACGGACAGGACGGCGGCGCGCAGCGCGCGCGACGGGGTGCGGGCAGTCATTCGGGCAGTCATCCGGGCAGTTCCAGTCCGCGCAGGAGCAGTGCGAGCGCGTGGTCGCGGATCTCGTCGATGCCGAGCGATGCGCTGTCGAAGATCTGGCGCCAGATCGGCGTACCCGCGGCGGGGAACAGGGTCAGTCCCACCAGGGACACCATCAGCAGGCGCGGGTCGAGCGCCGGATTGAGCCGGCCGGCCGCCTGCTCCCCGGCGAAGCGCGCGGCCAGCACGCCGGCGATCTGCGGCGCCAGCTGCTGCGCCAGCAGGTCGCGCAGGCTGCCGCCTTCGCTGACCACCTCGCGGATCCACAGCGGCGCCAGCCATGCGTGCTGGCGCACCGCTTCGCACAGTGCGTCGACGAAGGCGGTGAGCACCTCGCGCAAGGGGGCGTCAGGCATGCCGAGCAGGATGTCGCGGACCTGGGTGAAGACCGGCATCAGCCGTTCGGCGATCACCGCCTCGCGCAGGCCGGCCGCATCGCCGAAGTAGTAGTGCACCAGCGCCGGCGTGACGCCCGCACTGTCGGCGATGTCGCGCAGGCTGGTCGCGGCGATCCCGCGGCGCACGTAGCAGGCCAGCGCGGCGTCGAGCACCAGGCTGCGGCGGTCGGCATCGTCGGGCGGACGGCCCGGCGCGCGCTGTGCGGTCCGACCGGGGGGAGACGGGCGTTTCGGAGCGGGCTTGCGTTCCATGCGGCAGATATTAATTGGTCAATCAATTAATGCTCGAACACGGCCTGAATGCGAAGCGTCCACCACCCGGCCCGACGGTCGGGTGCGCTACCCTGCCCCGCCTATGGCACACCAGACCCAGCGCGACTTCACCCTCGACCCGGCCGACACCGAACGGCTGGCCAACCTCGGCGGTCCCTTCGACGCCCACCTGCGCCAGATCGAGCTGCGGCTCGGCGTGGAGATCGCCAATCGCGGCAACGTGTTCCGGGTGTCCGGTCCCGATGCGCGAATGGTCGCGCAGGCCGAGCGCCTGCTGCGCGATCTGTACGAAGAGGCCGCCACCGAAACCTTCGACAGCAACGCGATCAACCTGCGGCTCAACGACGCCAACGTCGACCGCGCCGGCGACACCACGCCGCAGGACGTCGCGATCCGGACCAAGCGCGGCACCATCCGCGGCCGCGGCGCCAACCAGGCGAAGTACCTGCACGCGATCGCCACCCACGACATCAACTTCGGCATCGGCCCGGCCGGCACCGGCAAGACCTTCCTGGCCGTGGCGATGGCGGTGGAAGCGCTCAACGAATCGCGGGTGCAGCGCGTGGTGCTGGTGCGCCCTGCGGTGGAGGCCGGCGAGAAGCTCGGCTTCCTGCCGGGAGACCTCAGCCAGAAGGTCGATCCCTACCTGCGACCGCTGTACGACGCGCTCTACGAGATGCTCGGCGTGGAGAAGGTGCTCAAGCTGCTGGAACGCAACGTCATCGAGATCGCGCCCCTGGCCTACATGCGCGGGCGCACGCTCAACGATGCCTTCGTGATCCTGGACGAGGCGCAGAACACGACCATCGAACAGATGAAGATGTTCCTGACCCGGCTCGGTTTCGGCTCGACCGCCGTGGTCACCGGCGACATGACCCAGATCGACCTGCCCAAGCACGTGAAGTCGGGCCTCAAGGACGCGATCGAGGTGCTGCACGAGGTCGACGGCGTAAGCTTCACTTTCTTCGAAGCCCGCGATGTGGTCCGCCACCCGCTGGTCGCGCGCATCGTCAGCGCCTACGACCGGCGCGACGCGGTCGATGCCGGGAGCGGTCCGGCGTAGGATGGCCGCCTCGGGCCTCGCGCCCGTCCACCGGACCCAAGGCCATGCATGGACGACGCCTCGCCTGCCTGATCGCATTCGCAACGGTCGTGGCGCCAACCCTCGCGGAGGGCACTTCCGAGGACGCGAAGGACGATGCCGGCGCGGTGCCATTCATTCTCCGCACCCATGTGATCGCGCCGCACAGGGTGGGTGACTTCGTCCTGGAGGACACCCACTACGATCCAGCGAACAAATTCGCCGGCGTTTCGATCCGCTACATCCTGCCGGGACACGAGGAAACCCGCTTCGACCTGTTCGTCTATCCCCAGGGACTCGGCGACACCGAGCAGGTCCTGGACAGCGGCATGCACGTGTTCCGCGCCACCTTGGACATGGCCGCCGGCCAGGGCCGCTATCGTGCGCTGAAGGTGGACGAGGCGGTCGAGTTCGATGTGCCGCTGCAGGCGCCTGCCGGGCTGGCGGAGGCCGGGAAGGACGAACAACCCCCGTTCTC
>JAEZFL010000142.1 GCA_023417515.1 Pseudomonadota bacterium | reverse complement strand
GGGCGGCAGCGTCGCGCACCACCGGCACGCGGATCCGCCAGCCAAGCTGTTCGCACCTGATTGTCGCCGCGCCGAGCGTCGGGGCTTCGACGCTGACCGGCTCCGGGCAGGCCGCGAGCCGAAGCCGCCGGTCGATCGGCCGCGCCGGTCCGCCCGGCTCGCCGATGCCGGCGCCGAGCGCAGCGGCCACTCGGTGGTCCAGCGCCTCGATGTCCTCGAAGCCCTGGGCCGCGGCCGGAGTCGCGATCATCGCCGCGGCGGCCAGCGCCAGGTGTCGGAAAATTGGCGTCATCGTCTGTGGCTCCATCGTTCACGACCTACGAAGCAACAGCCGTGCCAAGGCGGATTTTCTCCTGAAGCGCCAACAAAAAAGGCGGGAGGATCGGCCGCCCCGCTCAGGGCCGCGCCTTTCCTCCCGCCGAACCGGGCGAACCGGCAAAACGCCGCCGGTACCGGCAAGAAACTGCCGGATATGACCCCGCCGCCCGTGAGGGACGAAATGCTCGGGAGCGTGCGGCGAAACTGGCACGACCGTTGCATCGAGGCGGCGAGGGCACCTGCCATGACGGAATAACGGCGCCCCGAAACGGAACTTTAGAAGGACCGCCCAATGTCCGAGGAATTGTTCGGAGTCCATGGTCAGGCGCTGGCGCTTCGCTCGCAGCGGCTCGCCATTCTCGCCTCCAACATCGCCAATGCGGCGACTCCTGGATATCGCGCGCGTGACATCGACTTCACCGCCGCGCTCGACATGGCGTCGCAGGGCATGGGCGTCGGCGACGCCGGCTCGTCCGCGACCCGCTACCGGGTTCCGGTCAATCCGTCGATCGACGGCAACACCGTCGAATTGTCGACGGAGCAGACCCTCTTTGCCGAGAATGCGGTCCAGTACCGCGCGACCCTCTCCTTCCTCGAGGGTCGGATCAACACCATCCGTCGCGCTCTGAAAGGCGAATGACCATGGCCGATAATCCCATGTCGATCTTCGACATCAGCGGGCGCGCGATGAGCGCCCAGCTGCAGCGTCTCAACACCACCGCGTCCAACCTCGCCAATGCCGGCAGCGTGTCGGGCAGCCGGGCGACCGCCTATCGCGCGCTTCGACCGGTATTCACCGTCGCCGAGGGCGCGCCCGGAGTCGCCACCGTCGACGCCGGACGCATCGTTCGCACCAACGCCGAGCCGACCCGGCGTCACGATCCCGACCACCCCCTCGCCGACGCCAATGGCGACGTGTGGGTGGCGGGCGTCGATACCGCCGCCGAGATGATCGACATGGTCGAGGCCTCGCGCCAGTACCAGAACAACGTCCAGGTGCTTCAGACCGCCAAGACCCTCATGCTCGACACGCTGAGGCTCGGCCAGTGAGCGCGACCGACATCATCGCCGGGCTGAACGCCCGCAACAGCGCCACGCCGACCGTGGCCGGCGCGATGGGCGGCCTCGACCAGGCCGCCTTCCTTCGGCTGATGACCACTCAGCTCACCACCCAGGATCCGTTCAATCCGGTCGACAACACCCAGATGGTCGCCCAGATGGCGCAGTTCAGCCAGGTCGCCGGCATCGCCGAGATGAACCAGAACCTGCGCGCTTTGGTGTCCTCGATGGGCGGCGGCCGATTCACCGAGGCGTCCTCCTGGATCGGCCGTGCGATGCTCGTCCAGTCGGACATCGCGACCCCGCTCGCAGACGGCACCTATGCCGGCGAGCTGACCTTCGACGCCGCGGCCGAGCAGGTCAGCGTCGCCTTCGTCGACGCCGCCGGCAACACCGTCCATTCCATGGACCTCGGTGCCCGCGACGCCGGCGCCGCCGCCTTCCACTGGGACGGCAGGAACGCCGCCGGCGAGCTGGTCGCGACCGGCCCCCTGCAGGTCGTCGTCACCGCCCGCGCCGCCGGCTCGCCGGTCCAGCCCAACGTCGCGACCTGGACCGGAATCGCCGGAATCCAGTCGCCCGCCAACGGCGGCGAAAGCCGCCTCGTCACCGGCCTCGGGCTGTTGAAGCCCGAAGACGCCATCCGCCTCGCCTGACCCGATTTTCCAAGGAGCAGATCCATGTCCTTCTACACTTCGCTGTCCGGCCTGAAGGCCGCCCAGACCGACCTCTCGGTCACCGCCAACAACATCGCCAATGTCGGCTCGATGGGCTTCAAGCGCAGCCGCGCCGAGTTCGGCGACATCAAGCCGCCGTCGTCGACCACTGCCGGCATCGGCACCCGCCTGAAGTCGATCACCCAGCAGTTCACGCAGGGCAATTTCGAGGCGTCGAGCCGCGAGCTCGATCTCGCCATCAATGGCGCCGGCTTCTTCGTCACCCGCAACGACATCAACGCGGGCGACACCTATCTCACCCGCAACGGCTCGCTCTCGATCACGTCCGACCGGTACCTGGTCGACAGCAACCGCAACTTCGTCCAGGTGCTCCCGGTCGACGCCGCCGGCAACCTCACCGCGACCGACCTCGCCTCGGCGACCAGCCTGCAGCTGCCGGCGACGAGCGCCACCGGCTCGGCGCTCAGCAGCATCGACATCGGCAAGACAGGCCTCATCACCGCCACTTATGCCGACGGCACCACCCAGCCGCTCGGCGCCGTGATGGTCGCCAACGTGACAAATCCGGAAGGTCTGGCCCAGCAGGGCAATGCGCGCTGGTCGATCACCGGCGAGAGCGGCCCGGTCACCAGCGGCACCCCCGGCACGACCGGCATCGGCAGCGTCGAGAGCGGCGTGCTCGAGCGCGCCAATGTCGACATCACCGAGGAGCTGGTCGGCCTGATCACCGCCCAGCGCAATTTCCAGGCGAACGCCAAGGCGATCGAGACCGCCAACGCGATCACCCAGACCGTCACCAACATGCGGACCTGATCGGGACGCCTGGAGGAATCTGAACCATGGATCGGCTCGTCCATACCGCTTTGTCCGCGATGCGCGGAGCGATGCAGCGCCAGGCGGCGACGGCGAACAACCTCGCCAACGCCTCGACCACCGGCTTCCGCGCCGAGGTGTCGGCCGCCCAGGCGGTCTACATGGCGGACGAGGACCAGGTGTTCGGCGCCCGCACGGCGCAGCAGGTGCTCAGCGCCGACATGGCTGCCGGAACGGTCACCCAGACCGGCCGGCCGCTCGACATCGCCATGGCCGGCGACGCGATGCTCGCAGTCCAGGCGCGCAACGGCGAGGAGGCCTATACCCGCCGCGGCGACCTCCAGGTCTCCGACAGCGGCCTCGTCACCACCGGCGACGGCACGCCCGTCATGGCCGAGGGCGGACCGCTGACCCTTCCGCCGGCCGACGACGTGCGCATCGATGCTGACGGCGCGGTGTGGATCGTGCCGGTCGGCGGCGATCCCAACAACCCGACCCAGATCGACCGGCTTCGGCTGGTCAGCCCGCAGGGCAGCCGCATCGCCAAGGGCCTCGACGGCCTGTTCCGAGTCCGCGGCGGCGGCGCCCTGCCCTCCGATCCCGACGCGCGGATCATCACCGGCAGCCTCGAAGGCTCGAACGTCAACGTGAGCTCGGCCCTGATCGACATGATCGAGGCGAGCCGCGCCTGGGACAACCAGATGAACCTCATCACCTCGGCCCGCGACATGGACACGTCCGCCGCCGACCTGATGCGCCTGCCCTAAGGAGCAAGATCAATGAGCAACGCCGCCCTTCACGTCGCCCGTACCGGCCTCGACGCCCAGTCGGCCCGCATGCGAGTCATCGCCAACAACCTGGCGAACGTGAACACGACCGCGTTCCAGCGCGAGCGCGCCGAGTTCCAGACCCTGTCCTACCAGACGCTGAGGGCGCCGGGCGCCGCCTCGTCGGGCGACAACCGCTATGCGATTGGCCTGTCGCTGGGCACCGGTGTGCAGATGACCGGCACCGCCCGAGTCGCCACCGCCGGTTCGCTCAACAGCACCGACAATCCCTATGACCTCGCCATCCAGGGCGACGGCTATTTTCAGATCCAGCGCCCGGACGGAACCACCGCCTATACCCGCGCCGGCAATTTCCAGGTGTCGCCCGAGGGCCAGCTGGTCACCGGCGACGGCTTCCCGGTGATGCCCGACATCCGCATTCCCGAAGGCGCCAGCGCGATCACGATCAGCGCCGACGGCAAGGTCTCCGCAAGCGTGGCCGGGGAGACCGAGGCGACCGAGGTCGGCCAGATCGAGCTCGCGCGCTTCGTCAACCCGGCCGGCCTGCTTCCGCTCGGCGACAATCTCTATCAGTCGACCCAGGCGAGCGGCGAGCCGCAGGTCGGCGCCGCCGGCCAGGAAGGCCGCGGAATCATCCGCCAGGGGATGCTCGAAGGCTCCAACGTCAACGTCGTCCAGGAGCTGGTCGACATGATCGAGACCCAGCGCGCCTACGAGGTCAATTCGAAGATGGTCTCGGCCACCGACGAAATGCTCCGCAACGCCAACCAGCAGCTGTGATCGCGATGAGCACCAACCCCATCACCCGCTCGTGTCGAGCGAAGTCGAGACACGCCGCCGAGCGCAGCCGAGGCGTGCTGAGGTTCTCAGCTTCGCTCGAACATGCCTCTCGACTTCGCTCGAGGCGAGCGCTGGCGCTGTTGCCCGCGGCCCTCCTCCTCACCGCGGCCTACGATCCGGACCCGAACGCGCCCGCGTTCCGGCCGACCTATTCGGTCCCGGCGCCGCCGCCGCCGGCCAATGGCGCGATCTTCCAGCCGACCAACGGCTACGCCCCCCTGACCAGCGGACAGCGCGCCGCCCAGATCGGCGACGTGTTGACCATCGTCCTCACCGAGCGCACTCAGGCGCAGGCCACCGCAGGCACCAACACCCAGCGCGACGGCAGCCTCGGCCTCACGCCGCCGAGCACCGGCGTGCTGTCGCGCCTTTTCAGCGCTTCGGACGTGACCGCCGGTGGCGGCTCGCAATTCGCCGGCCAGGGCCAGACCACTCAGGCCAACCAGCTGTCGGGCGAGATCAGCGTCACCGTGCTCGAAGTCTTCGCCAACGGCACCATGCGCGTGCAGGGCGAGAAAAGGGTCCGCCTCAACCGCGGCAACGAGTTCATCCAGGTCACCGGCCTGGTCCGCCCGGCGGACATCACGCCGGACAACCGGGTCGCCTCGACCCGGCTCGCCGACGCCCGGATCACCTATTCCGGCCGCGGCGAGATCGCCCGCGCCGCCCGCGAGGGCTGGCTGACCCGCTTCTTCAACATCCTGAGCCCGTTCTGAGGTGTCCGCGATGACCATGTTCCGCACCATCCTGGCCTTTCTCGCCGCGCTCGCCATCGCGGCGCCGGCACATGCGCAGGGCAGCCGGGTCAAGGACCTGGGCTCGTTCCAGGGCGTTCGAACCAACCAGCTGACCGGCTACGGAATCGTGGTCGGCCTCGCGGGCACGGGCGACGACAACCTGGCTTATGCGACCCAGGGCATGACCGGGGTCGCAAGCCGCTTCGGCCTCACCCTTCCGCCGGGCGTGAACCCATCCCTGCGCAACGCCGCCGCGGTCATGATCACCGCCGAGCTTCCGCCCTTCGCCAATCCCGGCCAGCGCATCGACATCACCGTCTCGGCGCTCGGCCGCGCCCGCAGCTTGCGCGGCGGCACCCTGATCATGACTCCGCTGCGCGGCGCCGACGACCAGATCTACGCGATGGCACAGGGCAACCTCGTCGTCGGCGGCCTCGGGGTCTCCGCCCAGGACGGCAGCCAGGTCACCGTCAACGTGCCGAGCGCCGGCCGAATCCCCGGCGGCGCCACCGTCGAGCGGTCGGTCGACACCGGCTTCGCCACGGTCCCTCAGCTCCGCTTCAACCTGTTCGACGCCGACCTCACCACCGCCGGCCGGGTCGCCGACGCGATCAACCGTGAGTTCGGCCAGCCGATCGCCAGTGCCGTCAGCGGCGGCACGATCGCGATCGACGCCCCGCCCGGCGCCGAGGCGCGCACCGCGCTGATGGGCCGGGTCGAGAACATCCTCGTCGATCCGGGCGACGCTCCGGCGCGAGTCATCGTCAACTCGCGCACCGGTACCGTCGTCATCAACGGCGCGGTACGGATCAGCCCCGCCGCCGTCAGCCACGGCCGGCTCACCGTCTCGGTCCAGGAAAACCCGCAGGTGATCCAGCCCGAGCCCTTCTCGCGCGGCCGCACTGCCATTCAGGAGGACAGCAACATCGCGATCGAGGAGGCGCGCGCGCGCATGTTCGACATGGGCGAGGGCGCGAATCTGTCGGAGATCGTCCGCGCGGTGAACGCCATCGGCGCCAGTGCGTCGGACCTCGTCGCCATCCTCGAGGCGCTCAAGCAGGCGGGCGCGTTGCGCGCCGAACTGGTGGTCCTGTGATCGACCCGGCAATCAATAGGCCCGCCGCCCAGGCGCCGGACCCCGCCGCCGCCCGGCGCGAGGCGCAGCTCCGCCAGGCCGCCGAGGCGTTCGAGGCCGTGTTCCTTCGCCAGGTCATCGGCTCGATGCGCCAGGCGAAGATCGGCGAGGACCTGTTCGGCTCCAGCGCGAGCGACCAGTTCCGCGACATGGCCGACGCCCGTCTCGCCGATGACATGGCGGCGCGCGGCAGCTTCGGCATTGCCGAGCTTCTGCTCCAGCAATTCGGCCGCAACGGCGGCGGCGCGGCCGGCGAGGGAGATTCGCAATGAGCGACCTGCTCGGTCTCGGCCTGTCGGGCCTGCGCGCCTACCGCACGGCTCTCGGCGCGGTCGGTGAGAATGTCGCCAATGCGGAAACGCCCGGCTTCACCCGCCGCAGCGTCACGCTGACGCCGGGAGTCTCCGGCGGCGCTCGGCTCACGCCCTATAGCGGCGAAAGCTATGTGTTTGGCGGCGTCAAGGTGCAGGGCATCGAGCGCGCCTGGGACATGTTCCGGGCCGCGGAGATGCGCCACGCCAGTTCGGCCGCAGGCCGCACCGGCGTACGCGAGCAATGGCTCACCGGCATCGAGACCGTGCTCGACGACGGCCCTTACGGGGTCGGCGCCAGGATCACCGCTTTCTTCAACGCCGCCGACGACCTCGCCGCCACGCCCGGCGACCGCTTCGGCCGCACCCAGTTCCTCGCCAAGCTCGACGACGTCGCCGGCGCCTTCCGCAGCAATGCCGAGGCCTTGCGCCGCCTGTCCACCGGCATCGGCAGCGCCGCCCAGCTCGACGTCGAAGCCGTCAACAATGCGGTGAACGGCCTCGCCCAGCTCAATACGGCGCTGCGCGCCGCGACCCCGGGAAGCACCGTTCGGGCCGCGATGGAGGACGAGCGCGACCGGCTGATCGACAGCATCGTCGAGCGCATCGGGGTCGTCGCCTCCGACAATGCCGACGGCACGGTTCAGCTCCGTCTCGCCGACCCGCCCGGCACCGTCCTGGTCAGCCCGACCGAATCGGCGAGCCTGTCGCTGAGCGTCGCCGGCGATGGCCGGCTGTCGCTGCAGGTCACCAACAGCAGCGGCCCGGCCGCGCTGGTGCCCAGTGCCGGCAAGCTCGCCGGGCTCGTCGAATCGGCCGACATCGCCGCGACCCGGTCGTTCGAGCTGTCGAGCCTGGCCATCGACTTCGCGGTCCAGCTCAACACCTGGTCTTCGAACGGACTCGACCAGGCCGGCAATCCCGGCGCGAACCTGCTCGACGCTTCGGGCGGGGCCAGCGGGATCCAGGCGCTGGTCACCGATCCGGCGCTCGTCGCGGCGGAATCCGGCAGCGGCGTGCTCAACGGCAACCTGCTCGCCCTCGATGGACTGCGCGGTGCCAATGGCGTCGAGCGCCGCTGGACCAACCTCGTCGCCGGCCATGCCCAGACCTTGTCCGCAGCCAAGTCCGAGCACGCCGCAGCGGCCGCTTGGCGCGACACCAGCTTCGGGGCGCTCGACGAGATCACCGGCGTCGACCTCGACCGCGAGGCCGCCGACCTGCTCCGCTTCCAGCAGGCCTACAGCGCCGCCGCGCGCATCATCCAGGTCGGTCGCGAGACCGTCCAGGACATCCTCAACATCTTCTAAGGGCCGGCATCATGATCAGCGGCACGCGCTACCAGCTTCGTCTCGAAACCAACCGCCAGCTTCGCCTGGCCGGCGAGATCGCTCGCGCCCAGGCCGAGATCTCGACCGGCAAGAAGATCCTCGCACCGTCGGACGATCCCGGAGCGGCCGCGCGCATCTCCGACATCGGCCGAAGCCAGGCCAACCAGAAGACCTGGCGCGCCAATCTCGACAAGGCGATGGCCACCTACGCCCAAGCCGACGGTGTCCTGAAATCGCTCGGCGCCACCTTCACCCGCGCCGCCGAGCTGATGGTGCAGGGCGCCAGCCGCACCCTGTCCAGCGTCGATCGCAACGCGATCTCGCTCGAGCTGGAGAGCCTTTCCCAGCATGTCGCCTCGCTGCGCGACACCCGTGATTCCCGCGGCGAGCTGGTCTTCCCGCTCGGCGCGCCGATCCGCATCCCGGTCGCCGCCAATCTCGAGCTGACCGCGGTCGCCGACCGCACCGCCATCTTCGACAATGTCACCACGCCCTACGGGACGAGCAACCTGGCCAAGATCCTCAACGACGCCGCGCTTGCCATGCGCGGCGGTGAGCCTGCGCCGATCAACGCCTTGCTGAACGAGGTCAACGCGGCGGTCAGGCACGTCGCGGCAGCCCATGCCGACCACGGTTCGCGGGGCAACCGAATCGAGGACATGATCGAGCAGTCGGAATCGGTGAAGATCGTCATGGCGGACGAGCGCAAAGGCCTCGAAAGCGCCGACATCGCCGAGGTGATCGCCCGGCTCCAGGCCAAGGAGCTGTCGCTCGAGGCGGCGCAGGCCGCCTTCGCCCGGATCCATCGCTCGAACCTGTTCGACCTGATCGGCTAGGAACCCTCCCCTTCGGGGAGCGGCTCGCGATGGCAAGCGGTGAAGGCCTCGACAGGCCTGAGCCGCTTTCATCGCGCGGGACCTCGCGATGATCCGCTCCTCCCCTGGACTCCGACAAACATCCTCACCGCGCCGTTAACCATTAAGTCTCGCCGCCAGCGCCGTTAATCCCCTTGGGCGAAGTGTCTGTCGCCCCAGTGTCGAGGGAGCGGGGACCGGAATGTTTGCGGGCATCGGCAGTATTGTCGTCCTGGTGATGGTGTTCGGCGGGTTCCTCATCGCCGGCGGCAAGATGGACGTGCTGATGCACGCCCTGCCGCTGGAGATGATGATCATCGGCGGCGCCGCGCTCGGCGCCACCATCGTCGGCAACAACGGCCGGGAGCTGAAGGCGCTCGGCGGCGCGTTCGCCAAGGCGTTCAAGGGCCCGCGCTACAACCGCCAGGACTTCCTCGACACCATCTTCCTCGTCTCCAAGCTGATGAAGATGCTGCGCACCGAAGGCCCGGTCGCGGTCGAGCCGCATATCGAGGAGCCCGCGACCAGCGCGATCTTCAGCGAATATCCCAAGCTGATGAAGGACCAGGTCCTCATCCACCTGATCTGCGACACCTTGCGCCTCGTCGTCGTCTCCTCCGGCACGCTCAATCCGCATGCGATGGAGGAGGTGATGGATAACGCCATCAAGACTCACCATCACGCCGTCATGCGGCCGGTCAATTCGCTTCAGACCACCGCCGACGCGCTCCCCGCGCTCGGCATCGTCGCGGCCGTGCTCGGAGTCATCAAGACCATGTCGTCGATCGACGAGCCGCCGTCGGTGCTCGGCGGCATGATCGGCTCGGCGCTGGTCGGCACGTTCCTCGGCGTGCTGCTGTCCTACGGCTTCGTCGGCCCGTTCGCCAACCGCGCCCGCCAGGTCGTCGAATCCGACGCCGCCATCTACGACGTGGTCAAGCAGATCATCATCGCCTCGCTTCACGGCCATCCGCTGCCGCTGGTCATCGAAGCGGCGCGCTCCGGCATCGCCCACGCCAACCAGCCGGCCTTCGCCGACGTGTTCGACGGCATGCGGGGCCGCTGACAATGGCTCGCCGCCATTCGCTCGGGAGCGCTCGCTGATGGCCACCGCCGCCCGCGGCCGCAACGAGCCGCCGCCCCAGCCGATCATCGTCAAGAAGATCGTCCAGGAGAACCACGACGCCCATCATGGCGGCGCGTGGAAGATCGCCTATGCGGACTTCGTCACCGCGATGATGGCCTTCTTCCTCTTGCTGTGGCTGATCGGCGCGGTCGACGAGGCCAAGCGCAAGGGACTGGCCGATTATTTCACGCCGACCGTGATCGAGTACCGCCAGAACAGCGCCGGAGCGACCGGCATCATGGGCGGCGATTCGATCATCGCGGAGGAGAATTACCCGCACCGGGCGCAGCAGACCGGCTCGCGCTCGATCGTCATCCCGCGCTCCGCCGCCGGCGGGCCGCAGACAGGCACTGGCCAGCAGCGCGAGCAGGAGATGGCGCGCTTCGCCCAGCTCCGCGCCGAACTGTTGCGGCGCATGGAGCAGGACCCGCAGCTGCGCTCGCTGAGGAGCCACATCTCCTTCACCCAGTCCGACGCGGGCCTTCGCATCGACCTCGTCGACGAGGCCGACTTCTCGATGTTCGAGGTCGGCACCAACGTCCTTCGCCCCCAGGCGGCGCGGCTGCTTCGCCAGGTTTCCCAGGTCATCCAGCCGGTGTCGAACCAGATCGTGGTTCGCGGTCACACCGACTCGCGCCCCTACGCCAACGCCAACATGAACAACTGGATGCTGTCGACCGCGCGCGCCGAGAGCACGCGCACCGTTCTCGAAGGCTCCGGAGTCCCACTGCCCCGATTCACCCGGATCGAGGGCGTCGCCGACCGCGAACCCTATGTCGCCGGCGACCGGCTCGATCCGCGCAACCGCCGAATCTCGATCACCCTGCTGTGGGCCGACGGCCAGGACCGCTCGCGCCCCATCGTCTCCGCCTCCGCCGCGCCCGCGGGCGCTGGAGCCGGCGGCGGCCGGACCTCGCGCTGAACAAGTTTGTTGCCGAAACGACCTTTCGCCGTGTAAAATGTGCAATGAGATTGGCACTTTAGCAGCCCACGCGAAAACTCCGGGGGCAGGGGGTGTGCGGGTGGCCAGATCGG
Organism: Pseudomonadota bacterium; assembly: GCA_023417515.1. Classification (GTDB taxonomy): domain Bacteria; phylum Pseudomonadota; class Alphaproteobacteria; order Sphingomonadales; family Sphingomonadaceae; genus Allosphingosinicella. The sequence continues at coordinate 26,117 of JAEZFL010000142.1, read as the reverse complement.
CGGGGGGCGTGGACGACAGGAAATCGCGCGACGAAGCGCACCGGAGGACGTTCAGGGCGATCGGCGAATTTCTCGCCCTTCACGGCCTCGAACCAACCCCTGAAAACTATACCCTGGTTTATGGTCTCGTCAGCGACGACACCACGCCCGTCGCGCGGATGATCGTCGCGCTGACGGCTGACGGCGTCCGCCTCACCCAGCGCGACGTCGACCGGATCCGCAAGCAGATCGACGAGGAATTCCCCGGTCTCGAGGAGGACAAGGCCGCCGAACTGATCGCCGACCTCAGGCGCTCGATGGAGAATTTCACCTCGGTGGTCGAGGCGACGAGCGAGGAGACCCGCAGCTACGAGGCCGACCTGGCGCGCGGCGCCGAGGACCTCAACGCGCATGCGGTCGGCAATCCCAGCATCGCCACGGTCGCGCGCCTCACCGGCGCCATGCTCGAGCGCACCCGCGCCGCCGAGGCGCAGCTCGCCGTCGCCCGCTCCGAGGCCAGTGCGTTGCGCGAAAAGCTCGCCGAGGCCGAGGAGCAGGCGCGCAGCGACGCCCTCACCCGCCTGCCCAACCGCCGCGCCTTCGAGACCCGGCTCGACGAGGTCATGCGTTCGGGCAAGCTGTGCAGCCTCGCCATCTGCGACATCGACCGCTTCAAGCGGGTCAATGACGGCCACGGCCACGGCGTCGGCGACCGCGTGCTGCGCATGGTGGCGGAGTCGCTCCAGCAAAGCTGCGGAACGCACATGGTCGCCCGCCTCGGCGGCGAGGAGTTCGCGATCCTGTTCGACGGCTTGAGCCCGGCCGCGGCCGCCGATCTGCTCGACCGGGCCCGTGCCGATCTCGCCGCCCGCGACTTCCGCGTGCGCGAGACCGACGCCCCGCTCGGCCAGATCACCTTCTCGGCCGGAGTCGCCCGCTGCACCGGCGACTCCCCATTGAAGCGCGCTGACAACCTCCTCTACGAAGCCAAGGACGCCGGCCGCAACAAGGTCGTCGCCGAAGCGGAGTAAAGCTGCAACGCACCACCACCCCAGGCCCCTCCGCTAAAGAGGAGGAGCGAGTCAGAGCTAAATCCCGCCTTCGGTCACCTCGTGACCGGCGGCGTTCAGCGCCCGCTCCAGCGCCTCGACGCACCCCGCCAACGCCGCCGCGTCGTCGCTTCGCACCACGAAATTGGCGCCCGCCTTGCCGTCGCGGAAGAAGGGATAGGAGCCGATCTGGCAGCCCGAATGCGCCTTCTCGGTGGCCTCGAGCAGCTCGGCGACCCCGCTCTCCGGCGCCCAGCAGCCGAGCGTCCGCGACAGCAGTGGCCGCCCGCCCTCCAGCCTCCCGGTCAGAGCGTCGAGCATCATCGCCGCGATCCGCGGGACGCCCGCCAATAGGTAGATATTGCCCACCTTGATGCCCGGCGCCCCAGAGAAGCGGTTCTCGATCAGCTCGGCGCCCTCGGGCACCCGCGCCATCCTCAGCCGCGCCTCGGTCACCGCGTCGCCGCGGCCCGAATAATAGGCCTCCAGCGCCGCCCGTGCCGCCGGATGCACGACCACCGGCAGCCCCAGCGCCGCGGCGATGCCGTCGACGGTGATGTCGTCATGGGTCGGCCCGATGCCGCCGGTCGTGAACAGATAATCGTAGCGTGCCCGGAGCGCATTGGTCGCCTCCGCGATCGCGTCGATCCGGTCCGGCACCATCCGCACCTCGCTGAGGCGGATGCCCTGAAGGTTCAGCCACGTCCCAATCTGAGCGACGTTGAGGTCCTGGGTCCGCCCCGACAGGATCTCGTCGCCGATCACCAGCAGCCCGGCCGTCCAGATGCGCGTCTCGTCCGCCATGGCATCGGCCATGGCTCAACAAATCGGGCGCGACAAGCAGCCCGGTTCATTGAGAATGCACCTGACCCTCGCTATATCGGCACGATGCAGGACATGGTCACCAACGACGTCGTCATCGGCCGCAGCGGCGCGATCAAGCTTCACGGACCCGCGGGCTTCGAGGGCATGCGCCGCGCCGGTCGAGTCGCCGCCGAGATCCTCGACTCGCTCGTTCCGCACGTCGTCCCCGGAGTGACCACCCAGGAACTCGACGAAATCGTCTTCGCCGAGATGCGCGCCCGCGGCGCCATTCCCGCGACGCTCGGCTATCGCGGCTATACCAAGAGCTGCTGCACCTCGATCAACCACGTCATCTGCCACGGCATTCCCGGAGAGCGCATTCTCAAGGACGGCGACATCGTCAACATCGACGTGACTCCGATCCTCGACGGCTGGCATGGCGATACCAGCCGCATGTATCTGGTCGGCGACGTCGGCATCAAGGCGCGCCGCCTCGTCGACGTGACCTACGAATGCCTGATGCTCGGGATCGAGGCTGCGCGGCCCGGCAACCATCTGGGCGACATCGGCGCCGCGATCCAGCGCCACGCAGAGGCGAACCGCTATTCGGTCGTGCGCGATTTCTGCGGCCACGGCCTCGGCCAGGTCTTCCACGACACGCCCGAGGTCATCCACGCCGCCCGCGCAGGCACCGGCCCGGAATTGAAGCCCGGCATGTTCTTCACCATCGAGCCGATGATCAACATCGGCAAGTCGGCCGCCAAGATCCTCGACGACGGCTGGACCGCGGTCACTCGCGACCGCTCCCTCTCAGCCCAGTTCGAGCATTCGATCGGAATCACCGAGGACGGCTGCGAGATCTTCACGACGAGCCCCAGGGGCCACGACAAGCCGCCTTACTGAGGACGGGCTCCATACATGCGGGCGAAGAAGCCCCGGCCGCGAGGCCGGGGACGTGCGTGCCCTCACTCCTTCGAGTGGCGGCTCAGTCGCCGCGGCGCACGCGGCGATACGGCACGAACTCGTCGAGGAAGACGGTGCCGGTGAAAACCCCGGTGGTCGGGTCGATCAGCTGGACCGGATCGACGCTGCACAGCCGGTTGTTGAAGGGCCGGCTCACCTGGGCGGTCCAATGGTCGAGCTGCTCGGCGCCGGCGCGCGGGCGGTTCACGTAGATCACGCTGCCGGCGTCATAGAGCAGCGCCGTGCCGCTGATCACCCGGCTGGACCGCACGGTGCGCAGGTTGACGCAATTGACCGGCTCGCCGGCCACCCGGCCCTCGAGCGCCCTGGCCAGCTCGGCCTCGCCTGAAAGACGCTCGCGCGGCTGCGCCTGCGCGGGGGCCGCGGCAATGGCGGCAGCGCCAAGGAGGAGCGGAAGCAGCTTGCCTGTCATATCGTGTCTCGCTCGCGATGAGTGGCTCTGCGAGCCAGATAAGCCGGAGCGGCTGAACCGGGCCTGACTTGCTCCTGCCGTGCGGGGGGTCGCTTGCGCCCTCCAGATCCGGGCCTATGTTCGCCGGCGTGAAGAAGATCGAAGCCATCATCAAGCCGTTCAAGGTCGATGAAGTGAAGGAGGCGCTGACCGACGCGGGCGTCAGCGGAATCACCGTCACCGAGGCCAAGGGCTTCGGCCGCCAGAAGGGCCATACCGAGCTCTATCGCGGCGCCGAATATGTCGTGGATTTCCTGCCCAAGGTGAAGCTGGAAGTGGTCGTCGACGACGACCAGGTCAGCCGGGTCGTCGAAGCGATCGCCACCGCCGCTCGGACCGGCCGAATCGGCGACGGCAAGATCTTCGTCTCGCCCGTCGAGCAGGCCATCCGAATCCGCACCGGCGAGCGCGATTCCGACGCGATCTGACCCGCCCTTATCCCACGGGTGCGCTCGCCCTGAGCTTTTCGAAGGACTGTCCTTCTTTCTAGAGCGTCGGTGAAGAACGGCAGGCTTCGACAAGCGCGGCCTGATCGGGTTAGTGAAATGCTCTCGTGACCGAGCCCCAACACCCCTCCATGTCCCCCGAGGAGCTTCGCTCCGCGATGCGTGCGCTCGATTGCCGCACGCAGAGCGACCTCGCCGCCGCGATCGGCGTCAGCCGCTCCGCCGTCAGCCTGTGGCTCGAGGGCAAGGTCGGCGTTCCCCGTCCTGTCGCGATGCTTCTGCGGATGCTCGTCCAGGCCCGCCGCCGCGGCTATTGATCGCGTTGCCCACGTGAAATCTTAACCGCGGGCTGGACCGCCCCCGCGTGCCCCGCGAAACCCGTCGTCGCACCATTGCAGCAGACGGGGATTCGCGGATCATGGCCAACGACGCGCGCAGCATCTTGAAGACCATCGAGGACAAGGAGGTCGAGTGGGTCGACCTTCGTTTCACCGATCCCAAGGGCAAGTGGCAGCACCTCAGCATGTGCGCCAGCGCGATCGACGAGGATGCGCTCGCCGACGGCCTGATGTTCGACGGCTCGTCGATCGAGGGCTGGAAGGCGATCAACGAGAGCGACATGATCCTCAAGCCGGATCTGGGCAGCGCGACTCTCGATCCGTTCAGCGCGACTCCGATGCTGATCCTGTTCTGCGACGTCGTCGAGCCGTCGACCGGCGAGCTTTACGGCCGCGATCCGCGCTCCACCGCCAAGCGCGCCGAGGCCTATCTGAAGGCTACCGGCATCGGCGACACCATCTATGTCGGCCCCGAGGCGGAGTTCTTCATGTTCGACGACGTCCGCTTCGAGGACGGCTATGCCGGCTCGACCTTCCAGGTCGACGACATCGAGCTTCCGACCAACAGCAACCAGAAATATGAGACCGGCAATCTCGGCCACCGCCCGCGCGCCAAGGGCGGCTATTTCCCGGTCGCTCCGGTCGACAGCGCCATGGACATCCGCGCCGAGATGGTCTCGACCATGGTCGAGATGGGCCTTCCGATGGACAAGCACCATCACGAGGTCGCTCCCGCCCAGCACGAGCTCGGGATGATCTTCGGCACCCTGGTCGAGACTGCCGACCGCATGCAGATCTACAAATATGTCGTCCACATGGTCGCCCAGGCCTATGGCAAGACGGCGACCTTCATGCCCAAGCCGATCCGCGCCGACAACGGCTCGGGCATGCACACCCACATGTCGATCTGGAAGGGCGGCAACACGCTGTTCGCCGGCAACGGCTATGCGGGCCTGTCCGAGACCTGCCTCTATTTCATCGGCGGAGTCATCAAGCACGCCAAGGCATTGAACGCCTTCACCAATCCCTCGACCAACAGCTACAAGCGCCTGGTCCCCGGCTTCGAGGCGCCGGTGCTGCTCGCTTATTCGAGCCGCAACCGTTCCGCCTCCTGCCGGATCCCCTATGGCGCCGGCGAGAAGGCCAAGCGCGTCGAGTTCCGCTTCCCGGACGCTCTCGCCAACCCCTATCTGGCTTATTCCGCTTTGCTGATGGCGGGCCTCGACGGCATCCAGAACCGGATCCATCCCGGCGATCCGATGGACAAGAACCTCTACGACCTGCCGCCGCAGGAGCTCGCCGACGTCCCCACCGTGTGCGGGTCCCTGCGCGAGGCGCTGCTCGCCCTCCACCACGACCGCGAGTTCCTGACCAAGGGCGACGTGTTCAGCGACGACCAGATCGACGCCTATATGGAGCTCAAATGGGAGGAGCAGCTGCGCTGGGAGACCACCCCCAGCCCGGTCGAATACGACATGTATTATTCGGGCTGAGCTCTCTCGAGGCGCGCTGGACGGCATCGTCGTCATCCCGCGCGGCACCCGCGCCGTCGGCGAGATCACCCTGCGCTCCGGGCGCGGCATGTTCGGCAAGTCGGGCAAGATGGAGCTGTCGTTCCGCTATCTCGACATGGACGGCGTCCGAGTGCCGCTCGACGGCACCCACTTCCAGGCCGGCGAGGGCAACACCGCCGGAACGGTCGGAGCGGTCCTCGCCGTCGGCGTGGTCGGCGGAATGGTCGTCACCGGCCGAAGCGCCAACATGCCCGAGGGCCGCGAGTTCACCGCGCGCACGATCGATGCCCTTCCGGTCATGTCCTTCCGCCCGCGCCGGGCAGCTATGACCGCCCGCAGGCGCGGCTCGCGGCCAATTACACGCCGTCGCCGATCCAGACCGGAAGCGCCCACCGAATGGAGGAGGAGCGCCAGCGCCGCGAGGCTCGCGAAGCGCGCCGCCGCCGCTGAACCGAAACCGGGGCCGGGCCTTCGCGCCCGGCCCCGCATCGCCGCCGCGAGCGGCAGGAACTGTCAGCGGAACGGACCCTCAAGGGGCATCGTCAGAGCCGACTATTCCCCCTTCACCTTCGAGACGCGTGATCTGCCGCACGTCCGCCCGGGTGAACTTCAGCCTCACCCCCGCGCCCAGCCCGTCCGATTCCTCGACGATCACGACTCCAAAGTGATCCAGCCCCTTTTTGACGGCCTCGACGTCCTCCGGACGGACCCATGCGCTCCCGGCAGCCTCCAGGCACGTCATGGTTTCGAGCGGAAGACCGCACGCCTCCGCCAGGTCCTGCGTGCTGACTCCGACCAAGGCTCGGGCGGCCGCGACGAGGCGACCGGTTATCCCGGTGCCGGCTCCCGTGGGCGACTGCTGACCGTCCCCTGACTCACCGTTCATGTCGAAACATCCTCCATCGGCCGCGGTCCGTCGAACCGTCACTATGTCAAAAGCTCCCGGATGTCTCCGATAAGCCGCTTGCGTGTCCGAGCGGGGAATTGCGTGGGAAAGCCTGCCGCCTTCCTGCAGCCAGGTCCGGGCATAACTGGAGGTTGACGACAGCCATGACCTGAAGCGAATTGGAGCGGTGACGCCCAGCAGCAGCCTTGGCAGCCAGGAGCAAAAGCAGCGCGTCGCGCTGCTCCTGGGGATCGCGCTCGCCTCGATCCTGCTGTGGCAGACCAGGCTCGGCAGCCTCCTGCTCTATCCGTTCACGATATTGGCGACCTGGTTCCACGAAATGGGCCACGGAATCGCGGCGATGCTCGCAGGCCGGGGGTTCGACCGCCTGCTGATCTTCGCTGACGGATCGGGCGTCGCCCTCTCCCTGCGCCCTGCCGATGGCTATGGCGTCGTCGATGCGCTGGTGGCGGCAGGCGGACCGCTCGGGCCGGCGGTGGCGGGAGCGCTGCTCATCCTTTCCTCGCGCTCCGCCACCGCGACTCAGAACGCTCTGGCGGTTCTCGGCATCGCGCTGCTCGCGTCCACGTTGATCTGGGTCCGGTCGCTCACGGGTTGGCTGGTTCTGCCTGCGCTGGGAGTGGCGATCCTATTGCTCGCGCTGCGCGGATCCCGGTCCTGGCAGGGCTTCGTCATCCAGCTCCTGGGCGTGCAGGCATGCATCAGCGTGTGGCAACAGTTCGACTATCTGTTCAGCCCCGGCGGAAGCGTCGGCGGCCGGCTACAGCGGTCGGACACCGGCGCCATCGCGGATGTCCTGTTGCTGCCTTACTGGTTCTGGGGCGCGCTCATCAGCGCGGCGATCCTGGCCTTGCTCTGGTGGAGCTTCAGGCTCGCTTTCCGCCGCTGACGGCGCCGAGCGACAGCCTCCCGGAAGCGGACATCAGCCGGGACGGCTGGCGCTATTTCTGTTCCCGCCAATCCTCGCAACTGCGATTGTCGCACTCAAATGGCCAGGTTGAACGGTTTGGAAGGGCGCGCTTCGCGACGCGATTTCCGCTTTACTGTCGATCGGTCGCTTGACAGAAGAGCCCGGCTTGGCTGCCGGCCGAAGGAGTATTGTCGTTCCGATCCAACAACTTGAGTCCGAGCTGATTGCGGTCAAGGACGCGTTGCGCGAGAGCGACGCTCGATTTGAAACGCTGGCCGATGCACTCCCCCACATGGTTTGGTCGACGTTACCCGACGGGTATCACGACTATTACAACGCGCGCTGGTACGAGTTTACCGGCGTGCGTCTCGGCTCGACCGACGGCGAAGAGTGGGCCGGGATGTTCCATCCCGACGATCAGGAGCGCGCCTGGCGGACCTGGCGTCATTGCCTTGCGACCGGCGAGCCTTACGAGATCGAGTATCGCCTTCGCCACCGCAGCGGCGAATATCGCTGGACGCTCGGGCGCGCCATGCCGATGCGCGACCCCGACGGCAAGATCGTGCGGTGGATCGGCACCTGCACCGATATCCATGATGCCAAGGAGGCCGCGACCCAGAACGAGATCCTTGGGCGGGAACTCAGCCACCGGATCAAGAACATCTTCGCGGTTATCAGCGGACTGATCGGCCTTTCCGCTCGGCACGAGCCGGGCCAGAAGACCTTCGCGCGCGAGCTTCAGGAGCGTGTCGCGGCGCTCGGCCGAGCGCACGAGTTCGTCCGGCCGCACAGCAGCCATTCCTCGCCACGCGAGCTCCCCGAGCTGCTCCATGGCGTGCTCCGGGCGATCCTTTCCAGCTATCCGGCGATCGACGACGGCCGGCTGACCCTCGCCGGCGACGACCTCGCGGTCGACGATCGAGGCGCTACGCCTCTCGCGCTGCTCATCCACGAGCTTGCGACCAACGCCACCAAATATGGCGCTCTGTCCTCGCCGCAGGGCGAGGTGCGCGTGTCGACCAAGGTCATTGGCGACACGCTCGAGCTGCGTTGGGAAGAAAGCGGTGGACCGAAGGTCAGCGGTCCCCCGGAGCGGACCGGCTTCGGAACCAAGCTTTGCGAACTCAGCATCGTTCAGCAGCTTGGCGGCACGCTGGAGCGCGAATGGTCCCGCGATGGGGTCACCGTCGTCTGCAAGGTCCAGCGGAGGCGGCTGGTACGTTCGTCAGGCGAATAGTCTGAGGGCCGCGGGAGGGCGAACCGTGCGGCCGGTGCGTACGCCAATCGCGTAATCGACTGCGGCCCGCACCGTCGCTTCGTCCGTTGGCTTCGTGATCACTCCGATCGCGCCTGCGATTCCCTCTTCCAACAGTCCAGGCGTGGCGGTGATGAAGACGACCGTCGTTCCGTTCGCGCCGAGCCGCGCCCCGATTTGCGGCCCCGTGAGCCCGTCACGAAGGTTGAGGTCGACAAGCGCCAGATCGATCGCTTCCTCGAAATAGCTCTCGGCCGCTTCGAGGTCGGGAACGATGCCCACGGGCTCATGGCCGAGATCCTCGAGAATGCTCTCGAGCTCGAGCGCGACGAGCATCTCGTCTTCGACGATCAGGATACGAGCAGGCATGACCAAACCAGAGTGACGCTTCCAAAAATAGTGGTCCCGCTTAAACCGAGCAAGCTCTGACGGGTTGCATCTGCCAGCGCGGGGCATCGGGATCCGAGCGGAACCGAACGCTCTTGCCGCCTCCGCCCTCTTCCTCTATATGCGCGCCCCGTCCGACGGGTGCTTGAAGTGCTCGTGGGGGCCTTGGCACTAAGGCAATCGCGCGTGAGGGGGCGGCTCAAGCCGGCCTTTCGACGCGCATTTTTGCTTGAAAAGACAGTCGCTCGCCAAAGCGCGAGCCGCGCCGGCCGCCACGTCACATCTGTCACTCGAGCGGATGCCCGCGACCGGCATGGGGCCGGCGGGGCGGAACAACTTTAGCCCCGGGAAGCAAGGCCCCCGCCGACCTTTCCGGACACGAACGAAAGAACACCCATCTTTATGGCCACTACGGCACTCCCGACCCGCGACGATTTCGCGGCCCTGCTCAACGAAAGCCTCGGCGGCGACAATGAAGGCTTCGAAGGCCGGGTCGTGAAGGGCATCGTCACCGGCATCGAGAACGACCTCGCGGTGATCGACGTCGGCTTGAAGTCCGAAGGCCGAGTGCCGCTGCGCGAGTTCGCAGCGCCGGGCCAGAAGGCCGAGGTCCAGGTCGGCGACGAGGTCGAAGTCTATGTCGACCGCATCGAGAACACCCATGGCGAGGCCATGCTCAGCCGCGACCGCGCCCGCCGCGAAGCCGCCTGGGACAAGCTCGAGGGGCAGCATGCCGCCGGCGAGCGCGTCGAGGGCGTGATCTTCGGCCGAGTGAAGGGCGGCTTCACCGTCGATCTCGGCGGTGCAGTGGCCTTCTTGCCCGGCTCGCAGGTCGACATCCGTCCGGTCCGCGACGTCACCCCGCTGATGGACATCCCGCAGCCCTTCCAGATTTTGAAGATGGACCGCCGCCGCGGCAACATCGTCGTGTCGCGCCGCGCCATCCTCGAAGAGAATCGCGCCGAGCAGCGCAGCGGCCTCATCCAGAGCCTGGCCGAGGGCCAGGTGGTCGACGGCGTGGTCAAGAACATCACCGATTACGGCGCCTTCGTCGACCTCGGCGGAATCGACGGCCTGCTCCACGTCACCGACATCAGCTACAAGCGCGTCGGCCACCCGTCCGAGGTCTTGAACATCGGCGACACGGTCAAGGTGCAGATCGTCCGGATCAACCGCGAGACCCAGCGCATCAGCCTCGGCATGAAGCAGCTCGAGACCGATCCGTGGGAGGGCGCCGCGGCCAAGTACCCGGTCGGCGGCGTGTTCAAGGGCCGAGTGACCAACATCACCGAGTACGGCGCATTCGTCGAGCTGGAGCCGGGCATCGAAGGCCTGGTCCACGTCTCAGAGATGAGCTGGACCAAGAAGAACGTCCACCCGGGCAAGATCGTCTCGACCTCGCAGGAAGTCGACGTGTCGGTGCTCGAGGTCGACGGCGAGAAGCGCCGCATCTCGCTCGGCCTCAAGCAGGCCCAGGCCAATCCGTGGGAAGCGTTCGCCGCTTCGCACCCGGTCGGCACCGAGGTCGAGGGCGAAGTCAAGAACGCCACCGAGTTCGGCCTGTTCATCGGTCTCGACGGCGACGTCGACGGCATGGTCCACATGTCGGACATCGCCTGGGGCGTGTCGGGTGAGGAAGCCTTGAACCTTCACCACAAGGGCGAGATGGTCCAGGCGGTGGTCCTCGACGTCGACGTCGAGAAGGAGCGCATCAGCCTCGGCATGAAGCAGCTCGAGCGCGGCGGAGTCGCCGCGGGCGCGTCGGGCAGCGTCAACAAGGGCGAGGTCGTCACCGTGACCGTTCTCGAGGTCCGCGACGGCGGTCTCGAGGTGCAGGCGGGCGACGACGGCGCGACCGGCTTCATCAAGCGCATCGATTTGGGCCGCGACCGCGACGAGCAGCGTCCGGAGCGCTTCCAGGTCGGCCAGAAGTTCGACGCGATGGTGGTCGGCTTCGACCGCTCCAAGAAGCCGAACTTCTCCGTGAAGGCGATGCAGATCGCCGAAGAGAAGCAGGCCGTCGCCCAGTACGGTTCGTCCGATTCGGGCGCGAGCCTGGGCGACATCCTCGGCGAGGCCCTCAAGCAGAAGAACAGCTGATTTCCGTAACGGCGGCGGGCGGTTCGTTTACCGCCTGCCGCCGGTCCGATCCGGCTTCGCTGTTCAAGACTACGTAAACTCTGTTAATATCAGGAGCTTGCGCACTTGCGTTTTCGAACGCGGGGTGCGATTGATCCAGATCAATCGGCCGGACCAACGATATTGCTCGGCCGCAAGCACTGAGAAAATCGAGGGAAAGGGGGCGCCGTGATCCGCTCTGAACTGGTCCAGAAGCTCTGCGAGGATCATCCCGATCTCACCGCGAAGGAAGTCGAGCGCGTGGTCGCCGCCTTCTTCGATTCGATCATCGAGCAGCTGGAACAGGGCGGCCGGGTCGAACTGCGCGGATTCGGCGCTTTCTCGACGCGCGCGCGCGATGCTCGCCGCGGGCGCAACCCGCGCACCGGCGAAGCCGTCGACGTCGATGCCAAGCGAGTCCCTTATTTCAAGCCGGGCAAGGAAATGCGCGAGCGTCTCAACGTCTGAGATTCTCGACGCAGACTTCCCGTCGGCCGCGCATTAATCTGCATTTACCATTGCCTCACATCCTGTAGAGTTCCCCCGCCGACTCGGACGGCACCCGAAGGTCTGGGATGGGGGACTTTCCGTTGAATTCCGATCATCGCTTCTATTGGCGGCGGGCAGCCGCCGAATTCCAGGCGGCGGCGCGAGCGGTCACGCCGGCAGCGCGGGCCCGCCGCCACGAGCTCGCCGAGACTTATGTGCGGCGGTTGAAGGACGCGGGCATCGCCTTCCGCTTCGACCAGGCGCCGCAGGAAGCCGAGCGCACCGGCGAAGCGGACTGGGCGCCGCTCGGTGCCGCCGTCATGCCGGCCGAATAGCCCTTCGTGCTTGCCTCGCGGCAAAGTGATGGGCACGTTCCGCCGCAAGCGGACGTGGCGGAACCGGTAGACGCTGGAGACTTAAAATCTTCTGCCCCATGGGCGTGCGGGTTCGAGTCCCGCCGTCCGCACCAGGCCTGCCGGGTGTGAGCCGGCTGGCCGTCCTGGTCGTGCCGTGCCTGCTGGCGCTCCTTGTCCCGACCTCTGCCTTCGCCGGCCAGGCTCCTGCCGCTCCGTCAGACCCGACCTGCGACTATGCAGACGCGGCCGGTCGCGAGCGCGCGGCGCGCCGGCGATTGGGCGCCACTCGCAGTGCGGCGAGCCCGATCGACAGCGAGCGGCTCGACGCGAACCGCACGCGGGGCGGCGAACGACCCGTGGCCCTCGAAGAGGTCAGCCGCTGGCTCGGCGAGCGCATCGCCAGCGGCGTCGATCCGGAAGGCAGCTACGCCCTCTTCTACGCACATCGCGGCGGTGGCTTGGCGTCGTGGCTGATCGGCCGCGAGGGCCTGCTCGCCTGCACCACCCATCGCATCAGCCCGCGCGGCCTGTCCGACGAAGTTTGGACGATGATGGGCTCGCTCGAAATCACCGAGCGGCAGATTCCGCGGGCGGCGCGCCCGACCCGGGCCGGTGCAGTTCGCCCGCCGCCGCCGGCCGAGGACCTCGTCACCCTCGATCGCGCCACCGAGACGCTGTCGGCGGCGCTGTTTCCGGCCGATCTCGCCCCTCATCTCCGACGGGTCCGTCACCTGGTGGTCATTCCCACGGGTGAAATCGGCACGCTTCCGTTCTACGCCCTGCGCCCCTTCGGCGACCGCACTCAGGCGGTGGACCATTTCTCCATTTCAATCGCGCCCAGCTTGCCGGCCCTTGCGCTGCCGGTGCAGCGATGGAGCAGCCGAGCCGCGTTCGCGCGTCCCCTGATCGTCGGCGACCCTGCCTTGCCGCCTTCGGACGTGTGGAACGTCCCGCGACTCGATGGAGCACGTGCCGAGGCGCGGGAGATCGGCCGGATGCTGCGCACCGCTCCCCTGGTCGGAGAAAATGCCAGCAAGGCCCGAGTGCTGGCCGCGGCGCCCGGCGCTTCGCTACTCTTCATCGCGACCCACGGCATCTCCGACGATCTCGAGCCGATCACCGGCGGTTTCCTGATGCTCGCCGGCGACCGGCTCGAGGATGGCTGGTGGACCGCGCGTGAGATCCAGTCGTCGCGCCTTACCGCTCAGCTGGCGGTGCTCAGCGCCTGCCAGACCGGCCTCGGCGCCGCGCACGCCGGCGGCACCATCGGCCTGACCCGGGCTTTCCAGCTCGCTGGCGTCCCCCGGGTGGTCATGAGCCTGTGGAACATCGACGACAGCGCGACGCGGGGGCTGATGACCCGGTTCATGAATCATGCCGCCGACCACCGCCCCGCCGAAGCGCTTCGGCTTGCGATGCTGGAGACTCGCCGCCAGCATCCGCATCCGGCGATGTGGGCGTCGTTCCTGTTGTTCGGCGAAGGCGCCTGATGCCCCGGCCGGTCAGACGGGCGGCCGCGCCGTCGCCCACTCGCAGCGATTCAGGCTGATCGGGTCGAGGAATTTGGCGCCGAGGCGGGTGCCAACTTGCCAACGAACCTGTGCGTGGACCGGGCCGATGCCGGGCAGGTCGAGCGACACATAGGAGCCGATCAGGACCGGCCGCAGGCATTCGGCGAGAAAGCCGCTGGTCGACAGGTCGCACAGGACGATCTCGACCGCCAAATCGTTGGCGCGCATCTGGGTCCGCTCGCTCATTGCGACGCGCTGGTTGCGGCGCGGCTGATAGTCCGCCGCCTCCTCCCCCGCCACGTCACGGCCCGGATAGTTGAGGTCCATGGCACCGGCGTAACGCGAAGCGGTGAAGGACGCGTAAAGAGGACGTCGCGGAAACCTGCGCATCGTCGCGCCGATGCGGGCAAAAGGGATGCGCTCCGCGTCGCGGCTGGCTAGGTTCGCGCGCGTGACTGTGCGCAAGGCCACTCCCCTGCTGATCGCTCTCGCCCTGCTCGCGGGCTGCGGCGACCGCGCGTCGGGTCCGCTCAAGGTGACGGCGATCGGGCCGCAGCCGACGCTGATCAACCCGAATCTCCAGCCGGTCGCGGCGCCCTCCGCAATGCTGCTCGAAACGGTCGCCCAGGGCCTCGTCCGATTCGATGCGGCCGGCGAGATCGAGCCGGCGCTGGCGCAAAGCTGGATCGTGTCCGACGACGGCCGGCGCTACACCTTCCGCCTGCGCCGCGCCTTGTGGGCGCGCGGCGAGCGGGTGACCGCCGAGCAGGTGGTCGGCCGCCTTCAGGCCGCGCTCAGTCGCGCCAGCCGCAACCGGCTGAAGTCTGTGCTCGGCGTGGTCGAGGACGTCGAGGCGATGACGGACCAGGTCTTGGAGATCCGCCTCGCCAACCCGCGCGCCAATTTCCTGCAGCTGCTCGCCCAGCCGGAAATGGCGATCATCGCCGACAATGAAGGCACCGGGCCTTACCGGATGGGCGGGCGCGTCGACGGGGCGCTGCGGCTGGTGCCGCCGCCGGAGGATGAGGAGGCGCCGGAGGACGAAGCCGGAGTCGAGATCCACCTCGCCGGCGCCGCCCCGGCCCTTGCGGTCGCCCGTTTTCGCGACGGCGGCGCAGACTTCGTCACCGGGGGCACGGCCGGCGACCTGCCGACCCTTCGCGCTGCCGAAATCCCCCAGGGCCAGATCGCCTTCGACCCGACATTGGGCCTGTTCGGCCTCGTTTTCCAGAGCGCCCAGGGCCCGCTCGCTGATCCTACGGTGCGGCGCGCGCTCAGCATGGCGATCGACCGCGCGGCGATCCTCGAGCGGTTCCAGGTCCCCAACTGGCAGCCGCGCACCGGATTGCTTCCGACCGGGCTCGACGAAGTCCCCGCGCCGGCCGCGCCCGATTGGGCCAACCTCGCCTTTCCGCAGCGCCGCGAGCTCGCCACCCTGGCGATCGCCGGGCTCGACCTCGACTCGCCGCTGCGGCTGCGCGTCGCCATGCCGGACCGGCCTGGCTATCGCATCCTGTTCGCGCATTTGCGCCGCGACTGGCGAATGATCGGCGTGCAAGTGGAGCGCGTCGCGGCCAACGCCGCGGCCGAGCTGCGGCTGATCGACGAGGTCGCGCCCGCGCGGCTGGCGACCTGGTATCTGCGGCCCTTCATGTGCCCCGCCAGCCCGGTCTGCGACCAGGAGGTGACGGGCCTGCTCGAAGCCGCCCGAGCCACAGGCGATGCGGCCGAACGGCGCGCCCTGCTCGCTCAGGCCGATCAGGCGCTCACCAACGGCACAATGTTCATCCCGATCGCCAATCCCGTGCGTTGGTCGCTGCGCACGCAACGTCTCACCGGCTTCAGGACCAACATGTTCGCGCGTCACCCGCCGTTCGAGCTCATCCAGGCAAGGAATTAGCCATGGCCACGGACATCAGCGATCTCTCCCCCGACGACCGCTGCCATCCGGACAATGTGCGCCGGCGGCTCGAACGGATGGAGCATCTGCTCGAAAGCGCGGTGCGCATCCCCGGCACGAGCAAGCGGCTCGGCCTCGACGTGATGCTGGACGTGGTGCCGGTCGGCGGAAGCGTCGTCGCGGCGGCGATGGGCACGTGGCTCGCCTGGGAAGCACGCAATCTCGGCGTCTCCAAATGGACGCTGGCCAGGATGGGCGGCAATATCGGCTTCGACATGCTGCTCGGCACGGTGCCGGTGGTCGGCTGGGTCGCCGACTATTTCTTCCGTTCCAACACCCGCAACCTGCGCCTGTTGAAGCGCTATCTCGACAAGCACCACCCGCACGCGGGTGCGGGGACCGGGCTCTAGCGGAACACGTCCGCGTTCACGTTCGGCGATGCGGTGCGGAACCATTCCGTCGCGTCGCGGCGGAACAGGAAGACCAGGGCCGCGATGCCCAGCGCCTCGCCGACGCCGTCGATGGCGATGAGGCCGGCCTGCAGGCCGGTAAAGCCGGCAAGGTCCTGTGCGACGTCCATTGGCATCACCAGCAGCATGATCAGGCCGCTCAGCCAGGCCATCATCGACAGGACGGAGATGGCCAGCAGAAGCCACTTGGCGAACTCGATCCGCTTGCGAGCCGCAAGCCACCACAAGAGCAGCGGAACGCCGACTGAGAACATCAGCCCGATGATCATCGAGCCGATCATGATCCCGCTGACCATGCCGCCCATTCCGGGTGCCGCGCCGCCTGCGGGCAGTTGGCCGAACGCTTCCTGGAGGATGAAATAGGCCGCGACGGACTGGATGATGACGACCGCGAGCGATGCCAGATAGAGCCGCTCGAACATGATGACTGAATTCGGCCGCATGTGCCCTCTCCCTGCGCCTGGGCTTCGGAGACTAGCGATCAGGCCGGAGCAGGCAAGCACGATCAGGCGGGGCTGAAGTCGAGGCCGATGTCGGCTGCGGGCGCGGACTGGGTGATCCGCCCGACCGAGACATAGGTGACTCCGGTTTCGGCCTTGGCGCGGATCGTGTCGAGGCTGATGCCGCCGCTCGCTTCGGTCGGCGCCCGGCCGCCGACCAGCGCGACCGCCCGGCGCAGGGTGTCGGGCTCCATATTGTCGAGCAGCAGGTGCGTGGCCCCCGCCTCGAGCGCCGGGGCGATCTGCTCGAGCCGGTCGACCTCGACGATGATCCGCTCGATCCCCGCCGCCGCGGCGCGCCGCACCGCCTCGCCCACCGATCCGGCGATCGCGACATGATTGTCCTTGATCATCGCCGAGTCCCAGAGGCCCATGCGGTGGTTGGTCGCGCCGCCCATTCGGGTCGCATATTTCTCGAGCACGCGCAGTCCGGGCAGGGTCTTGCGGGTGTCGAGCAGGATCGCGCCGGTGCCGGCGATCGCGTCGACATAGCGCCGAGTCAGCGTGGCGATGCCGGACAGATGCTGGACGGTGTTGAGCGCGCTCCGCTCGGCGGTGAGCAAGGCACGCGCTTTCCCCTTGATGTGCATGAGGATCGCGCCCGGATGCACCGGCTCGCCGTCCTCGACCAACGTGCTCAATTCCACGCCCGGATCGAGCTTGCGGAAGAAGGCCTCGGCAATGGGCAGGCCGGCGACGGTGATCGCCTCGCGGCTCTGCATGACGCCGGAGAAGACGGCATCCTCCGGGATGACCGCGGCGCAGGTGATGTCGCCTTGGTCGCCGAGATCCTCGGCGAGCGTGGCGCGGACGAAGGCGTCGAGGTCGAAGCGGTCGAGGTGAAAGGGCATGACTGGTGACCTACCCACCTCGTCATTCCCGCGAAAGCGGGAATCCAGCTGCCTTAGAGCACCCAGCAACAAGAAGCTGGAGTCCCGCTTTCGCGGGATTGACTGGGAGGGGACAGCCGCTCAGCCCCGTTTCACCGGCGCGGCGAAGGTGACCCAGAAGCGGTTGCACTCGCGGATGGTGAATTCGCGCAGGCCGTAAAAGGTGTCGTGAAGCCCCTCGACGAGCACGCCCTGGTCACCGACCTCGCGGAACCAGGCGTCGACGTCGCTGACATAGCAGAACAGGTCGACGTCGCGGCGCGGCGCGGCGCTGACCGAACCGCCGGTGTTGAACATCACCTCGCCCTCGCCGAAGCGCATCAACGTCCAGGTGACCCGGCCCTGGTCCTCGGCGCTGTCGAGGAGCTCGAAGCCTATGCCCTGATACCAGGCGGCAGTCGCCGCGACGTCGGGCACGTTGAGCATCGGCACCGCGTCCCTGGGCATGATCTCCTCCCGGGCTGTCAGCCCTCCGAAATCACCGGCCGTCCCACGTCGCCCTTGCCGACCGTCCCGCCGGCCATCTCCAGCATGCGGTCGAGCGGCTTCCTGGCGGCGATCCGCAACTCCTCGTCGATCTCGATCCGCGGCTGCAGAGTGTCGAGCGCGACGTACAGCTTCTCGAGCGTGTTCAACGCCATGTAGGGGCACATGTTGCAGTTGCAGTTCCCGTCCGCGCCGGGCGCGCCGATGAAAGCCTTGTGCGGCGCCGCCTTCTCCATCTGGTGGATGATGTGCGGCTCGGTCGCGACGATCATCACGTCGCTGTCGCTCGCCAGCGCATATTCGAGGATCGCCCGAGTCGAGCCGACATGATCGGCATGGTCGAGGATGTGCGGCGGGCATTCGGGATGGGCGAGGACCGGCGCGCCGGGGTGCTGCGCCTTCAATTTCAGGAGCTCGGTCTCGCTGAACGCCTCGTGCACGATGCACACGCCCGGCCACAGCAGCATGTCGCGGCCGGTCTTGCGCGCCAGATAGCCGCCGAGGTTGCGGTCCGGGCCGAAGATGATCTTCTGGTCCTTCGGGATCTGCTTGAGGATGATGTCGGCCGACGACGACGTGACGATGATGTCGCTCAGCGCCTTCACCTCGGTCGAGCAGTTGATGTAGGTGAGCGCGATATGGTCCGGGTGCTGTTCCCGGAAGCGCTTGAACTGGTCGGGCGGGCAGCTGTCCTCTAAGCTGCAGCCGGCGTCCATGTCGGGCAGGATGACGACCTTGTCGGGGCTCAGGATCTTGGCGGTCTCGGCCATGAAGCGGACCCCGCAAAAGGCGATCAGGTCGGCGTCCGTGCTCGCCGCCTTGCGCGACAAATCGAGGCTGTCGCCGACGAAATCGGCGAGGTCCTGGATTTCCGGCTTCTGGTAATAATGGGCGAGGATGACCGCGTTGCGCTCCTTGCGCAGCCGGTCGATCTCGCCGCGAAGGTCGAGGCCGGTCAGGTTCGGACGAAGTGCGGTCACATGAATTCCCCTTGCTCGACGCGAAATATAGCGATTGTCCGGTGAGGTTTGTAGGGACTCCGCCCCGTCGCTCCCGCTTTCGTGGGGATGACGGGGGCGGTTACTTACGCTGCTGCCGCCGGCTGTCCTTCGGGTCGGCCAGCACGTCCTCCACGCGGCGCGAATAGTCCATATATTCGCGCTCGCCGTCCCGCGGCTCGTCGGCGAATCGGACCGCGACATTGGCCTCGATCCCGGCAGCGCGAAGCGGCAGGGCGAAGCTCCGCGCGACGGCGCGCTTGGCGGATTCGCGGGCGAGGCGCATCGGCATGGGCTGGCGCGCCTGCTCGACCAGCGAGCGCTGGCCCTGCTCGCGATTGGCCTGGTCGAGCGTCCGTTCGGCATCGGTGAGGCGCATGAGGATGCCTCCGCCCGAATATTCCTGGATCGCGCCCATATCGATCTGCGGCTGCGACACCTCGATCGGCGGCAGGGTGACTCGGAGCGTGCTGGTCCCCTCGTCCCAGCTTATGTCGTCCTGTCCGAGACTGGCGAGGTTCACTTCGTAGCGAACGTCGCCAGGCATGATCAGGGTCTTCTGGGCGCTGACGAGCCCGCCGAGCCGCTCCTGGGTCGAGGTGACGACAGCGACATAGCGCGCGGCGAAGACGTTGAGCCGCGACTGCTCGCGCATCGACTGCAGGCTCGCCTGGGCGATGGTCTGGGGCTGCGGCCCCTCGAACCAGCTGTCGGCCCAGCGCATCGCCGCGATGGCTCCGACCACCAGGGCGATGACGGTCAGCGGGACGAGGATGAGGACAAGGCGGCTGCGTCTCACGCGGCGAGGCTCCAGATGTCGCCGTCGCGGCGAACCCGCCCGCGGCTTTCGAGATCGATCAGGTGGGCGAGCACCGAACGTGCGGCAGCCGGGAAAAGCTGCGGGTCGGTATCGGCGTAGAGCAAGGGCACCATCGCGGCGATGTCGCCCTGCCCCGCCTCGATCTGGGCGAGGATCTGCGCCTCGCGGCCGCGGCGGTGGGCGATCAGCGCGCGGACATGGCCGTGCGGATCGGCGATCGCAGGGCCGTGGGTCGGATAATAGACCGCATCGTCGCGCGCGAGCAGCTTGTCGAGGCTGGCCATATAGGCGGCCATGTCGCCGTCGGGCGGCGAGACGATGGTGGTCGACCAGCCCATGACATGGTCGCCCGAGAACAGCGCCTTGTGCTCCTTCAGCGCGAAGCAGAGATGGTTGGACGTGTGCCCCGGAGTCGCGACTGCCTCGAGCGTCCAGGCCTCTGCGCTGACGCTGTCGCCATCAGCGAGCACACGGTCGGGGGCATAGTCGAAGTCGAAGCTGGCGTCGGCGCGCGGGCCGTCGTCGGGGATGGCGAGCGGCGCGCAGCCGACGATCGGCGCCCCGGTCGCCGCGGCGAGCGACCGGCTGGCGGGGCTGTGATCGCGATGGGTGTGGGTGACGAGAATCGCGCTCACCTGCTCGCCGCGCAACGCGTTGGTCAGCGCTTCAACATGCCGGGCGTCGTCCGGCCCGGGGTCGATCACCGCCACCGCGCCCTCGCCCACCACGTAGGTCTGGGTGCCGGTGAAGGTGAAGGCCGAAGGATTGGACGCGAGCAGGCGGCGGACGCCCGGCGCGATCTGTTCGAATGCTGCACTCACCCCGGCGATGTGGCGGTTCGGAGGGCGAAAGGGAAGAGCGGGTCCTCCCTGTGAGGCGAAGCCTCATGGGGAGGGGGACCGCCGAAGGCGGTGGAGGGGCTGTGCGCAGTTCGCCCCTCCACCACGCCTTCGCGAGCGGTCCCCCTCCTCATCGCCCGCGGCGACAGGGAGGATTGGTTCAGTTCCCTGCCCGCGCGCGGGCGATGGCCTGGTCGATCTGGGCGAGGATGCGCTGCTTGGTCTCGGCCGAGAGATCGTCATTGCCGGCGATCCGTTCGCGGGCGCGTTCGAGCGCCTCGGCGCGGTTCGCCGCGCTCCCCTCGCCCTGGGTGCAGAGCAGGATCCGGGTGCGCCGATTTCCTTCGCCCTCGTCGACGTTGAACGAATCGCCGCCCTGGCGGCAGCGCTCGATCCGCGCCTCGACTTCGGGATCGAGGACATGGCGGGTCACATTGCCCTCGCCGTCGCGGCGGAGGGTGAACTCGCGGCGCTCGGCGCCTTCGGCGGCCGGCGCGCCGTCGCGATGCTCCATGATGATGATCCGGCGCTCCTGCTTCGCCTCGCCTTTGTCCTGGGCGAGGCCGGGGGCGCCGAACGCCATGCTGGCGGCGACGAGGGCCGTTGTGACGGCGGCGCCGGCCCAGGCGCGCCGGCGGTCCTTGCGATGGTGCTTCAGCATCTTCAGTCTCCGTTTGAGTTGATCGGCATGGTTGAGCGGGCAGGCCGCGATGAGTCCGGGCCTGCTCGCCGACTTGACGAGGGCGCGGGCATAATCGGCGCGGGCCTCGGCCGGAGCGGCTGCGGCGACCGCGGCGTCGCAGGACAGCTCCTGGTCCGCGCGGAAGGCGCGGAAGGCGAGCCAGGCGACCGGGTTGAACCAGTTCAGCGCCAGCGCGAGCAAGGCGACATGGTTGGCGAGGATGTCGCCGCGGCGGTGATGGTGGCGCTCATGGTCGAGTGCGAGGCGGCGCTCGGCGGGTGCATAGCGTTGCTCGAAATCGGCCGGAACGACGATCCGGCGGTCGAGCAGGCCGAGCGCGAGCGGTCCCTCGACCGCGGCGCTGGTCAGCAGCGGCACGCCTTCGTGGCTGCCGGCGCTTTCGAGGGAAAGGCCGAGGCGGCGAAGGAACAGCGCGTAGCAGAGCGCCTGATAGGCGAGGAACAGCAAGGCGCCGCCGAGCCACAGCGCGGCCAGAAGGTTCAGCCACGTCACCCCCGCGGCCGAACTTGCCCCGCCGCCCTCGGCCAGGTCGATCGACAGGATGATCGGCGGCAGCGTCGGCAGCGAGCCGGCGACCCAGTCCATCGGCGGCGCGACCAGCCGCAGCGCCGGCACCAGCCACAGGGCATAAGCCGCGCCGGCGCCGAGCGTCGCCGCGACCGGCCGCCGGATCGCCAGCACGACCAGCATCGCCGCGCTCGCCCACAGCATGTTGCCGGCGAGCCAGGCGATCATGGCTTCAGCGCCTTCAGCAGCGCCTCGATCTCGGCAATGTCGCGTTCGCTGAGCCGGTCCCGCTCCGCCAGATGCGCCACCAGAGGGGTCACCCGGCCTCCGAACAGGCGGTCGATCAGCCGCGACGATTCCTGGGCGACATAATCGTCCTTGGCGACCGCGGGGCGGTAGAGATAGCGGCGGCCGTCCTCCTCATGGGCGAGCGCGCCCTTGGCGAGCAGCCGTCCGAGCAGCGTCTTGACCGTGCGGTCGCTCCACTTGCGCTCGGCGGGGACACGGGCCGCGACCTCGGCGGCGGTGAGCGGGCTATCGGCCCACAGCACCTCCATCACCGCATGCTCGGCTTCGCTGATCCGTTCCACCCGCGCCTCCCTTGGACTACAGATGTAGTCGCACCTCGGCTGAACGCTGAATGAACATCGACGACAGGGGCCGGAAGTGTCGGCACGGCTTACACCAACCCAGGTTGGTTAAATCGGCTTCACCATTGAGATGACGCGATTCCGCGGCCCTGAGGATCTGGCACGGCGCGTGCGTTCTTGAGTGGCAGACACTTGGTCCACTCAACGGGGTGGAGATGGCAGAGCCTAGCGGCCTCCCTCTCCACCCCTTCTTTTTGTCAGCCGTCGATCGCCACGTAGCCGGGCTGGGCCGCGACACGGGCAAGCCAAGCCTGGACCGCCGGGTAGTCGGCAAGACGAAAGCCGCCGCCCTCCTCGGCGACATGGGTGTAGGCATAGAGCGCGATGTCGGCGAGGCTGAGCCCGTCGGCGACGAACCATTGGCGCCGCTCCAGATGCTCGTCCATCAGCCGCAACGCCGCCTCGCCCGCGGAACGCTTGAGTGGAAGCTGGTCGCGCTGCTGCGGTGACAGCTTGTCCTCCCCCACAAAGGCCAGCCAGAAGCGCACCGTCGCGATGTTCGGCTCGTGATTATATTGCTCCCAGAACATCCAGCGCAGCATATCGGCGCGGTCTAACGGATCGGACGGAACCAGGCGCGACCCGTCCGCAAGGTAGAAGCTCGCCGCATTGCTTTCCGGCAGGAAACGGTCGCCGACCTGAAGCACCGGGATTCGCCCGTTCGCGTTGACCTCGGCGAGGAACTCCGCCGTCCGGGTTTCCCCCTTGAGAATGTCGTACTGCCGCCGCTCGACCGGAATGCCGAGCAGGGCCGCGGTCAGCCGGATCTTGTAGCAGTTGCCGGATGCCGCATATTCGTGAAGCACCATCGGTTCAGGCATTAGCGGGCTCCGCTACAGGCTGCCTACCCTTTCCCGCCGGCGCCTCGCGGGCAAGCCGAATTCGCGAACCAGGTCATAAGGACAGCTGATGAACGGCTCAGGCGGACTCCGCGTTGTGTGCCGCCCACGCCTCCTCCTCGCGCGCCCGGGCTTCCTTGTGCCACAGCCAGATCAGCAAGGCGAGCGCCAGCGGGAACAGCCAGCCCCAGACGTGCCGATGCCAGCGGAACTCATAGTCCTGGAGGACCGGCCGGCCGGCTTTCTGCTCGAGCAGCGGCACCTGGCGCGGGCCGACTCCGGCATAGCGATAAGCGTCGCCATAATCGATATAGAGGGCGGGCATGGTGGACACGTTCTCGGCCCAATAAGGCAGGCCGAGAATGCCGCTCTCGCGATACAGCCATCCGACTTTCAGCGGTTGTTGGTCCGCGTCGACATTGCGGGCGCCGCGCAGGTGCGGAATCTCGCCCGCGCCGATCTCCGTGTAGCGCCGCACGTCAGCAAGCTCCGGCGTATCCGGCAGCGTGGCGATCTCCTCGATCTGATACATCGTGTAGCCCTGCAGCGGCCGGTTCGACAGCAGCGCATTGGCCAGCACGAGCCCCGCAATCACGACCGCGAGCACCAGCGAAATCGGGATTCGTTTCAGGATCGTCATCTTGCCCCCCACAAGAAACGGCTCACGCCGTCAGGACGATCTTACCGATATGTTGCCCCGATTCCATATGCTTATGCGCCTGGGCCGCCTCGGCGAGCGGGAAGGTCGTGTCGGTATTGGCGCGGGATCGGCGGCTTAGTCCCTCAAGTTTGCTGGAATGGGCCACGGTCCCTCGATAGTGAGCCGATTGCCTTCCCAGTCGATCAGGAGTTCATAACGTTGACGCCGCATGATCGCTGTGACGGTGATTCGGTCTCGAACAGGATTGCACTGCGCCCGTACAAAGCTGATCGTATCGAAGCGCCGCAACGTCTCCGTCACTGCCGCTATAGATGCGAACTCGACCTCGTGCCCGTCTCGTGAAGCGGATACAAACTGCGGCCGGAGCATCTGATCGAGGCCAATCATGAAGCGCCGCTCAATACCGCCGCACACGTACGCGTAGGTGTTGATCGACAGGTCTGGGTTGCGGTGATGGATATTCCGAGGCGGTGACTGCGGCGCCTGCGCGACTGCTGCCCCGCCATCCACCTGCAGGGCAGTCGCACTGAGGGCGATCAGAAGGGAGTTAGGCAGGGCAAGCCTCCAGACTTAGCGGGATATCCGTGCCGAAGTAAAATGGGTCGCGTTCATCTGAGTTGTAAATTCGTAAGGCATAGCTGCCGGAACCTGACGGTCCCGTTGCGCCGAGAATGGCCAACTGAAGCTGCTGTCGTGCCGTCGCGTCGGCGTCTGGTCCGCTCATGCCTTGTCGCTGCAGCCATGTGGAAACGATCCCAACGTACTCGTCATAGCCCATCCAGTCGCCCTCGGCACCCGGAGTAGGTCGCAGGCGATATTCCGGGTGGTCAACATCGTAAGCAAAGGCGGGATGCGAATGAATAAGAATTAGAAGCCCTGCCATTTCACCCTCGGCGAAATCCGACAAGTCGAAACCGGTGGAAGTCGGATTGCTAGGCATCGGTCGAGTGTGCCTGATGACGCCGCTACGATCGCGGTAAACGGCGACACCATACTCCGTGTAATCCCGATCAGGCTGCTGCAAAATGGCGCGAACGGCGGCAAGCGCGGCCAGAATCGCCCGCACGTTATCTCTCTCCTCTGGAGGGAAGGCGTTTACATCGAGGCATACTTCCTCTTCGGGCGGCTGCTCCCCGCCTTCGCCACCTTCCGACATTTGTCGTGGAGTCGTCCTTGAAGAATCGACCGACCTGATACCAAACCCAGAGCTTATCTTTTGTGCGGTTACCACGATGGTGCCACCGTCACCATGTGGAGGTGGTTCGGTCGCCATAGCTCGTTTCTTGGGTAGGACCTGCCTTGATCATGCATAGTCTGTTTTGGCGCGAGAATCTGTCGCACAAACATCGCCGACTAAGTGACGACGCGGGACCAAACGCAAACCAATTTGTTCTCTCGAAGACCATTTTGGCTGCAAACTTGTCTTCTGCAACAATAAGTTTGGGAGTTCCGCGCCAGGTATCAGGAGATTCAGACAATAAGCACGATCTTCCCGACATGCTCGCCCGCTTCCATGCGACGATGCGCCTCGGCCGCGACGGCGAGGGGGAAGGTCGTGTCGATCACCGGCTTGAGCTCGCCCGCCTCGACGTGCGGCCAGACGCTGGCGAGCAGCTCCTGCGCGACCAGCGACTTGAACTCGCTGGAACGCGGGCGGAGCGTCGAGCCGGTGATGGTGAGTCGGCGGCGCATGATCTCGAACAGGTTTAGGTCGGCCTCGGCGCCGCGCTGGACGGCGATCGAGACGTGGCGGCCGTCATCGGCGAGGCAGGCGAGGTTTCGCGGAAAATAGTCGCCGCCGACCATGTCGAGGACGATGTCGACGCCGCGGCCGCCGGTGAAGTCCTTCACCGCCTCGGCGAAATCCTGCTCGCGGTAATTGATCGCGCCGTCCGCCCCCAGCGCTTCGGCGCGGGCGCATTTCTCGTCGCTGCCGCAGGTGACGAGGATCCTGAGGCCGAACAATCTTGCCAGCGCGATCGCCATCGTGCCGATGCCGCTGGTGCCGCCGTGGACCAGCACCGTCTCGCCCTCGCGCGCATAGGCCCGCTCGAACAGATTGACCCAGACGGTGAAGAGCGTCTCCGGCATCGCCGCCGCCTCGACCATGCTGAGCGCCGGCGGCACGGGCAGCAGCACCTCGGCATGGGCAACAGCATATTCGGCGTAGCCGCCACCCGCGATCAGAGCGCAGACCGGGGTGCCGAGAAGCTCCGGCGCGACGCCCTCGCCTAGCGCCACGACCGTCCCGGCCACCTCGAGCCCGGGAATGGACGGCGCCCCCGGCGGCGGCGGATAAAGTCCGCGCCGCTGCAGCACGTCGGGCCGGTTCACCCCCGCCGCCGCGACCTTGATC
>JAEZFL010000116.1 GCA_023417515.1 Pseudomonadota bacterium | reverse complement strand
GTCGGGGCGTTCGTGTCGCTCGTGGCGGTCGCCGCGGGGCTGGCGGTCGGGTCGTTCGCCGCGCTCGGGCCGCTGGGGGGCGTCCGCTCGCGGTTCGGCGCCGTCGGTGCGCTCGGCTCGCTGGCCTTCAGGGGCTGCGGGCGCAGCAGCCTGACGATCAGCATCCACAGGTCGGTCATGCCTTCGCCCGTTGCGGCCGACACCGGCAGGACGGGGGCGTTCAGTTGTCTGGTCCATTTGTCGAGGACGCGCCGGCGTTCGGCGCGGGAGAGCTTGTCGATTTTCGTTGCGACGACGGCAGCTGCGAGTGGGTCGGTGAGGGCGCCACCGGTGTCGTCGGGCCGGGGCGCGTGGGTCGTGAGCGTGCGAATCCAGTCCCAGGCCGCCACGTCGTGCGGCAGCCCGGGGTGGCGTGCGTCGACCAGCTGCAAGACTGCCGCCGGCCGGCTCACGCCGCCGAAGTACTCCTCGAGGAGAACCCGGAAGCTCTCCTGCGTGGTTTCGCCGCCCCGGGCGTAGCCATAGCCCGGCAGGTCGACGAGATACAGGCTCTTCACCGGGGCGAACCGGTCGAAGGTCACCCGGTAGAAATTCAACAGGCGGGTTTTCCCCGCCGCGGCGCTCGTCCGCGCCAGGCGCCGCCGCAGCAGCGCGTTGATCAACGTCGACTTGCCGACGTTCGATCGCCCGACCATCGCCACGTGCGGCGCGTCGCGGGGCACCCCCGCGGCGCTCGCGGCGCTCGTGACGAACTCGGCGCTCGTGACCTGCACGTGACGTGGCCGCCGGCGCGATGCGGTCCGCGCCAGCCCGGAATCAGTGCGTGATGGCGTCGTCCGAGGCGTCGCCCTCGGCCGGGGCCTCCACCGCCGAGGCCGGCCCGCCGGCCGGGATCGGCCCCGACAGTGCCAGCTTCAGCACCTCGTCCATGCCCTCGACCATGTAGATCTTGAGCTGGTCGAGCACGTTCTTCGGCACGTCGGCGAGGTCCTTCTCGTTGTCCTTCGGGACGATGATCGTCCCGACCCCGGCCCGGTGGGCCGCCAGCAGCTTCTCCTTGACGCCGCCGATGGGGAGGACCTTGCCGCGCAGCGTGATCTCGCCGGGCATCGCCACGTCCTTGCGGATCGCCACCTTGGTGAGTGCCGAGATCATCGCGGTGGCGATGGTGATGCCGGCCGACGGGCCGTCCTTCGGGATGGCGCCCTCGGGCACGTGGATGTGGATGTCGGTGCGCTTGTTGAAGTCGAGCGCGAGCCCGAACTCCTCGGCCTTCGAGCGGACGTAGCTCATCGCCGCCTGCGCCGACTCCTGCATCACGTCGCCCAGCTTGCCGGTGAGCGTCAGCACGCCCTTGCCGGCCATCAGGGTCGCCTCGGTGACCAGGATCTCGCCCCCCGCCTCCGTCCAGGCCAGGCCGGTGGCGATGCCGATCTCGTTCTTCTGCTCGGCCGTCGTCGGCCAGTACTTGGGCACGCCCAGGTACTGCGTCACCCGCTCCGGCGTGATCTCCTCCGAGAAGCCGCTGCCCTCGGTGACCACCTTGCGGGCGACCTTGCGGCAGATCGAAGAGATCTCGCGCTCGAGGCTGCGGACGCCGGCCTCGCGCGTGTAGCGCTGGATGACCGCCTGCAGCGCGTCCTCGGTGAAGGTGATGTTCTGGTCGGTGAGACCGGTCGCCTCGACCGCCTTCGGGACCAGGAACCGGCGCGCGATCTCGATCTTCTCGTGCTCAGTGTAGCCGGCGAGCTGCAGCACCTCCATGCGATCGCGCAGCGCCTGCGGGATCGTGTGGAGCACGTTCGCCGTGCAGATGAACATCACGTTCGTCAGGTCGTACTCGGTGTCGAGGTAGTGATCGAGGAAGCTGCCGTTCTGCTCCGGATCGAGCACCTCGAGCAGCGCCGCCGACGGGTCGCCGCGGAAGTCCATCGACATCTTGTCGACTTCGTCGAGCAGGAAGACCGGGTTCATCGTCCCGGCCTTCTTCATCATCTGGATGATCTGGCCGGGGAAGGCGCCGATGTTGGTCCGGCGGTGGCCGCGGATCTCGGCCTCGTCGCGGACGCCGCCGAGCGACAGGCGCACGAACTTGCGGTTCGTCGCCCGCGCGATCGACTTGGCCAGCGACGTCTTGCCGACGCCCGGAGGGCCCGAGAAGGTGAGGATGGTGCTCTTCGGCTTCTTGACCAGGGTGCGCACCGCGAGGAACTCGAGGATGCGGTCCTTGATCTTCTCAAGGCCGAAGTGGTCCTCGTTCAGCACCTGCTCGGCGCGGACCAGGTCGCGGCTCTCCTTGGTCTTCTTGTGCCAGGGCACCGCGATCAGCCAGTCGAGGTAGTTGCGCGAGACGGTGGCCTCGGCCGACATCGGCGGCATCGCCTCGAGCCGGCGCAGCTCCTGGATCGCCTTCTCGGCGGTCTCCTTGGGCATCCGCGCCTGGTCGATCTTCTTGCGCAGTTCCTCGATTTCGTTCCCCTTGTCGTCCTTGCGGCCCAGTTCCTTCTGGATCGCCTTCATCTTCTCGTTGAGGTAGTACTCCTTCTGCGCCTTCTCCATCTGCTTCTTGACGCGAGACTGGATGCGGCGGTC
>JAEZFL010000100.1 GCA_023417515.1 Pseudomonadota bacterium | reverse complement strand
GGCCCACGCCGTGCACCGCGCGGAACGCCCGGCCGAAGGCCTCGGTCGATCCGTAGCCGTAGCGCACGGCGGTGGCGAGCAGGTCGCCGCGCCCGGCGACGCCCTCCGCGGCCGCGACCGTCATCCGCCGGCGGCGCACGTACTCCGACAGCGGCATCCCGGCCAGCGACGAGAACATCCGCCGCAGGTGGTACTCGGTCGTGCCGAGCGCAGCGGCGAGGTCGGCGACGTCGAGGTCCTCGGTGAGGCGGTCCTCCACGAGGTCGACGAGCCGGTCGAGCGAGGCGATCACGGTGCTCCCTTCCGCGGTCCAGCCTGGTCGCCGCCCGCCCGGCAGCGCCCGATCATCCTGGCCCGATCCGATCGGAACCGGCCCAGTATTCAGTGTTGCCAAGTACCGGTACCTAGCGTTAGGTTGTACCGGTAGTCAGCGACACCGAGTACAGGAGCCTCCGATGGCCAACCAGATGACCGAGATGCTCAAGGGCACGCTCGAGGGGATCGTCCTCGCGATCCTCGAGGCGCGGCCGGCGTACGGCTACGAGATCACCGCGCAGCTCCGCGACGAGGGGTTCGCCGACCTGGCCGAGGGCACCGTGTACGCGCTCCTGGTCCGCATCGAGCAGCGCGGGTTCGTCGACGTGGCGAAGGTCCCGTCCGAGAAGGGCCCGCCGCGCAAGGTCTACTCGCTCAACGCCGCGGGCCGGGCCCAGCTCGACGAGTTCTGGGCCACCTGGGCCTTCCTCGCCGGACGGATCGAGCGCCTGCGCGGCGCGCACGCCGACCGCACCGGCACCGGCACCACCAGCACCGACTCCGGCACCACCCACCGCACCACCGACCGCACCGAAGGGGACGACTGACCATGGTCGCGAAGTGGATCGAGGCCCTCACCGGCTCGCTCGAGCAGAAGAAGCAGTACCGCCAGGACGTGGCCCGCCTCAAGGCGCTGCCCGAGCCCTACCGCACCGCCGCGAAGGCGACCCACCGGTACCTGATGTACTCCGGCGGCGTCACGGACGGCGACACGATGGTCACGATGTTCACGGACCTCGCGGACCTCTGGGAGCGCGCGGCGACCGACGGCACGCCGGTCCGGGACGTCGTGGGCGAGGACCCGGTCGAGTTCGCCGAGACGTTCGCGCAGGCGTACGTCGGGGACCGGTGGATCGACAAGGAGCGCGCCCGCCTGACGCAGGCGATCGACGAGGCCGAACGGGGGGACGCCCGGTGAGCGCCGGGTCGGCCGGCGCCGTCGCGCCGGCGGTCGCGGTCCGCGGCGTCGAGAAGTCGTTCGGCGACCTGAGGGTGCTGCGGGGCGTCGACCTGGAGGTCGCGCCCGGCACCGTCGTCGCCCTGCTCGGGTCGAACGGGGCCGGGAAGACGACGCTCGTCCGCATCCTGTCGACGCTGCTCCGCCCCGACGCCGGCACGGCGACGGTGCACGGCTTCGACGTGGTCGCGCAGTCCGCCGAGGTCCGGGAGTCGATCAGCCTGACCGGCCAGTTCGCGGCCGTCGACGGGATGCTGACGGGCCGGGAGAACCTCCGGCTCGTCGCCCGGCTCCGGCACCTGCCCGACCCGGGCGCGGTGGCCGACCGGCTGCTCGACCGGTTCTCCCTCACGGAGGCCGGCGGGCGGCGCGCGTCCACCTACTCCGGCGGCATGCGGCGCCGGCTGGACATCGCCATGAGCCTGATCGGCGACCCGCCGGTGATCTTCCTCGACGAGCCCACCACCGGGCTGGACCCGCAGGCCCGCGCCGAGGTCTGGCGGACCGTCGAGGAGCTGGCGGGCGGCGGCACCACCGTGCTGCTGACCACGCAGTACCTGGACGAGGCGGAGCGCCTCGCCGACCGGATCGCCATCCTGCACGAGGGGACGATCATCCAGGACGGCACGCTCGCCGAGCTCAAGCGGCTGCTCCCGCCCGCCCGGGTGGAGTACGTCGAGAAGCAGCCCACGCTCGAGGACGTCTTCCTCGCCCTCGTCGGAGCCGGCGCCGCGCCGGACGGGAAGGACCCGCGATGAGCGCCACCGCCACCACCCACGTCCTCGGCGACACCGTCGCCCTCACCGACCGGTCGCTGCGGCACATCCTGCGCAGCCCGGACACGATCATCACGACCGCCGTCACGCCGGTCGCCCTGATGCTGCTGTTCGTCTACGTGTTCGGCGGGGCGATCCACGGCGGGTCGACCGCGTCGTACGTCGACTACCTGCTGCCCGGCATCCTGCTCATCACGGTCGCCTCGGGGGTCGCGTACACCGCGTACCGGCTGTTCCTGGACCTGCAGGGCGGCATCGTCGAGCGGTTCCAGTCCATGCCGATCGCCCGGCCGAGCGTGCTGTGGGCGCTCGTGCTGACCTCGATGGCGGCCAACCTGACGTCGGTCGTCCTGGTCGTCGGGATCGCCCTGCTCATGGGGTTCCGCACGGGGGCGTCCGCCCTCGCCTGGCTGGCGGTCGCCGGCATCCTGGTCCTGTTCACGCTCACGCTGACCTGGATCGCGGTGCTGGCGGGGCTGTCCGCCACGACGGTCGACGGGGCGAGCGCGTTCTCCTACCCGCTGATCTTCCTGCCGTTCATCAGCTCGGCGTTCGTGCCGACGGACTCCATGCCGACCGCGGTCGCCTGGTTC
>JAEZFL010000055.1 GCA_023417515.1 Pseudomonadota bacterium | reverse complement strand
GTGCGGAGCTGACCCCCCGACTCCGCCAGGCCAGTCCAGACCCCACTGCGAGGGAGCGGCAGGTGCCCCGAGGCGATGGCCGGCTGAGCCACGACCTTGACCCCCAGCGACCCGGCCCACAGGACGCGTGTGGCGTCTTCGGCGTCTGGGCGCCGGGTGAAGAGGTCGCCAACCTCACCTACTTCGGGCTCTACGCCCTTCAGCACCGCGGTCAGGAGGCCGCGGGCATCGCGGTGAGCGACGGCTCCGGTGTCGTGGTCTACAAGGATCTCGGCCTGGTCGCCCAGGTGTTCGACGAGCCGACGCTGGCCAGCCTGCGCGGGCATGTCGCGATCGGGCACGCGCGCTACTCCACCACCGGCGGCTCGACCTGGGAGAACGCCCAGCCGACCATCCGGGCCACGAGCGCCGGCACCACGATCGCGCTGGCGCACAACGGCAACCTGGTGAACACCGCCGAGTTGCAGCGCGAGGCCGCCGTGCGCGGGCTCGACTCCGACGGCTCGACGAACGACACCTCACTGGTCACGATGCTGCTGGCCAGCCGGCCCGACCTGTCGGTCGAGGCGGCCGCGCTGGAGGTGCTGCCGCAGCTGCGCGGCGCGTTCAGCTTCGTCTTCATGGACGAGTCGACGCTCTACGCGGCGCGTGACGCGCACGGCGTACGCCCGTTGGTGCTCGGCCGGCTCGAACGCGGCTGGGTGGTGGCGAGCGAGACGGCCGCGCTGGACATCGTCGGCGCGAGCGTGGTCCGCGAGGTCGAGCCGGGCGAGCTGATCGCCATCGACGAGAACGGGCTGCGGTCCAGCCGGTTCGCCTCGCCCGAGCCCAAGGGCTGTCTTTTCGAGTACGTGTACATCGCCCGGCCGGACGCCACCATCGCCGGCCGCAACGTGCACGCCGCGCGGGTGCAGATCGGCCGCCAGCTCGCCAAGGAGCACCCGGTCGAGGCCGACCTGGTGATCCCGGTGCCGGAGTCCGGCACGCCGGCCGCGATCGGCTACGCCGAGGAATCCGGCATCACCTACGGCCAGGGCCTGATGAAGAACCCGTACGTCGGGCGCACGTTCATCCAGCCCTCGCAGACGCTGCGCGCGCTCGGCGTCCGGCTGAAGCTGAACCCGCTGCGGCAGAACGTCCGCGGCAAGCGCCTGGTCGTGGTGGACGACTCGATCGTGCGGGGCACCACCCAGCGGGCGATCGTCCGGCTGCTGCGCGAGGCGGGCGCTTTGGAGGTCCACGTCCGGATCTCCTCGCCGCCGGTGAGCTGGCCGTGCTTCTACGGCATCGACTTCGCCACCCGCGCCGAGCTGCTGGCGAACGGGCTGGACAACGACGGCATCCGGCGGTCCATCGGTGCCGACTCGCTCGGTTACGTCTCGCTGCCCGGTCTCATCGCCGCGACCGAGCAGCCGAAGAGCCGGCTCTGCCGGGCGTGCTTCGATGGGGAGTACCCGATCGAACTGCCGGCCGGGAACCTGATCGGCAAGCACGTGCTCGAAGGAGTGGGACGCCGGGTCGCCGCCGAGGCGGCCGGGCCGACCGGTCCGCTCGTCGCCACACCGACCCACCACCCGTAGCACCACCGACGCGGGTCCGGCCGCTCCGGGCTCGCGGGAACCACAAAGGGGAGAACCGTGACGCACGTGTCCGAGCGCAGCGGCGCAGGATCCAGCCCGACGGGCGCCGGCGGCGACCGCCAGCCCTGGTCGGCGGGGTCCGGCCGGACGCAGCGCAAACGCTCGGTCTCGTACGCCGACGCCGGGGTGTCGATCGAGGCGGGCGACCGCGCTGTCGAACTGCTCAAGTCCAAGGTCAAGGAGACCCGGCGCCCCGAGGTCATGGGTGACCTGGGCGGTTTCGCCGGCCTGTTCCGGCTGGACACGAAGAAGTACAAGAACCCGATCCTGGCGTCCTCGACCGACGGCGTGGGCACCAAGCTGGTGATCGCCCAGCAGCTCGACATCCACGACACGGTCGGCATCGACCTGGTCGCGATGGTCGTCGACGACCTGGTGGCCTGCGGCGCCGAGCCGCTGTTCCTGCTCGACTACATCGCCACCGGCGAGGTCGTGCCGGACAAGGTCGCCGAGATCGGCGCCGGCATCGCGGACGGCTGCCGGTACGCCGGCTGCGCGCTGCTGGGTGGCGAGACCGCCGAGCACCCGGGCGTGCTGCGCCCGGACGAGTACGACATCTCGGCCACCGGCGTCGGCGTGGTGGAGGAGAGCGAGATCCTCAGCCCGGACCGGGTGGAGGTGGGCGACGTCGTGATCGCGATGCGCTCGTCCGGCCTGCACTCCAACGGCTACTCCCTGGTCCGGCACGTGCTGCTCGGCGCCGGCCGGATGCGGCTGGACGTGGTGATCGACGACTTCGGCCGCCAGCGGACGCTGGGCGAGGAGCTGCTAACCCCGACCAAGATCTACGCGCAGGACTGCCTCAAGCTGATCGCCGAGGCCGAGGTGCGGGCGCTGGCCCACGTCACCGGCGGCGGCATCCCCGGCAACCTGGTCCGGGTGCTGCCCGAGCACGTCGACGCCGTGGTGAACCGCTCCACCTGGAAGCCGCAGCCGATCTTCGACCTGATCCAGTCCAAGGGCCGGATCGAGGACCCGGAGATGGAGGCAACCTTCAACATGGGCGTCGGCATGTTCGCGATCGTCTCCGCCGAGGACGCCGACCGCGCGCTGGCCACCCTGACCGGCCGGGGCGTGGACGCCTGGCAGGCCGGCGAGATCATCGAGGGGTCCGGCAACGTGCAGATGGTCGGGCAGCACACCCGAGGCTGATCACCCTGCGCCCATCGGCCGGGCACCTGATCGGGGGTTCACCCGGGCGGTCGCCTCGGCCTAGCCTGGAGGTTCGGTTTTCAGGCAGGCGGGGGAGGTGCTGATGGCCGCGCGCACGCCTGAGGGTATGCGGGGCATCGCCGTCGTCCCGTCGTACGTGGTGATGCAGCCGACGACGCTGTGCAACCTCGACTGCGCCTACTGCTACCTGCCCCTGCGGGCGGTCGACAGGCGGATGCCGGTGGCCGTCGCCGAGGCGGTGGCGGCGTCGGTGAACCAGTGGGCCGCGAGCGGTCGCTTCTCCGTGGTGTGGCACGGCGGTGAGCCGCTCGCGGCCGGCCGGGAGCACCTGGCCGCGCTGCTGGCGCCGTTCGGGCCGGATGTCGAGCACCACGTGCAGACGAACGCGACCTTGATCGACGACGCCTGGTGCGCGTTCTTCGCCGAGCACCGGGTGCGGGTCAGCGTCAGCGTGGACGGGCCGCGGGCGCGCAACGCCGAGCGGGTCAACCGGGGCGGGCGGCCCGCGTACGACCGGATCGTGACGGGTGTGGCGGCGCTGCGCCGTCACGGCCTGCCGTTCTCGGCGCTCGCTGTGGTCTCGCGGCCGGAGCCGGGCCTGGCGACCGAGCTGTACGACTACTTCCTCGACCTGGGCTGCGACGTGCTCGGCGTCAACATCGAGGAGACCGAGGGCGTCAACACCCGGACGAACGCCCGGGACGCGGGCGCGGTCACCGGGTTCTGGGCGGAGCTGGTGGCGGCCTGGCGGCGGGATCCCCGGATCCACCTGCGTGAGGTGGAGTGGTCGCTGCGGTACGCGGGCGCGGTGCTGGCCGGCACCGCGCACGACCTGCTGCCCCGTAGCCTCGACCCGATCCCGACGGTCGGGCATGACGGCTCGGTGGTGGTGCTCTCGCCGGAGCTGGCCGGGTTCACCGACCCGCACTACGGCGACTTCGCCAGCGGAAACGTGCTCACCACGCCGCTGCGCGACATCCTCGCCGGCGCGGCCGGCACGCCGTGGGTGGGCGAGTTCCTCGCCGGCGTGGAGGCGTGCCGGGACTCCTGCGCGTACTTCGGGTTCTGCGGCGGCGGGCACGCCGCCAACCGTTACTTCGAGCTGGGGCGTTTCGACGGCACGGAGACCGAGCACTGCCGCAACAGCAAGATCCGCCTACTGGAGGGAGTGTTGGAGCATGCCCGAGACCATCAGTGACACCGACCGGGAGGTCGTCGCCGACCGGGTACGGGGGGCCGCTGCGGGGCTTACCGCTCTGCTCCGTGAGGCGGAGGCGGCACGGCTGCTGCGGGCGGAGGTGTCGGGCGACGGTGCCGACGCGGTCTGCGCGTGGAACCACTTCGAGAACATCCCGACGTTCTACAACTGGAACAACCGGCCACGCTGAAGGGCGGTTCCGCGATCAGGGACCTGCCGGCGAGTCGGCACGGCAGGCCCCTGCATCGTCGGTCGTACGCCGGCTCAGCAGAGCACATGCGTGAGCACGCGGGGGTTACCGCGTGCTCAGATGTGACCGGAGGTCAGCGGGTCGGACGAGCCCAGGTGTCCGGGTCGTCGTCCGCGTGGTCCTCGTCATCGTCGTCGACATACTCTTTGTAGTCGTCGTCGAAGTTGTGCTCAGACTTTCCACTACCCGCCAGTTCGCGCTGCAAGGCGGTTAGGTCGGTGTTCGGGGAGTGATACTTCAACTCCCGCGCCACCTTCGTCTGCTTGGCCTTAGCACGGCCGCGCCCCATGGCTCGACCCCCTCGCACAGAATGCGGGGCAGCCCGAAGGCGGGCCCCGATGACGTCAGGCATCTCTCGTGGCTCTTACGGTACATGGGGATGCCATCGTTCGGCACCTCGGGTCACCGTCGACCGGACCTGCGCGTCGCAGTGGTCCAGCCGTCACCAAGTGTACCGGGTAAGGGGTAAGGTCCGGGGCTGGCCGTGACAGCGGACAAATGGGTACGAACGGGCCCGAGGCTCAGCTTAACGCGCACGGCCTCCGGGGGTGGAGTCGCCGCTCCGCCCCCGGAGGTGAGCTTCACCGCAGATGGATCGCGCGCAGCCGGCCGACCTCGGCCATCCGCCGCTCGGCGAGCCGGTCCGCGGCCACCGCCGGGGGTACGCCCTCGTCGTCGGCGAGCTGGAGGATCTGCCGGGTGGTGTCGAAGATCCGGGTGGCGCGCAGCTTGGCGCGCTCGAAGTTGAAGCCCTCGATCTCGTCGGCCACCTGGATCACGCCGCCCGCGTTCACCACGTAGTCCGGGGTGTAGAGGATGCCCCGGTCGGCGAGCACCTTCTCGATGCCCGAGTGGGCGAGCTGGTTGTTCGCCGCTCCGGTGACGACCTTCGCCCGCAGCACCGGCACGGTCTCGTCGTTCAGCGCGCCGCCGAGCGCGCACGGGGCGTACACGTCGATGTCGGAGGCGACCAGCGCCGCGGTGTCGTCGACCAGGGTGACCTGCGGGTGGGTGGCGCGCGCCCACTCCAGGGCGCGCGGGTTCACGTCGGTCGCCACGACCTCGGCGCCGTCGTCGAGCAGGTGGGCGGTCAGGTACTTGCCGACCTTGCCCAGCCCGGCCACGCCGACCCGGCGGCCGGCCAGCGTCGGGCTGCCCCAGACGTGCTCGGCGGCGGCCCGCATGCCCTGGAAGACGCCCCACGCGGTGAGGATCGAGGAGTCGCCGGCGCCGCC
>JAEZFL010000004.1 GCA_023417515.1 Pseudomonadota bacterium | reverse complement strand
GGTGGAGGGGCTGGCCCGGCCCCCGCTTCCACCACCCCCTCCACCACTCGCTTCGCGAGCGGTCCCCCTCCCCATGAAGCTTCGCTTCACAGGGAGGATTTCTAGCGAACATAGCTCGCCCCGTTGACGTCGATCACGCTGCCGGTCGCCGACGCGGGTGCATCGACCGCAAGCCAGCGCACCGTTTCGGCGACCTCGTCCGGCGTGGCCACCCGGCCGAGCGGAATGTCGGCGAGCAGCTTCGATCCGCCGCGGCTCTCGACATAATCCTCGGCCATCCCGGTCATGGTGAAGCCGGGGCAGACCGCGAAGGCGAGGATGTTCTCGCCGGCATAGCCGCGGGCGATCGTCTTGGTCATTCCGATCATGCCGGCCTTGGACGCGGCATAATGCCAATGCTGCGGGCTGTCGCCGCGATAGGCGGCGCGGCTGGCGACGTTGACGATCCGGCCGCCTCCATTCTCGCGGAAATGCAGCACGGCGAGCCGGCACAAAGCCGCGGACGCGGTGAGGTTGACCTGCATGGTCCGCTCCCAGCCGGCGAGCCAGGCCCCGTCGGCCTGTTCGATCGGAGTCGCCTCGAACATTCCGGCATTGTTGATCAGGACGTCGATGCGGCCGTTCAGCCGTCCCATCGCTTCCCACCACAGAGCGGCGACCTGGTCGATGTCGCCGAAATCGGCCGCGACCTCGCCCTCGCCGCCGCGGGTCGAATGGCCGACGACATTGTGCCCGGAAAGCGCAGCGCGGATCGCGGCGCCGATACCCCGGCTGGTGCCGGTGACGACGATGTTGAGGGGAGCGGTCATGGCAGCGCCCTAGGCGGCAGCCTTTCAGGCAGCAAGCCCGGGACTCGGGCTGTCTTCTCTCGCGGCGGACGACGGGTTATGTGTCGCCGTCCCCGCGGGGATTCGCGGCGGGGAGAAAATAGGGGGGAGCGCCGATGGTGAAGCTG
Organism: Pseudomonadota bacterium; assembly: GCA_023417515.1. Classification (GTDB taxonomy): domain Bacteria; phylum Pseudomonadota; class Alphaproteobacteria; order Sphingomonadales; family Sphingomonadaceae; genus Allosphingosinicella. Next base: position 30,292 of record JAEZFL010000004.1, on the reverse strand, counting down.
CTCGTCTTCATCCTCGCCTGTTTCGCGGCGACCGCCGCACAGGCGCAGGATCTGGTGCTTCGGGGCGGCACCATCGTCAATCCGGATGGAAGCGCGCCGATCGCCAATTCCGTCGTCGTGGTGCGCGACGGGCGGATCGTCCAGGTCGGGCGCGCCGGCCGGGTGCGCATTCCGCAGGGCATCGAGGTGGTCGACGCGACCGGCAAGTGGATCGTGCCGGGCTATGTCGACTCGCACGTCCATTTCTTCCAGTCCGGCGGCCTCTATACCCGCCCCGACGGGATCGATCTGCGCCGCGCCGTTCCCTACGAAGCGGAGATCGCGGCGATTCAGGGCAGTCTCGACGAGACGTTCGCCCGCTACCTTGCCAGCGGCGTCACGGCGGTTGCCGATGTCGGCGGGCCGATGGCGAATTTCGACGTTCGCTCCCGCAGCGCCGCCAACCCGCGGGCGCCGCGCGTGGCCGTGGCCGGGCCGTTGATCTCGACCTGGCGCCCGCCGGTGCTCGCCGACGTCGCCGATCCGCCGATCATCGCCGCCACGACGCCCGAGGAAGCCCGAGCGCTGGTCCGCGCCCAGGTCGCGCACCGGCCGGACTTCATCAAGATCTGGTACGTCGTTCGTCCCGGCGAGACCGCGCAGCAGTTTCTGCCGGTGGTCCGCGCCGCCATCGAGGAAGCGCATGCCGCCGGGCTCCGCGTCGCCGTCCACGCGACCGAGCTCGAGACGGCCCGAGCCGCGGTCGAGGCCGGCGCCGACATCCTTGTGCACGGGGTCGAGGACCGCCCCGTCGACGACTCGTTCATCGCCCTCCTGCGCCGCCGCGGCACCCTCTACACGACCACCCTCGACGTCTATGGCGGCTATCTTCGCACCTTCACGCAGCAGCCGGGCTTCATCGAGCGCGAGTTCGCGCTCGCCGATCCGGGCATCATGGGCTCGCTGATGGACCTTCGCCATCTGCCGGACGAGGTGGTGCCGGCTCCGATCCGGCAGCTGGCGGGGAGGCCGGCGCCGTCCGAGCCGTTCGCGACCTTGCGCGCGAACCTGCGCACTGTGAGGGACGCCGGCATCCCGATCGCGATGGGCACGGACGCGGGCAATATCGGCACGTTGCACGGGCCCTCCATCTACCGCGAGTTCGCGCAGATGGCGCAGGCCGGAATGACCCCGCGCGAGGTTCTCGCGAGCGCGACGATCATGGGCGCTCGCCTGATGGGCCGTCCCAATGACTTCGGCCTCGTCGCGCCTGGCCGGCTCGCCGACATGGTGGTTCTGGACGCCGATCCCTTGACCGACGTCGCCAATCTCGCGCGCGTCGCGATGGTGGTGAAGGACGGCCGCGCCTGGCGCCAGAGCGAACTCGTGCCGGCCACGCCCGCCGACATCGTCCAGCGCCAGCTCAACGCCTACAATGCGCGCGATCTCGACGCCTTCATCGCCACCTATCATCCGGAGGTGGAGATCTACGACTTCCCGGATTCGCCGACGATGCAGGGTCATGCGGCGATGCGCCGGCAATATGGCGGCATGTTCGAACGGGCGCCCGCGCTTCACGCGCGGGTCCCGCGTCGAATCGTGTCGGGCAATTACGTGATCGACGAGGAAATCGTGAGCGGGCTGCCCGAGGGGCGAACGATCAGGGGCGTAGCCGTCTACGAGGTCCGCGACGGCCTGATCACGCGCGTGTGGTTCACCCCGGCCGAGGATGCCCCGGCCAGGTAAACCGTCAGGCCGCGAAGCTCTGGACGAAGCGGCTTGCGGTGTTCTTGAACCGGGCCATCTGCTCGTCGACCTCGCCGAAATTCTTCTCGACGTCGTCGATTTCGCTGGCGACGCCTTCGGTGTCGGCGCGGATCGCGGCGATCGTGGAGGACATCGAATCGGCGGCGAGCGCCGTCTCGTCGACTGCGGCGGTGATCATCGTCACGGTCTGCGCCTGCATCTCCATCGCCTTGCGGATTCGGTCGGCGCTGGTCTGCACTTCCTCGACCGTGTGACGGATCGAATCGTTAGCCTCGACGGTCTGCTTGGTGGCCGACTGGATCGCGCTGATCTTGGTGGCGATGTCGTCGGTGGCGCGGGCGGTCTGGCTGGCCAGGCTCTTCACTTCCTGGGCGACCACCGCGAAGCCGCGGCCGGCATCGCCGGCGCGCGCCGCCTCGATGGTGGCGTTGAGGGCGAGAAGGTTGGTCTGGCCGGCAATGTCGCGGATCAGGCCGAGGATCGATTCGATCGCCTCGACGTGGGACGACAGCGCCTTGCTGACCTGCACCGCGGTGTCGGCCTGGCCGCCGGCGCGGGTTGCGACTCCCGCCGCGACCTCGACCTCGCTGCGCGCTTCCTCGATCGCCATGATCAGGCCGGCCGCGGTCTGGGCGGCCTCGCGCATCGCGACCGCCGACTGCTCCGCCGCGGCGGCGACTTCGCTGGTCTTGCCGAGCATTCCGCGCGCCGCGGTCGACGCCTCGGAAGCGCGGGTGCGCAGGCGCCGGCTGCCGGACGCGGTGTGATCGATGACCGACAGGATTTCCTGGTTGAACTCCGAGCCCTGCGCGGCGCGGCGCGCGCGCTCGGCCTTGACCCGCATCGCGTCGTGATGGGCCGCGAAGACGTCGAGCTCGAGGATCGTCATCGCATGCTGCGCCGCCTGGAGGCGGTGGAGCGTCTCCAGGTCGCCCGCGAGCGCCTTCGCCAGCGCTTTCTGGGTCTGATCCGAAGCCGCGCTGATTCCGGAGAAGAGCGTGGTCAGCGAAATGCCCGCGGCGCTCGCCGACTCGACATAAGTGCCGGCGAGCTCGACCCAGCGATGGTCGTCGAGAGCCGTGTAGCGCGCGGTGAGATAGGGGATGAGCCGCTGGACCAGCTCGTCCATCTTCTTGGCGCCGATCGGCTGCTTGACCTCGGGCGAGCGGGCATATTGAGTCCAGTAGGCGCGGGCGATGACGTCCGCCTCGGTCGACACGTGCCGCCAGATCTCGGCGCAACGCGCCGCGAGCTCCCCGGACAGATCGAACATCTCGATGCGGCCCTCAAGCCGGACTTCTTCCTCGTTCACCACTGCAGCAGGCATGCTGGTCGTCGTCCCTTCGCGTCTCGCTTCGCCGCAAGCCTTAAGCGGTCACTGGTTAAGATGATCTTAGCCACGCGGCGGCGCGAACCGGCATGCGCCGACGCGTGCTTGCAACCCGTGGCGAGCGGCCTAAAAGCGGGGCGGACAACAGGGGAGGCCCGGACAAAATGCTCGCACCTACGTCGCGGCCGCTCTCGCCGCATCTGACGATCTGGCGTTGGGGCCCGCACATGCTGGTGTCGATCCTTCACAGGATCACCGGCGCGGGACTGGCGATCGTCGGCGGAGTCGCCCTTCTGTGGTGGCTGTGGGCCGCCGCGGACGGCCGCGACTCCTATGATCATTTCGTCAGCTGGGCGAGCCACTGGACCGGGATCGTCGTCGGCATCGGCCTGACCTGGGCGTTCCTGCAGCACCTTGCGTCGGGTATCCGCCATCTGGTGATGGATGTCGGCGCCGGTTTCGAGCTCAACACCAACAAGCGCTGGTCGACGATCGTCGCGGTCGCGCCGCTGCTGCTGACCGCCTTGTTCTGGGCCTATATCTGCTTCGGAGACCGGCTGTGAGCATCGAGACCCCGTTGAGCCGCGTGCGCGGCCTCGGCCCCGCCGGCCATGGCGGCAAGGATTGGTGGGCGGTGCGCCTCAACAGCGTCGCCCTGCTGCTTCTCTCGGTGTGGCTCGTCGCCTCGCTGCTGAGGCTGCCGGCGGTCGATTATGCGACCGTCACCGAATGGCTTCGCGATCCGCTCGCGGCGGTGCCGATGCTGCTTCTGGTCGCCACGACCTTCTGGCACATCCAGCACGGCCTTCGCGAGGTGATCGACGATTATGCTCATGAGGAGAGCCAGCGGGTGCTGTGGATCACCCTGCTCGCTTTCTTCGTCTATGGCGGCGGCGCCCTGGCCGCATTCTGCGTCCTCAAGGTCGCGCTCGCCGGAGCCCCGGTCTAGCCGGCGGACGCCCGGCCACCGCAATCAGCGCGCGGCCGGCAAGGTGAAGCGGAACACCGCTCCGCCCTCGGGCGCGTTCTCGGCGGTCAGCTGGCCGCCATGCGCCTCGATGATCGTCCGGCTGATCGGCAGGCCGACGCCCATCCCCTCCTTCTTGGAGGTGAAGAAGGGCTCGAACAGGCGGTCGAGCACGTCCGGCGCGATTCCGGGGCCGGTGTCGCAGAAGCGGATTTCGATCATCGCCCCCGCCCGCGCCGTCGCGATATGCAGCCTTCGCTCGGCCGAATCGGCCATCGCCTCGCCCGCATTGCGAACGAGGTTCAGGATGACCTGCTCGATCTGAGTCCGGTCGGCGAGGACCGCGAGCCCGTCGGCCAGATCGAACTCGAACGACATGTCCACGCTCTCGGTGCCGATCAGCGCGAGGGCGCAGGCTTCGCGGACGAGAGCAGCGACGTCGCTCGCCTCGCTGCGGACCTCGCCGCGCGATATCATCGTCCGGATACGGTCGATGATGGCGCCGGCCCGCATCACGCTGTCGTCGGCCTGGTCGAGGCCCGACCGGGCGAGGGCGCGATCGTCCCGTTCCAGCGCCCGCTTCGCGCCGCGAACGAAATTGGCCGCCGCGGTGATCGGCTGGTTGAGCTCATGGGCAAGGACCGAGGCCATCGTCCCCATCGCGCTCACCCGCGACAGGTGAACGAGCTCGTTCTGGAGCAGTTGCACCCGTTCCTGCGCACGCACCTGCTCGGTGGTGTCGGTGCCCATCGCGAAGATGCTCACCTCTCCGTCGGAATCGCGCACCGGGTGAAACAGGAAGTCCATGATTCGCTCGTCGCCGGCGGCGTCGGGAGCGGATCGAAGGCTGACGTGCCTTTCGCGCTCGGTATAGGCGCTGCCGGTGCGACGGACCTCGTCGAGGGCGGCCCGCATTCCCGAGCGCTCGAGCTCGGGGACCGCCTCCGGCCACGGACGGCCCACGACCTCGCGGCCGCCGAGCAGCTGCCGCATCGCCTCGTTGACGAACGTCACCCGGTGGTCCGGTCCGGTGAGCAGGGCGCAGAAGCCGGGCGATTGCTCGAACAGCTCGCGCAACCGGTTGCGGTCGCGGGCGAGCGTGAGCTGGCCCTCGACCGCCGCGGTGGTTTCGATCAGGGCGATCTTGACCCCAGCGACGGCGATATCCTCGTCGAACACCGGCGACGAAGAGAACAGGAAGAAGGAGGTGCTGTCAGCGCCTTCGGGCCTGATCGGCAGGTTGGGGATGCAGGTGCCGCGCCCGCTCATGGCGTCCTCGACCAGCGCCGACATGGTCGGCCACAGGTCGGGATTGAGCTCTGGATAGCGTTCGCCGATCCCGTGGGCGCGGCCGGGAGGGACGAAGCGCAGATAGGAATCGTTATGGAGCGTGAGGAGCTCCGGCCCCCACAGCAGCAGCTTGGGCTCGCTGTTGTTGATCATCATGCCCACCGCGGTGCGCAGCGACTGCGGCCAGTCCTCCAGCGGGCCCAGCGGCGTCGACGACCAATCGCGGGCACGGATCTCCCGACCCATCTCGCCGCCATGGTCCAGCAAGGAGAGCCAGTGCGGCGTAGAACATTCTCCCTGAAAAGAACCGGTTAGCCCGCCAAGCCATAGCCTGCGCCGAAGCCGTTGCTCATAACCTAGGTTGCCGCCCGGAACCGATCGTCCGGCGCGACCCCGCCGCCTACAGCCGCGCCCTTGCAACGGGCCGCGTTCCGCCTAAAAGCGGCGACATCGGAAAAGCTCCGCGAGGCCTTCTCGCGGGACGGGTTCAATGGGGGCAGGCTCGATGCATCGTCCATCCGGGCAGCGGCCGCACGCTCTCATCGTCGGCGGGAGCGCGATTTAATGGCGACCAACCTCAACAAGGCGGGCGACGCCTATCAGCGGATCGACCACAGCTACGACGTCGTCGTCGTCGGCGCCGGCGGATCGGGGCTTCGAGCGACGATGGGCGCGGCCGAGAAGGGGCTGAAGACCGCCTGCATCACCAAGGTGTTCCCGACCCGCTCGCACACCGTCGCGGCGCAGGGCGGAATCGCCGCCTCGCTCGGCAACATGGGCCCGGACCACTGGACCTGGCACATGTACGACACAGTCAAGGGCTCCGACTGGCTCGGCGACCAGGACGCCATCGAATATATGGTCCGCGAGGCCCCGGCCGCGGTCTATGAGCTCGAACATGCCGGCGTTCCGTTCAGCCGCACGTCCGAGGGCAAGATCTACCAGCGCCCGTTCGGCGGAATGATGCAGAATATGGGCGAGGGCCCGCCCGCCCAGCGCACCTGCGCCGCCGCGGACCGCACCGGCCACGCCATGCTTCACGCGCTCTACCAGCAGAGCCTCAGGTATGACGCGGACTTCTTCATCGAATATTTCGCGCTCGACCTGATCATGGACAACGGCCGCTGCGTCGGCGTCGTCGCCCTGTGCCTGGAGGACGGCACCGTCCACCGCTTCCGCAGCCACGCGGTGGTGCTCGCGACCGGCGGCTATGGCCGCGCGTATTTCTCGGCGCCCTCGGCGCATACCTGCACCGGCGCCGGCAACGCGATGGTGCTTCGCGCCGGCCTGCCGCTCCAGGACATGGAGTTCGTCCAGTTCCACCCGACCGGAATCTACGGCGCCGGCGTGCTGATCACCGAAGGCGCGCGCGGCGAGGGCGGCTACCTCACCAACAGCGAGGGCGAGCGCTTCATGGAGCGCTATGCCCCCTCGGCGAAGGACCTCGCCTCGCGCGACGTCGTGTCGCGCTCGATGGCGATGGAGATCCGCGAGGGCCGCGGAGTCGGCCCCAACAAGGACCACATCTTTCTCCACCTCGACCATATCCCCGAGAACATCCTGGCCGAGCGTCTCCCGGGAATCACCGAGACGGGCAAGGTGTTCGCCGGCGTCGACCTCACCCGCCAGCCGCTGCCGGTCGTCCCGACCGTCCATTATAATATGGGCGGAATCCCGACCAATTATCATGGCGAGGTCGTCACCCTGAAGGACGGCAACCCGGACAGCGTCGTCCCCGGCCTGTTCGCGGTCGGCGAGGCGGCCTGCGTGTCGGTGCACGGCGCCAACCGCCTCGGCTCCAACAGCCTCATCGACCTGGTCGTGTTCGGCCGCGCCGCCGGCCATCGCCTCGGCGAGATCATCAAGCCCGGCACGGCTCATCCGCCGCTTCCCAAGGACGGCGACGCCCTGGCGCTCACCCGGCTCGACCATTTCCGCTTCGCCAAGGGCGGCAGCCCGACCGCCCAGGTCCGCGACCAGATGCAGCGCACCATGCAGGCCGACTGCGCGGTGTTCCGCACCGAGCAGACGCTGGAGGAAGGCAAGGGCAGGATCGACGCTGTCTACAAGCGGATGGAGGACATCCACGTCACCGACCGCTCGCTCATTTGGAACACCGACCTGGTCGAGACGCTCGAGCTCGACAATCTGATCGGCCAGGCCGTCACCACCATGTACAGCGCTGCCAACCGCAAGGAGAGCCGCGGCGCCCACATGCACGAAACCTATCCGCAGCGCGACGACGCGGAGTGGATGAAGCACTCGATCGTGTGGTTCGACGGCTGGGGCGGCAAGGGCGGCGGCGTGAGGATCGACTACCGCCCGGTCCACGACTACACGCTCACCGACGAAGCCGAGTATATCAAGCCCAAGGCGCGCGTATACTGATGGCGCTGCCGGCGGTTGCGGCCCTGGTTGCAAAGCTGGCGGCGAGCTCGGCGGTCCAGTCAGCCGCGGTCAAGGTCGCGGGCGACGTCTACGGCCGCATCATGGCGCCCGGGAAAAACGAGACGGGCACGACCGGCGCGTCGCTCGACGCCGTCGCGCGGCGGCTGGACGAGATGGCGACCCGCGAGGAGCTGGTCGCATCGTTCGCCGCGCTTCAGGCCGAGCTCGACCGGCGTCACCAGCGCGCCACCATCCTCATCGCCGCGGTGATTGCCCTTCAGACGCTCCTGCTGGTCGCCCTCCTTCTGCGCTAGCGGCGATCAATTCCGATCGGACCGGGGCGTGCAGTTTGCGCTTGCGGCGGGCGCATTCCCGGCACAGTCTTTCGCCCTCCAAGAAGGGGGCCAGTCGTGAAGAACCTTGTTCTTTGCCTCGATGGTACAGCCAACGAATATTCCGCTGACCGCACCAATGTCGTGAAGCTGTTCTCGGTGCTCGACATTGGCGACCGCCAGTGCGGTTATTATCATCCCGGCGTCGGCACGATGGAGCCGCCGGGGGCGCTTACCTGGGGCACGCGCAAGGCGACTCGGCTGCTCGGCTATGCTTTCGGCTATGGCCTCCGCTCGGACATCCGCGACGCCTACACCTTCCTGATGAACCATTATGAGGAAGGCGATCGCATCTTCATCTTCGGCTTCAGCCGCGGCGCCTATACCGCTCGCGCGGTCGCCGCGCTCATTCACATGTACGGCCTGATCGGCCCCGGCAACGAGGCGCTGGTGCCTTATGCGATCCGAATGCTGACCGCGATCGGGCGAAGGCGCGACGGCGCCGGCCCCGCCTTCGATCTCGCCCGCGGCTTCAAGACCACCTTTTCCAGCCGCGACTGCAAGATCCACTTCGTCGGCCTGTGGGACACGGTGAGCTCGGTCGGCTGGATCGAGAACCAGATCCATTTCCCTTATGCCGCGAACAATCCCGATATCGCGGTCGGGCGCCACGCCATCGCGATCGACGAACGGCGCGCCTTCTTCCGCTCCAACCTGTGGCGCGCCCAGCCCGGCGGTGGCCCCGCGGACCTGCGCCAGATCTGGTTCCCGGGAGTCCATTGCGACGTCGGCGGCGGCTTCCCGGTCGCCGAGAGCGCCCTGTCGGACAATGCGCTCCACTGGATGATTGACGAAGCCGTGGCGCACGGGCTGATCGTCGATGCCGACAAGCGCCAGCGGCTGATCGACGAGGCCGCCCGGCACGCGCCGCGCCAGCTCATCGTCCACAACTTGCTCAAATGGTATTGGCGCCCCGCCGAGATCGTCCGGAAGCGTCACTATAACTGGCAGACCCGGCGCTGGGAGCGGCGCATGAACCTCGCCCGCCGGCGCACCATCCCGCCCGGCTCGCTCGTCCATGAGACCGCTCGGGCGCTCGGGTCCGCCTATCTCAGGAACATCCCCCCGACCGTGACCTTCGTCCCGCGCTGAACTCGGGTTTCGGCTCCTCCGCGGCGCCACGATCTTGACGGAGGAATGGTGACCGACCAGCATCGCCCATAAGGGGGATGAAGATGGCGACAGCCAAATGTCCAAGATGCGTCAACACCATCAATGCCGCCGCGACGCGGTGCCAATATTGCCATGCCGACTTCAACGCGGATGAGATTGCGGGCCTCCGCAAGAGCGCGGCGGACCGGAGGTTGCTGCTGGGAATCTGCGGAGGGATCGGCGCGATCGCGCTGATCGCTTCGGTCGCCTCGCAATCGGGTTCCAGGCCAGCCGATTCCGCACCGACGAATGCGCTGGCGGACACCGGCTCGGATGCGGTCGCGGTCAATGCCTCGACAAACCAGGCGGAAGCGGAACCCGAGGCTGCGCCTCCAACGCCGAGATCGAGCTGGACCTACGACCGTCGGCGCGATGAGTTGCGCGGGCGCGACATCGTCGAGGCGCGCATTCGCAGCTCCAATTCGATCAACCTCGGCTTCCCCTATGGCGAGACGCATCTGTCGATCGTTGTCCGGCAGCATCCGGAATATGGCCGGGACGTGATCTTCATCGCCGACAGCGGGCAGATCGTGTGCGGCGTGACCGGCTGCCGCGGGTCGATCAGCTTCGATGGCTCGGCGCAGCGCATCTCGCTCAACGACAGCGCCGACTATAACCCGGCAATTGTGTTCGCCGCATCGGCCGGCCCGCTGATTGACAAGCTCAAGCGCGCCGAGCGAACCATCGTCGAGCTGCCTTTCTACCAGAACGGCAATCCGCAATTCACGTTCGACACGGCGGGGCTGCGCTGGCCCCCGTCGGAAAGCGACGCGAACTAAGGTCGCCCAGGCGCGAGCAGCGCTTCGAGCCCGACCGCGACGAGCGCCCCAGGGCCAGGCGGCCGAGGCCCGCGACCGCGAAGGCAGCCGCGCGCGGCCGGCCGGAACAAAAGCCGAGAGGGCCGGTTGGGCGAGACGTCGGGCGGACGCGTTCGCCGCCCGATTGGTCCCTCCAGCAACAGGAGGTCCGATTGCCCGATTCCGCCGACAGGCGCCCGCGCAACCGCTCGCTCGTCCTCATCCTGGTCGGCGCCATATTCGCGCTGGTCGGGCTGGTGCTCGCCATCGGCGGCGCCTGGCTCGCGATCCTCGGCGGCTCGATCTATTATCTCCTCGCCGGTCTCGGCCTGCTGGCGTCGGGCGTGCTCCTGATCCGGGGCCGCGCGGTCGGCGCCTGGCTCTATCTCGGCGTGTTCGCGCTCACCATATTGTGGGCGTTCTGGGAGGTCGGCCTCGACGGGTGGGCGCTGGTTCCGCGGATCATCGGCCCGGCCGTCCTCGCCATCCTCGTCGTGCTGATGCTGCCGCTGCTCATGCCCGGGCGGTGGCGGTGGGGCCGCGCGATCGCCGGCGCGGCAGGAATTCTGGTCGTTCTGATTGCCGGCGCGATCCTGATCTCGATCGCGAACCGCCCGTCGGCAGGGCCGCTTCCCGGGCCGATCGCCGGCGCGGCGAGCGACACCGCTCGGATGCAGGCGGGCGCCGACTGGCCGGCTTATGGCGGCACCGACAGCGCTCGGCGCTATTCCCCGCTCGCCCAGATCACGCCCGACAATGTCGCCCGGCTCGAGCGCGCCTGGGTGTTCAACACCGGCGAGCTTCCGGACGAGAAATACGGCGCCGAGACGACTCCCCTCAAGGTCGGCGACTCGCTCTATCTGTGCACGGGGATGAGCGTCATGATCGCGCTGGACCCGGTCACCGGGCGCCAGCGCTGGCGCTACGATCCCGAGGTTTCCGCGGAGTGGATCCCCTATACGGCCGCCTGCCGCGGAGTGTCCTATTACGCGGTGCCGGGCGCCGATCCCAACAGCCTGTGCGCCGCCCGCATCATCGAAGGCACGCTCGACGGGCGGATCATCGCGGTTGACTCCCGCACCGGCCGACCCTGCCCGGAATTCGGTGCCAACGGCCAGGTCGACATGAAGGCCGGCATGGGCCCGGTCTTCCCGGGCATGGTGTCGATCACCTCGCCGCCGACCATCGTCAGGGGCGTCATCGTCACCGGCCATCAGGTGCTCGACGGCCAGCGCCGGGAGGCGCCCTCCGGAGTCATCCAGGGCTTCGACGCCGTCACCGGCGCCAAGCGCTGGGCGTGGGACATGGTCAATCCGGAATGGACCAGCGACCCCCCGGCCGGCCAGACGTACGCGCGCGGAACGCCCAACATGTGGACCATCGCCAGCGGCGACGAGCAATTGGGCCTGGTCTATCTGCCGATGGGCAATTCCGCGGTCGATTACTGGAGCTCCAGCCGCCGTCCCGAGGAGAATCGCTACGCCACGTCACTGGTCGCCCTCGACGTCACCACCGGCCGGCCGAGCTGGCATTTCCAGGCGGTCCACAACGACGTGTGGGACTATGATTTCGGTGGCCAGGCGACTCTGGTCGATTTCCCGGTCGGCCAGGGCCGGGTGCCGGCGCTGGTGCTGCCGAGCAAGCAGGGCGACATCTACATCCTCGACCGGCGCACCGGGCGGCCCCTCTTCCCGGTGCAGGAACGGCCGGTGCCGCAGGGCGGAGTCGAGCCGGAGCAGCGCACTCCGACCCAGCCTTTCTCCGCCTATCACACGCTCGCTTTCCCCACCCTCACCGAGCGCGACATGTGGGGGATGTCGCCGCTCGACCAGATGGTCTGCCGGATCCAGTTCAGGCGGGCCTCCTATGAGGGCATGTACACGCCGCCGCTCGCCGACCGACGCTCGATCCAGTATCCCGGCTATAATGGCGGCACCGACTGGGGCGGAGTGGCGATCGACCCGGTGCGCGGTGTGATCATCGCCAATTACAACGACATGCCCAATTACGTCCGCCTCGTGCCGCGCGCCGAGGCCGACCGGATGGGGTGGGCGCCGCGAAGCGAGGCGCGCGGCGGCTCCATGGGCGGCGGCGCCGAAGGCGCCGGCGACCCGCAATGGGGCTCGCCTTATGCGGTCGACGTCAATGCCGGCTGGCGCCTGCCCTTCACCGGCCTGCTGTGCAAGGAGCCGCCCTACGGCGGAATCCGGGCGATCGAGCTGGCGACCGGACGGACGATCTGGGACCGCCCGCTCGGCACCGCGCGCCGCAACGGCCCATGGGGAATCCCCTCGATGCTTCCGTTCAACATCGGCACGCCCAACAATGGCGGCGCCGTGGTCACCGCCGGCGGCCTGGTGTTCATCGCCGCGGCGACCGACGATCTCATCCGCGCCATCGACATTCGCACCGGCGAGACCGTGTGGCAGGACGCGCTTCCGGGGGGCGGCCAGGCGGGCGCGATGACCTATGAGGCCAATGGTCGGCAATATGTGGTGATCATGGCCGGCGGCCATCACTTCATGGAAACTCCGGGCAGCGACGCCCTCATCGCTTATGCCCTTCCGCAATGAGCGCGGCTCGGGACCCGTTCAGGCCTGGCCGAAGCGGCGGCGCCAGCTGTCGTCGAGCAGGTCCTGCACCTCTTCGTGCTTCTTCATATAGGCCGCGAAGAACGGGCAGATCGGGATGACCTTGAGCCCGCGCTCCCGTGCCGCCGCGAGGCCCGCGCGGATCAGCGCCGAGCCGACGCCCTTCCCCTCATGCTCCGGCGGCACCTCGGTATGGGTGAACATGATCATGCCGCTGGGCAAATTATATTCGGCAATGGCGACTGCGTCGCCGAGGTCGATCTCGAAGCGGCGGCGCTCTTCATTGTCGCGCACGATCCACTCGGTTCTGCCGGTCTGGTCCTGGTCCATGACGGGAAATGTAGGGCTTGCCTGTGGCCGAGGGAACCGCCCATTGTCGCTATCGTTGCGGGAGCATCACGATTTCTCGGCGGCGGCGCGCTTGCCGGCCGGCCCTGGCGGTTACCGGAGGAGGTTCGAATGATCGACGAAGTCGGGATTACGCGTCGGGCGCCTTACGCCCTTGCCCTGCTGCGCATCGTCACCGGGCTGATCTTCCTGGAGCACGGCACCCAGAAGTTCCTCGGTTTCCCGGCCGGCGACATGGCCGGGATCGGATGGGCGTTCGCCGACCTCGGCGCGTTCGCCGGAATCATCGAGCTGGTGACCGGCGTCCTGATCACCATCGGCCTGTTCACCCGCCCCGCGGCCTTCATCGCGTCCGGTACCATGGCGGTCGCTTACTGGTACGCCCACGCGCCGATGGGGCCCTTCCCGGTCAACAATATGGGCGACGCGGCGATCCTCTACTGCTTCGTCTTCCTCTATCTCGTCTTCTCCGGCCCCGGCGCCTGGAGCGTGGACGGCATGATGAGGTCGCGCACCGACGTCGACGCGACGACGCGATCCTAGCTTGCGAAGGGCACGGCGGGCCTTCACCCGATCCGGCGATGCTTCGGTCGGCCGGGCAATAGCCCCGGCCGCCGAACCGCCCCCTGCCCCGTCCGGAGTCCACCTGCTTCCCGGGGCGCACGAGGCCTTCGCCGCGCGCGCGATGCTTGCAAGGGCGGCGAAGCGCAGCATCGATGCGCAATATTATATCTGGCACGCCGACCTGACCGGCACCCTTCTGTTCGGCGAGCTCCTCGCCGCGGCGAATCGCGGCGTTCGGGTCCGGCTGCTGCTGGACGACCACAACACGCCCGGCCTCGACCCCACTCTCGCCGCGCTCGATGCCCATCCGAATATCGAGGTCCGCCTGTTCAATCCGTTCAGGATCCGCAAACCGCGCCTGCTCGGCTTCCTGACCGACTTCCGCCGCCTCAACCGGCGCATGCACAACAAGTCGTTCACCGTCGACGGCGAGGCGACGATCGTCGGCGGCCGCAACATCGGCGACGAATATTTCGGCGCCGGCGAAGGCGCCCTGTTCGTCGATCTCGACGTGCTCGCCGTCGGGCCGGTGGTGGACGAGGTCTCGAACGACTTCGATCGCTACTGGACCAGCGCCCCCGCTTATCCGGCGAGCCGGGTCGTGGCGCAGCTTCGGGCCGGGCGGCGGGAGGCGGTCGAGGCGCGGCTCGCGGCGAAAGCGGCCGAGCCCGCGGCGCTCGCTTATATGGAGGGGGTGCGCGGCCTGCCTTTGTCCGGGCAATTGCTCGAGGCGCAGGTCCCGTTCGAATGGGCGCCGGTGCGGATGGTCAGCGACAACCCGGTCAAGGTCCTTGGCCGGGCGCGCCGCCGCGAGCTCATCCTTCGCAAGATGATCGCGACGATGGGCGAGCCGAAGCGCCGCCTCGATCTCGTTTCCGGCTATTTCGTCCCGACTCGAGCCGGGACTCGCTCGCTTGCGACGCTCGCCGGGCGCGGGGTCGAGGTCAACATTCTCACCAATGCGCTGGAAGCGACCGACGTCCCGATCGTCCATGCCGGCTACGCCAAATGGCGCAGGAAGCTGCTTCGCTCGGGCATACGCATCTTCGAGCTGCGCCGTCCCGACGCCGCCGAGCGGCCGGCGCGCCCGGCCCGGACCAGGCCGGGTTCGGGCAGCACAGCCTCACGGCTCGGCGGCGCCGGTTCGGCCCTCCACGCCAAGACCTTCACCGCCGATGGAGAGCGGCTGTTCGTCGGCTCGTTCAACTTCGACCCGCGCTCGGCGAACCTCAATACCGAGCTCGGCTTCGTCATTCACAGCCCGGATCTGGCCGAGGGCATCCAGTCGGACCTCGATCGGCTCGCCCCGGCCCGTGCCTACGAGGTGCGGCTGTCGGACGAGGACCGTCTCTACTGGGTCGAGCAGCGGGACGGCGAACCCGTTCGCCATGATGTCGAACCCGGGGCCAGCCGCTGGCGGCGGGCCGCGGTCAGGCTGCTGTCGCGGCTGCCGATCGAGTGGCTTCTCTAGGGCCGCTCGGACCGTCGGCGCAACGATTCGCCCGAAGGCTCGTTACGGAGAGGAGGCCGCGCATCGCATGGCCGGCAACAGGGAGAGGGGACGACATGCCATCCGATCATGATCGGGCCTATGCGAAGCCGCTGCATCCGCTCCACGCGGTGCTTCTGGCGGGGACCGTCCCGCTCTTCCTCGGCGCCCTGCTCAGCGACTGGGCCTATTCGGCGAGCTACCAGATCCAGTGGAAGAATTTCGCGTCCTGGCTGATCGTCGGCGGCCTCGTCTTCGCCGGCTTCGCGCTTCTGGCGGCGCTGATCGGACTGATCCGCGGCCGGCGCGGACGCAGGTCGATCATCTACGTCCTGCTCCTGCTCGCCGCCTTCGTGCTCGGCTTCGTCGACGCCCTCGTCCATGCCAAGGATTCCTGGGCGAGCATGCCGGAGGCGCTCATCCTGTCGGCGATCGTCACCTTGCTCGTCCTCGTCGCCACCTGGCTCGGCTTCTCCACTCTTCGCGCGGGAGTGACGCCATGACGCGCCGGATCCTCCTCGCCTTTGCCGCCACCGCTCTCGTCACCGCCTGCGGAAGCGAGACCCAGGCGCCGACCTACGGCCCCAACCCGCCGCTCCCCGAGCCGCAGCGCGGCCTTCTGCCGTCGATGCTGATCTCCAAGCCGACCGGCTGGGGCGATCAGCGCCCGACGGTGCCGGACGGCTTCACGATCACTCCGATCGCGACCGATCTCGCCATCCCGCGCCAGACGCTCGTCCTTCCCAATGGCGACATCCTCGTCGCCGAGGGCAGGGGCGGCGGTGCCCCCCGCCTCACGCCCAAGGACGTCATCGCCGGCGTCATCAAGGCACAGGGCACCAGCTCGGTGAGCGGCGGCAACCGCCTCACCATCCTGCGCGATGCCGATGGCGACGGCACCTATGAGGGCCGTGCGATCTTCGCCGATAATCTCAACGCGCCCTACGGCCTCGCCCTGGTCGGCTCGAATCTCTACGTCGCCAACCAGGACGCGCTGGTGCGCTTCGACTATCAGCCCGGCCAGACCCGCGCGAGCGGCGCGCCGGTCAAGGTCACCGACCTTCCCTCGGCGATCAATCACCATTGGACCAAGGCGCTCGCCGCGAGCCCCGACGGGCGCTTCCTCTATGTCGGCATCGGCTCCAACAGCAACATCACCGAGCGCGGCATGACCGCCGAGGTCGACCGCGCGATGGTGTGGCAGATCGATGCCCAGACCGGCGCCCACCGCCCATTCGCGACCGGCCTTCGCAACCCGACCGCCCTCACCTTCCAGCCCGGCACCGGCCAGCTCTGGGCCGCGGTCAACGAGCGCGACGAGATCGGCCCCAATCTCGTGCCCGATTACGTCACCTCGGTCCGCGAAGGCGCCTTCTACGGCTGGCCCTATGCTTATTGGGGACCGAACCCGGACGTTCGGGTCCGGCCCGCCAACCCGGCGCTCGTCGCCGCGACGGTCCGCCCCGACTACGCGCTCGGCTCTCACGTCGCCACGCTCGGCCTCGCATTCTCGAGCCCGGTGATGGGCGCGCAATTTGCCGACGGTCTGTTCGTCGGCGAGCATGGCAGCTGGAACCGAAGCCCGCCGGTCGGCTACCGGGTCATCTTCATTCCGTTCCGCAACGGCCGCCCGGCCGGCCCGCCGGTCGACTTCGTCACCGGCTTCCTCGGCCAGGACGGCAAGGCGCGCGGCCGGCCGGTCGGAGTGACCCTCGACCCGCGCGGCGCCCTGATCGTCGCCGACGACCTCTCCAACACGATCTGGCGGGTAACTCCGACGCGCCCGCCGCCGCCCCCGCAATGAGGCGTCCGGCTATTCCAGCGGCGAAGAAAGATGTTGGTCGGGGAGAGAGGATTCGAACCTCCGGCCCCTGCCTCCCGAAGACAGTGCTCTACCAGGCTGAGCTACTCCCCGACCGATCGTCCGGGCCCGGTCGAGACCGGGCCGGCGGAGGCAGAGGCGGGTCTATAGGGGCCGAGTTCGGCAAGTTCAAGCGCTCCGAACGCCCGCCGCGCGCGCTTTTCGCGACTGGAGCTCGATCGGCCTGATTGCGTCAGCCCCTCCCCACAATGGGGAGGGCTCAGGTGCGGTTCGACCGCCCAGGCGGCTAGCGCGCCGCGCTTCCGTCGTCGCTGACGATCCACTCCGACACCTGGCAGATGTTGACGCCGCGCTGCTCGCGGGTGGTGCCGTCCGCGAAGGTCGCCTGGAGGTCGTAGCGGCACTCGCCGTTGCCGTCGTTGAAGTCGACGATGGTCGTCTGGCCGGCCGACAGGGTCAGCGTTGGAATGCGGTCAGCGCCCCAATTCTGGTCGCTGGTCGGCGAGCCGCGCAGTAAGCTGATCGTCTGGCCGCTATTGTTGACGATGCGCACGCGCCGGTCGAAATTGTCGGCGCCGCCGCGCTGGCTGTCGGAGCCCATGCGGATGGTTTCGCCCCTATTCTCGCTCGCGCCGCGCTCGCCGTTGCCGCGGTCGGAGGCGCCGCGCTCGCCATTGCCGCGCTCGCCGCCATTCCTGTCGCCGCTCTCGTTGCGCTCGCCGCCGCCCAGCATCGACTTCATCTTGCCGTCGCCGCGATCGGCGCTGTCCGACCCGCCCCCGCAGGCGGCCGCGCCGGCGATCAGAAGGATGGCTGCGGTGCCCGCGCCCAAGCGGCGAAGGCGGCTGGTGAAGCTGTTCGGCATGGTCATTCTCCCCTCAATCCGTGGTGCGGCCGATCCCGAGCTGCCGCAACATCTCGTCGACATCGGTGAATTTCTCGCGCGGCGATCCGTCGCGGGCGCGCTCGGCCTCGGCGGCCTCGATCTTCTGCCAGTCGCGGAACGTGACCACGTCGACTCCGCGCTCGCCGAGCAGGCGGTCGAGACCGGCCCGGCCCGCCTTGCGGCTGATCGCGGTGCCGAAATCGGCATGGACGAGGTCGGCGATGGCGGCGCCGTCCGGCCGGTTGGTGCCGATCGTGCCGGTAGGCCCGCGCCGCGCCCAGCCGACGCAATAGAGGCCGTCGCCGATGCGCCCTTCGTCATTGGCGAAACGGCCATGGTCCGAATCATAGGGCACGCCGTCGATCGGCGGCGTCCGGTAGCCGATGCAGCTGATCACCAGTCCGCACGGAATCGCATAGGTCTCTCCGGTGCCGGTCGCGCGGCCGTCGGTATCGAGCTCGGTCCGCTCGACGATCACCCGCTCGACCTTGCCGTCGCCCTCGATCCGGACGGGCTTGGCGAAGAAGTCGAAGTCGATCGTCTTGGGCTTGTCGCCGGCGGGCGGGTTGGCGGCGAACTCGCGCAGGATGGTGACCGATTTGCGCAGCCCGGGATCGAGCGCCGAATCCGCCTCGACCGGCGGCAGATCGGCGGGGTCGACGCTCGGCGCCGCCTGTTCGAGATGGCCGAGCTCGCCCAGCTCCTTCGGAGTCATCGCGATCTGGTGCGGGCCGCGCCGGCCGAGCACGTGGATGTCCCGGATCGCCGAGCCCTGGAGCGCCGCCAGCGCGTCGGCGACGATGTCGGATCCCTCGAACTCGCGCGCGGTTTTGGACAGGATGCGGGCGACGTCGAGCGCGACATTGCCGTTGCCGATCACCACCGCGCTCGCCGTGTCCAGCCTCGGCGCGAGGCCGACGAAGTCGGGATGGCCGTTATACCAGCCGACGAACGCCGCCGATCCGACCACCCCGGGCAGATCGGCGCCCGGGATTCCGACCGGCCGGTCGAGCGGCGCCCCGGTGGCGATGATCACCGCGTCGTAGAGCCGCTGGAGCTCGTCGATGCCCACGTCCTGGCCGACCGTGACGTTGCCGACGAAGCGGACATTGTCGCTCAGCGCCACCTTCTCGTAGCGCTTGTACACCGCCTTGATCGACTGGTGGTCGGGGGCGACTCCGAAGCGGATCAGGCCGTAGGGCACCGGCATTCGGTCGATCACGTCGACATGGACGTCCGCCCCGTAGATCTTCTGCAGCGCCTCCGCGCTGTAATAGCCGGCCGGCCCCGATCCGATCACCGCGACATGACGCATGCAGGACTCCCCCGGACCGCTATACTCTCAGGTGATGCTTAGCGGGCGCGGGCGGGCGCGCAAAGAGCCCCGACCTCCGCTCGGCCCGAGCTTGTCGACGGCCTGTCCTTCTTCGTTCGAACGAGACAAGAGAAAGGGCAGCCCTTCGACAAGCTCAGGGCGAGCGGGGTGGGTTTCACCGCGATCAGCTCTTCTTCGATTTGTCCTCGAGCATCTGCTCGCCGCCCTTGCGGATGCCGGCCTCGATCAGCGGTCGGAAGAAGCCGAGCGCCGGCGGAAGCACGATCTCGACCCGCACCAGTGTCTCCTGGACGTCGACCGCCGCCCGCACGTCCTGGCCCATCAGGCCGATGGCGAGGTTGAGCTTGTCGCCGGCCCAGTCGCTCTGGACGGTAGCGCCGGCGGGCAGATGCCGGCCGAGGCTGCCGGTGCCGTTCTCGATCCGGCGCCGGGCCTCGGCCCGGCCGAGACTATGGGGAAGATCGACGGAAAGTGGGGTCATGCCCTGGCTCTAGCGGGCAGCCGGAGCGATGGCGAGGCCGTCGCCCTGGCGCCCGGCATCGAGGCGGCGAACCACCGCGCCCGTCGCCATGTCGATCTCGGCGACCTGGTTGCGCCCTGTCTCCGCGGCGTAGAGTCGGTGCCCGTCGGCCGAGAACAGGATCGTCACCTGCCCCGCCTGCTGATCGCCGCTGACCGGGACCGTCCGGACGACCGCTCGGGTCGCGGCGTCGATGATCGTAAGGCAGCCGCAGCCGAGATTGGAGGTGACGATCCAGCGCCCGTCCGGGCTCGCCAGCACGCGGATCGGGACCGGCCCGGTCGCGACCTCCGCGACCCGCTCGAAGCTCTCCGTGTCGAACGCCTGGACCCGCGCGCCCTGGAGGTCGCCGACCCACAGGGTGCGCCCGTCCGGGCTCAGCGCGATCCCTTCGGGATTGCCGCCCACCTGGATATCGCGAAGCTTGGCGCCGCCGGCGAGGTCGAGGACGCTCACCGTGCCGTCGGGAATGTTGGCGGTGAAGGCGCGCCGGAAATCGGGGCTCACAGCGACCATGTGAGTACCGCGCTGGCCGGTGGGGATGGCAGTCACCGAGTCGCGCTGGCGCGTGTCGACGACACTCAGCGACTGGCTTCGCTCGGTCGTGGCGAGGATCCGGCCGTCGGGAAGCCAGGCGATTCCGTGCGGCCCCTCGTTCGGCGACAGGTCGATCGAGCGCACCCGCTCGCGAGTCGCGATGTCGAAGATGTCGATGGTTCGCCCGCCATAAGCGACCACCGCGGCGTGGCGCCCGTCCGGCGAGATGGCGATCTCGTGCGGCATCCGCCCCGTCGGCGACCGCCCGAGCTCGCGGCCGGTGGCGAGGTCGATGAAGCTGACTGTGTCCTCGCCCTTGTTGCCGACCAGCAGCGTTCCCGTCGCCCCGCTCGGGGAGGGGGCAGGGTTGTCGCCCTGGGCGAAGAAAGCGGCGGCGGCGAGGATCAACAGATTCATGCGCAGGCTCCGGCTAGTGTGTCATGACATTAACACAGCACCGAAGCTGCGCAAGCAGGCGCGATGCACTCACATTCGTCACCCTGAACTTGTTTCAGGGTCCATTCCTCCACCCACGGCGAAGCCCGACGATGGATGCTGAAACGAGTTCGGCATGACGGCTGGGTGACGTCACGTCGCGACCGCCCCATTGGCAATCGCCGAGTCTCGGTTATGCCAGGGCCGATGTTCCGACCGCGGCTCCTCCTCGCGACGATCCTGCTCGCCGCTTTCGCCGCGCCCGCGGCCGCGCAGGAGCTGCCCAATGAGGGACAGAGCGAGGCGGCCTATCACGCCTTCCTCGCCGCCAAGCCGCATGTCGCCGCCGAGGTTCGCGCCTTCGAGGCCTGGCTTCGGCGCAAGCAGGTCTACGGCATCCTTCCGACCTTCCAGGTGCTGCGCACGGCGACGATGTGGCGCGAGTGCAACGGCCCGCCTTTCCAGGTGCCGCCGCGCAAATATTGGGAGAATATCGCCGCCACCCTGCGCTTCGTCCGCCGCCACGTCGTGCCCGCGGTCGGCCCGGTCCAGGCGGTGTCGGGCTATCGCAACCCCGGCCTCAACCTGTGCGCGCGCGGCTCGGCGGGCAGCGCCCACCGCGATTACAGCGCCCTCGACCTCGTGCCGCTGAAGCCGCTCGACCGCCGCCGGATCTTCGGGGCGATGTGCCGGGTCCACCGCCGCAAGGGGTCGGCAAGCGGCGTCGGCCTCGGCTTCTATGCCTTCACCCGCTTCCACGTCGACACGCGCAGCTTCCGCCGCTGGGGCTCGGCCGGCCCGCTCGGCAACGAATCCCCCTGTGCCGTGATCGAGCGCGGCGAGGACCCCCTGGCGCCACCTCTGCCGCCGCCGATTCCGGTCGTTCCCGCGCCGCTTTCACCCACTCTGCAAGAAGTTCCATCGAATCCGCCGCCGCAACGAGAATCTGCGACGAATCGATAGCCGCCTGGGTTGAGCTGCGCGGCGCCGGGGTCACAGCGCCGAAAAGCCAACTATATCAAGTGCATGCAAAAATTCACGGTTGGAGCCGCGCTTGCGGCGGCGCTTTCGCTCACTCTGGCTCCGGCCACGGCCACCGCTCCGGTCGCCCAGGCACAGCCGGCCGCCCACGCCGGGCTGACCAGCACGGCCACGACGATGACCGCCGCCGTTCCGGTCCGGATCGACAGCTTCGCGCAGGACAATGGCCCCGAGATCACTCCGGGCCAGAGCCGCGCCGACTTCGCCGCCTGGCTCGCCCGCTCGCCCGCCAATCGCGACGCCCTCACCGAGTTCCAGAACCATCTCGAGGCCAATGGCGTCGGCGACGTCGTTCCGGTGTGGCAGCTGGTGCGGACCTCCTCGTCCTTCCGCGAGTGCGGCGCCGCCGGCTTCGAGGTCGCCCCGCGCGACAAGTGGGACAATATCGTCAAGACGCTGCAGTTCGTGAAGCGCGACGTCATCCCCGCGGTCGGCGCGGTCCAGCCGGTGTCCGGCTATCGCAACCCCGAGCTCAACCGCTGCTCGAACGGCGCCCCCGCTTCGGCCCACCGCCATTTCTTCGCGCTCGACCTGGTGCCGGTCTCGGCCAGCGTCAGCCGCGGCGACCTGATCCGCGAGGTCTGCCGTGCCCATGCCCGCGACGGCCGCGATTATCGGACCGGCCTCGGCTTCTATTCGGGCGTTCGCTTCCACGTCGACTCGAACGGCTTCCGCCGCTGGGGTCCCAACGGCCGCGGCGCGACCAGCCCCTGCGTGACCGGCGCCTGATCCGCTCCCGGACCGGTCCGGGCGCGTAACCATCCCCTTCCAGGGCCGCCTTCCGCGAGGGAGGCGGCCTTGTTTGTCGCCCGCTCTTTCGCTTTGGTCGCAATGGGTTCACGTCGCTCCGGCGAAGGCGTAAGAGGGCAGGCACGGGCAAGAGGGGAGAGATGCTCATGTCGCGTAGCTTGATGATTTCCGCCCTGGTTCTGGGCAGCCTTGCGACTCCGCTGCCGGCGGTCGCTTCCGGCGCGGCGGCGGTCCAGGCCGATGCGCAGACCTGCCAGCAGTCGGCGGCGCGCCAGACCAGGCGCAACGTGCTCGGCGGGCTCGGCGGCGCCGTCGCCGGCGGCCTTCTGGGCTCGAACCGGGTCACCCGAACGATCGGCTCGGTGCTTCCGGTCCAGACCCTGCTCACCGACGCGCTGATGAACCTGCTCGACACCTGCGAGCAGCAGAAGGCGGCGCAGGCGACCGACGAGGTCACCACCCGCGCCGAGCGCGGCGGGGTCGGCACCACGGCCGAATGGACCAGCGACACCCGTCCCGGCGTTCGCGGCCGCTCGACCGTCACCGCGGTCGACAATCCCGGCCAGGGCGGCCAGCGCTGCATGACCGTCACCGACATCGTCATCATCGACGGCGAGGAGACCTCGGTTCCCAAGCGCATGTGCCGCACGCCGCCGTCGACCCGCTATGCGCGCGCCTAACCGCCTTGCCGCGGGCCTGATCGCCGCCGCTCTGACCTTCGGCCAGGCGACCGCCCAGGCCCGCGACCCGGCCAATCCGACCTGCCCGGCCAATCCCAATTGGTCGAACATCGGCTCGATGACCTTCACCTACGAGGTCATCGACGGGGTCCGCGTGCTCAAGGCGGAAGGGCGGATCGACCAGCAGACCCCGTCGCGCCTCGAGGCGGCGCTCGCCGAATATCAGGACCAGTTCGACGAGATCTGGCTGCGCTCTCCGGGCGGCGACGCCCGCGCCGGCACCCAGGCGGGCTTCATCATCCGCCAGGCCGGCTATCCGACCCGGATCCCCGCGGGCTGGGCCTGCTTCTCGGCCTGCAACTTCATGTTCATGGGCGGCGCCGCGCGGATGATCGATCCGGGCGGCCTGTTCATCGTCCACATGTTCACCCACCTGTCGAACGGCAGCGCCGTCCGCCAGGAGATCGCGCGCGGCGGCGAGCAGTCGGTCGGCGTGGTCGGCGAGATCGAGCAGGCCTCCGCCCTGCTCGCGACCGAGGACAACGACTTCCTCATCCGAATGGGCATTTCGCGCAACCTGCTGACCGACGTCATGTACCAGGTCCGCGCGGTCCCTGCGGGCGCCAATAGCGAGACCCGCCGCTGCCTGACCCAGCAGGAAGTCGTCCAGTACAACGTCGTCAACGCGAGCTAGCGAGACGAAGAGGGAGGGATGATGCGAAGGCGGGTCCTGCTGATCGCCCTTGCCGCAATCCCCGCCGCAGCGACTGCCGAGCCGAGCGACTGCCTGTCCGAAGCCGCTCCCGTCGCCGCCGACGCGAGCCGCCAGCCGATGCGCTTCACCCTCGACGAGCGCGGCGGCGCCACGATCCTCCGCGCCGAAGGCACGATCGATCCCGGCGCGGCCCAGCGCCTCGCGCCGTTGCTCGAGTCCGATCCCGACGAGATCTGGTTCGATTCCCCCGGCGGCGACATGGCCGAGGCGCTCCGGATCGGCCACGCGGTTCGCGCCCGCGGCACCGTCACCCGGATCCCCTCCGGAGCGCGCTGCGTCGGCGCCTGTGCCGAGGCGTTCCTCGGCGGAATCGCCCGCGAGGTCGACCAAGGCGGCCGCCTCGGCTTCACCGCCGTCCCCCTGTCCGATCCGGCCTCACCCCAGACCCAGGCCGAGCGCGAGAATGCCGCCGCCCGCTGGGCCGAGGAGCGCGCGGACTATTATATCCGCGCCGGGATCAGCCGCGGCCTGCTGCGCCTCCAGCTCGACACCCCCGCGCCCGGCATCTGCTGGCTCAGCGACGCGGGGCTGAGGCGCTACAACGTCATCAACCTGCCCGCCGCCGAGCCGCGGCCCGGCGACTAATCCGCCGCCCGCCATTCCCCCGGCGCCAGCCCGTCCAAAGTCCATTCGCCGATGCTCCACCGCACCAGCCGAAGCGTCGGAAGGCCCACCGCCGCGGTCATCCGACGCACCTGCCGGTTGCGTCCCTCGCTGATCGTCAGCCTCAGCCAGCAATCGGGAACGCTCTTGCGGAACCGCACCGGCGGGTCGCGCGGCCACAAGGCCGGCGGCGCGATCCGCTCCGCCTCCGCCGGCCGGGTCATCCCGTCCTTCAGCCGAACGCCGCGCCGAAGCGTCTCGAGGCTGCCCTCGTCGGGCTCCCCCTCGACCTGCACGAGATAGGTCTTCGCCATCTTGAACCTGGGATCGGCGATCCGCGCCTGAAGTCGCCCGTCGCCGGTTAAGAGCAGCAGCCCCTCGCTGTCCCGGTCGAGCCGTCCGGCCGCATAGACTCCGGGCACGTCGAGATAATCCGCAAGCGTCGGCCGCGCCGGCCCTTCGCCCTCGTCGGTGAACTGCGGAAGCACGCCAAAGGGCTTGTTGAACAGGATGAGCCGCGGCCGCGCCGGGGCCGATGTACGCTCGCCCCGCTTTGAATACCTGGTCGTCTGCACCATTTCTCTTTCAGCCGCTCGGCGCGCCCCGTCTAGGCGGCGGCGAGGGCGAAAGCGAGGCGCGCCGCCCGCTGCGGCTCGCCCAGTCTCACCAGGCGCAACGCCGTCCGCCACAGGCCGGCGCGGTCCCCGCCCTCTTCGATATGGGCGAGCAGCAACGGAAAGCCCTCGCCGCGAAGGGCCTGCTCGCTCCACACGATCGCGGGCGCAACCTTGGCGCGGACCTCGCGCGCCACACCCTCGCGGCCGAACAGCGCGTCGAGCCGGTCGATCGGCGGAAGCCGCTCGATCCCGTCCGTCGGGTCGGGCCGCCCCGCCTCGCGCTCGCAATGGGCGGCATAGGCGATCGCGGCTCCGGTCAACTGCTCGAGGACATGGGCGCTGCTCACCTGGTTCGGCGAGCGGCGATAATGGAACAGCCGGTCGGGGATCGTGCACAGCCTGGTCGTCTCCGACAGGCGCAGCCACAGGTCGTAATCCTCGCAATGACGGAAGGCGGCGCGATAGCCGCCCGCGGCGCGCACCACGTCGCGCCTCATGACCACGGAAGGATGGCACAGCCACGGCCCGGTCTCGAGCGCCGCAAGGAAGGCGTCGTGATCGAGCGGGTGGAAATCCTCGTTGAGGCTGAGCCGGCCATGCTCGTCGAGGTCGTGGGTGCTGGTGCCGACGATGCCGTAATCGGGATTGGCGTCCAGGAAAGCGAGCTGGCGCTCGAAACGGGTCGGAAGCGAGATGTCGTCGCCGTCCATGCGCGCGATCAGCGGCGCGCGCGCCTCCTCGATCATCAGGTTGAGGCTTGCGACGAGGCCTCGGTTGGGCTGGTGGATCGCGCGGATCCGCTTATCCCGTGCCGCATAGTCATCGATGATCGCGGCCGATCCGTCGCTCGAGCCGTCATTGACGATCAGGAATTCGAAGTCGGCCATCGTCTGGGCAAGGATGCTGTCGATCGCCTCGGCCAGGAACGGCGCGTTGTTGTAGACGGCCATTGCGACGCTGAGCCGCGGGTTGGAGACTTGCCCGTTCACGGCCGCTCGCCCCTCGCCACGCGCTCGGCCCGGCGAAGGGCGCGATAGGCGGCCGACTTCAACCGATTGTCGTCAGGGTAACGGCGCGGCGCCGCCGGCTTCAGGCCGAGCGAGCGAAGCAGCCGGTTGCAGCCATGGGCATATTCCTCGTGGAAGCTCCATTCCGACCGCCAGGTGATCGAGAAGGAGATCGACACCTCGCTGCCGTTCTTGACCCAGTGCGGCGCCTTGACCGGAACATAGAGCCCGTCCCCGGGAGTGAGCGGGAATGCGGTGCCCTTGGCCGCGAACTCCTCGCTCCACGGGAGGTTGCGGTGGCCGCCGGCGTGGAAGGCCTCGTGGAGAGGCGCAGGCGCCACGCTCTCGTCCCCGGCCGGGAAGACGTTCATCACCTTGTGCCCGCGTATCTGGAGCAGGATGTTGTGCTCCGGATCGAAGTGGAACGGGGTGACGGCGTTCGGCGAGGAGATGAAGATGAAGCCTTCCTGCTTCAGCATCTTGCCAGTAGCCGGATCGACCACCGGCGCGAGCGCGGCGAGCGTGTCGCCGAGCAGCGCGCGATAGACCGGGTCCTGCTCGACGAACTTGAGCACCATCCACGAGCCGTTCTCCTCGATCGACCGGATCGTCTCGGCGATCGACAGGCCGTTGGACGGGGTCTGGGCGGGATCCACCCCGACCGGCAGGTCCGCCCTATTATATTCGACGTCGACCGGCCGCATCCGCTGGGCGAGCTCGATCAACGCCTCGAGGCCAAGCAGCTCATGGCCGCAAAGATCGTGGCGAAGCATGGTGGGCCGCTCGGGATAAGCGCCGCGCAATGTGTCGAGGGCGGCTTCGGAGAAGGGAGTCATGCGCCTTCCCCCGCAGCGATCAGGGTGGGGAGCGCGGTCAGCGCCGCCCATCGTCCGGCCGACGCCAGCTCGAGCGCCCTGCACCCATAATAAGCCAGGCCGCGCCGAAGCCCGGCGAGGCGGACCGTGACCCGGACGACCGAGCGCCGCTCCCCCCACAAGCTGTCGATCATCGGGTGATGCTCGGCGGCGCAGCTGTCCATCCATTCGATGTCTCCGCGCGCGAGTATCTGCAGATTCTCGAGCTGGATCAGCACTCCGGGCGAGAATCGGGCGAAGGCCTCGTCGAAGGCGATCTTGAACGAGAAGGCGCCGGGCGGGGCCAGGAAATTGACCAGCATCGCGATCGGCCGGCCGTCGAGATCGAATCGCAGGAAGTCGAGTCGGCCGGCGACGGCGGCGCCGTTCACCGCTTCGCGGAAGAACGCCTCGGTGGCCGGTGCGCAGCCGAGCGCCGAGCCGGCCCGGCCCTTCCAGCCGGCGCGTTCCAGCGCGAGGAAGGCGTCGATCCATTGCCCCAGCTCGTCGCCACCGGCGAGACTCCGCGTCGTCACCTCGCCCAATTCGGCGAGGCGGTTCTGGAGCCTTTTCAGCTCCTTCCGTTTCTTCTTGCGGACCTGGGACTCGTAATAAGCGGCGGGCGAGAGGTTGCTCGCAAGCTCGGCTCGGACGGTGCGATGGACCACCGGGCAGCCGCGCCCGAGCGCTCGTGCCGCGGCCTCGAGCCCGCGATGGACCGGCCCGCCCTCGACCAGGCCGCTGGCGTGAAGAAAGCCCGCCGCCCAGTCCGCTTCGTCGAGATGGGTGAGGATCGCTCGCCAGAACGCCTGCTCGGCTCCTGCCCGGACCAACGGCGTGCCGAGGAAGTCGTGATAATGCTGCCAGTTCTCGACGTGGCGGACTCGAATCCGCCCGTAATGTCCCGCCACGCACAGCGGCAGCAGCCCGATCAGCAGCCCGTCCTCGCGCACTTCGACCAGCCGGACCTCGCCGTCGGCGAGGTTGCGCAGCCCGGCGGCGACGAACCAGGGCTCGGCGAAGCAATTGGCCTCGCCCGGCTGGCCGGCGAGCCCCTGCCAGTCGTCCACGAGCTCTTCAGGCACTGCCCGCACGATCCGGTCGCGGACGACGAAGCCGTCGCGCACGGAATCGGGCGCGCGAGCGCGCGGCTCGGTCACGATCGGCAAGGCTGGCGCCCTCATCCACGAATCCCACTGTTGCGCGCGTCAAGTGCGACCCTAGGCACCGGTCGGTAAAGATTTCGCGTCCCGCCGAAGCGCCGGGCCGCTAGGACGAACGCCGCCCGCGCGACCGCCCCCGGGTCATCGGGTTCGGCTTCCTCGGCGGCTTCCAGCCCGCCGGCGGACTGATGCGCTGCTGGCTGGTGCCGAGGCCCATCCGGCCCGGCTGCTGGCGCTCGAGCCCCGTCGGGTCGATCTCCTCCGCCGCCGGCTCTCCGTCCTGGCCGCGCAGCAGGCTGATCTGGTCGCGAAGCTTGCCCGCCTCCTCGAAATCCATCGCGGCGGCGGCTTCCTCCATCCGGCGGCGGAGCTCTTCGATGCGGCTGGTCATGGACGAAGGAACGCGCCGCCGCCGATTTGGGTCAGGCCTCCTTTCGGGGAAGCTCCCTTGAATCGAAGCCCGCTCAAGCCCTATGTACGACAAAGTCGTACAGGAGCCGCGCCATGTCAGCCCGCGCCAACAAACCGATCAGCGTCACGCTCGGCCCGCTCGCCGCCAAGGCCGAGGCGCGGGTGAAGTCGGGGGCCTACAGCTCGGTTTCCGAAGTGGTCCGCGCCGGCCTGCGCGCGCTGGAGCGGGAAGAGGCGCTGCTCGATCGGCTGTTCGGCCCGCCGGAAGACGAGGACTCGCCCGAATACCAGGCCTGGGTGAAGGCCAAGATCGACGAAGCGCTGAACGATCCTCGCCCGCCGATCCCGGCCGACGAGGTCTTTGCCCAGCTCGACGCTCGCATTGCCGATTACAAGGCGAAGCGTGGCCGCTGAGGTCGCCGTCTCCCAGCAGGCGCGGGATGACCTGTTCTCCATCTACATCTGGGTTGCCGAGGCCGCCGATCTGGCCGTAGCGGATGGTTATGACGCTCGCCTTCGGAAGGCCTGCCTGAGCCTTGCCGACGTCCCGCACCGCGGCACGCCGCACGAGGAGCTCGCGCCGGGGCTGCGCAGCATCCCGTTCGAGCGGCGCGCGACGATCTTCTACCGAGTCACCGACGAGCATGTGGAAATCGTTCGTGTCCTGCCGAAGGGCCGGGACACGCGGCGCGCCTTCGACGCCGGCTGAAAGCACGGGGCTCGCCCTCCCCGCTTTGCCTCCCCCACGCCCTCCTGCTAGGGGCGCGCGACCCTGACCAGAAAATCGTGAAATGACCGACCTTTCCAAGATCCGTAACTTCTCCATCATCGCCCATATCGACCATGGCAAGTCGACTCTGGCCGACCGCCTCATCCAGGTCACCGGCGGCCTCTCCGCGCGCGAGATGACCCACGGCCAGGTGCTCGACAATATGGAGATCGAGCAGGAGCGCGGGATCACCATCAAGGCGCAGACCGTCCGCCTCGACTGGAAAGGTCACGTCCTCAACCTGATGGACACGCCCGGCCACGTCGACTTCGCCTATGAGGTGTCGCGCTCGCTCGCCGCTTGCGAGGGTGCCCTCCTCGTCGTCGACGCGGCCCAGGGCGTCGAGGCCCAGACGCTGGCCAACGTCTACCAGTCGATCGAGCACGACCATGAGATCGTGCCGGTGATCAACAAGATCGATCTGCCCGCCGCCGATGTCGACAAGGTTAGGAAGGAGATCGAGGACATTGTCGGCCTGCCCGCCGACGACGCCGTCCTCACCAGCGCCAAGACCGGGATCGGCATCGCCGAGGTGCTGGAGGCGATCGTCACCCGCATCCCGCCGCCCCAGGGGGATCGCGACGCGCCCTTGAAGGCGATGCTCGTCGATTCCTGGTACGATCCCTATCTCGGCGTCGTCATCCTCGTCCGGGTCATCGACGGCGCGATCCGCAAGGGCCAGAACGTCAAGTTCATGGCCGGCGGCACCACCCACCTGGTCGACCGCGTCGGCGCCTTCCGCCCCAAGATCGAGCAGCTGCCCGAATTGGGGCCGGGCGAGATCGGCTTCATCACCGCCCAGATCAAGGACATCAGCGAGACCCGAGTCGGCGACACCATCACCGAGCTGCGCCGCCCTGCCGCCGAGCCATTGCCCGGTTTCAAGGAGGTCCAGCCGGTCGTCTTCTGCGGCCTGTTCCCGGTCGACGCCAACGATTTCGAGAAGCTCAGGGAATCGATCGCCAAGCTCCGGCTGAACGATGCCAGCTTCTGCTTCGAGATGGAGACCAGCGCCGCCCTGCCGCCGAGCCA
>JAEZFL010000036.1 GCA_023417515.1 Pseudomonadota bacterium | reverse complement strand
CTGCTGGCCCTCGGCGGTCAGGAACTGGTGGCCCGGGTGGACATCATCAACATCGATCGGCTGGCCAGCCGCGTCGAGACCGAGGCGAAGGCGGGCGCGAACCGCAACGTCGTCAGCGACAATCAGGTGCCCGACCTCTGGGGTGAGTTCCTGCTTGAGACCAGCGCCTCCGGCTGGGACGCGGACTTTCTCGCCGCCGAGTGGACACAGGTGATCCTCGGGCAGGTGCTGAATTCGCGCGCGGAGTACTTCAAAGCGCGCCGGCCCAACCGGGGCCGCAGCCTCACCCGGATGGAACGGGATCAGATCTGGCAGCTGACTGAGCGGTTCACCTCCTGGTTGGAGGCCCGCGGTGTCTGGACCTGGCGCCAGGTGGCTCAGCGGGCAGCGCGTCTGGAGATGGACCGGGCGGCGGAGTCCGGCGAGTCGTCCGGTGGGTTCCGGCGCCCTCGCTACCGCCATGTCGTGGTGGACGAGGCTCAGGACCTCAGCGCGGCGCACTGGAAGATGCTGCGAGCCATGGTGCCCCCAGGTCCCGACGACCTCTTCCTCACGGGTGACACCCATCAGCGCATCTATGACAACCACGTCACGCTCGGCAGCCTCGGCATCAACATCCGCGGCCGGTCGTCCCGTCTCACGCTGAGCTATCGCACCACCAGGCAGATCCTCGCCGACGCGCTCCAGATCATGACCGGGGAGGTATACGACGACTTGGACGGAGGCGAGGAGGACCTGGCGGGCTACCGTTCCCTTCTGCGGGGTGCCCGGCCGGTGTTCCACGGTGCCGCGACCTGGACGCAGGAGCAGGACTTGATCGTCACGCACCTGCGATCCTGGGGCAACCCGGTCGACGGATCGCTGGCCATCTGCGTCCCCACCCGGGAACTGGCGGCCGACGTGCTGAGCCGGGTGGAAGCCGAAGGCCTGCCCGCTGTCGAGATCGGCCCGGATGGCCCGAAGCAGCCGGACGGCATCCACGTCGGCACCATGCACAGGTTCAAGGGACTCGAATACCAGCGCATGATCATCGCCGGGGTCAGTGACGGTCTGGTGCCCCGGCAGGTGATCAGCCGGTACCGGGACAGCGATCCGAAGCGGTACCAGCGGGAACGCCAGCGCGACCGGTCCCTTCTCTTCGTCGCCGCCACCCGACCCCGCGACGAGTTGGCGGTGTTCTGGCACGGCACTCCGAGCCCGTTCCTCACCTCTCGTCTCGTGCAACGAGAGGCGACGTGACAGTCTGCCGGTGGTGAGGCCGGGGCCGACGTACGACTAGAGAGAGGCGGCACGTGCAGGCGGGGGACCGTATCGCTGATCGCTACGAGCTGACGTATCCGATCGGTCGTGGGGGAATGGGCCAGGTCTGGGCCGGCTACGACGAGCGTCTCGACCGGCCGGTCGCGGTCAAGTTCCTTCGGACGAGCGAAGTGCCCGAGGACGAGCGCGAGGTCGCGGTCAAGCGGTTCAGGCGGGAGGCACGGGTGACCGCCCGCCTCGACCATCCCGGCGTGCCGGTCATCCATGACCTCGGCCGACACCACGACGACCTTTACATCGCCATGCAGCTCGTCCGTGGTTGCCAGCTGGCGGATCTCGTGGCGGAGCGCGACCGGCTGCCGGTGGCAGAGGCCGCATCGATCGCCGCGCAGGTCACCTCTGTGCTGGAGACCGCTCATGCCGCGTCACTCGTACACCGCGACCTGAAGCCGCAGAATCTAATGATCACGCCCTCGGGGGTGGTCAAGGTCCTGGACTTCGGGGTCGCCGCGCTACTCGGGCCGGCCGAGCAGTCCCGGTTGACCGCCACCGGTCAAACCCTCGGCACTCCCGCCTACATCGCACCTGAGCAGGCCGCGGGTGCGCCGGTGGGCCCGGCAGCAGACCTCTACGCGCTCGGGTGCATCCTGTTCGAGATGCTCACCGGTGTGCCGCCGTTCGAGGCCGGCAGCTCGTTGGAGATGCTGCACAGGCACATGCGATCGCCGATCCCGATCGTCACCGAGTACCGGGCGGACGTCCCGGACGACCTGGCTCATCTCCTGTTCTGCCTCCTGGCCAAGGACCCGTCCGACCGGCCGGCCTCTGCCGGGGAAGTCGGGCAGCTTCTTGTTCCCTTCGCAGGCGAGGGCCGAGTCGCTTTGCTGGACGCCTGCGGCATCGAGCCGGTCGCCGCTGCTTCCGCGGGATCCGTGGTGGCGCAGCCATCCACGAGGACGCTCGCGGATGTGCGGTCGCAGATCGGGGAGCTGGCCGAGCAGGAGCGGTTCGTGCAGGCGGCAGAACTCATCAAGCGGGTTCTCGTCGCCGGGACGGCCGTTGAGGAGCAGGTTTCGTTGCGGTACGACCTCGCCAACCTGCACCTGCTGGCCGGCGACTACCGGCAGGCGCGGCAGGCATTCGAGGATCTCGCAAAGGACCTGAACCGCGTGGGCGGGTACCCCGAGCTCCTTGAGAACTGCCGGAACAACGCGGCCGTATGCCGGGCTGAGCTGGGCGAGCCCAGCGCAGGTTGACCCGGATGCCTGGGACTTCCACCACAGAGTTCAGGTGACCAGGCCGGTGCGGTACGCGTACACCACCGCCTGCACCCGGTCCCGCACGTCCAGCTTCGTGAGAATCCGCGACACGTACGTCTTCACCGTCTCCTGACTGATCACCAACCGCGCCGCGATCTCGCTGTTCGACAGCCCGTCGGCGATCAGCCGCAGCACCTCCAGCTCACGCGGCGTCAGCCCCACGTCCGCCGGCGCGCCCTCGGCCGGGCGGATTCGCGCCGCGTACCGGCCGACGAGCTGCCGCGTCACCTCGGGCGCCAGCAGCGCGGCGCCGGAGGCGACCGTGCGGATGCCGTGCAGCAGTTGCGCAGGTGGGGCGTCCTTGAGCAGGAACCCGCTGGCGCCGGCGCGCAGCGCCTCGTAGACGTACTTGTCGAGGTTGAACGTCGTCACCACCAGGACCTTGACGGGGTGCGCCACTCCGGCACCGGCCAGCAGGCGGGGCGCCTCGATACCGTCGAGCACCGGCATGCGGACGTCCATCACCACCACGTCGGGCCGCAGGCGGCCGGCGAGGTCGACCGCGGCGCGGCCGTCGCCGCACTCGCCCACCGCCGTCATGTCCGGCTG
>JAEZFL010000159.1 GCA_023417515.1 Pseudomonadota bacterium | reverse complement strand
CGTTGGTGCCGTGGCCGGTGACCGAGGCCTTGGCGATCGACCTGACCGGCCGATAGTTGGTGCCGGTATAATATTCGGTGATCCACACGATCAGCCCGGTGCCGCCGAGGCCGACCATCATGGAATAGAACAGATCCATGCCGGTGAAGCCGCCGCCGACGGCGTCCATCGCCACGGCCGGGTCGACGTCGAGGCCGCCCGCCTCGCGGGCGCCGCCGATTACCGCGTTCATGTCGCCCAGCGTCCGCCAGGTGACGTAGTAAAGCGCGGGAACCGACAGGATCGCGGTCAGCCAGAAGCCCTTGTAGAGGGCGCCCATGATCGACTGGCTGCTGCCCAGCCGGACGATATAGGTGCCGATGATCGAGGTCAGGATGCACACGCCGCCGATGATCAGCGGCAGGCTCATCAGGCTGGTGATCTGCTCGGCGCCGGCGGTGACGAGCAGGGCGATCAGCACCATCGTGGCGCCGACGGTAACGACATAGGTCTCGAACAGGTCGGCGGCCATGCCGGCGCAGTCGCCGACATTGTCGCCGACATTGTCGGCGATCACCGCCGGGTTGCGGGGGTCGTCTTCCGGAATTCCGGCCTCGACCTTGCCGACCAGGTCGGCGCCGACGTCGGCGGCCTTGGTGAAGATGCCGCCGCCCAGACGGGCGAAAATGGAGATGAGCGAAGCGCCGAAGGCGAGCGCGACCAGCGCCTCGATCACCTCGCGGTCGTTCGCCTCATGCCCCTGGATGCCGACCAGGAAGTAGAAGAAGATCGAGATGGCGAGCAGCGCCAGGCCGGCGACCAGCATGCCGGTGATCGCGCCGGCGCGGAAGGCGACGGTGAGGCCGTTCTGCAGGCTGGTCCGGGCGGCCTCGGCGGTGCGGACATTGGCGCGCACCGAGATGTTCATGCCGATATAGCCGGCGACGCCGGACAGCAGCGCCCCGATCACGAAGCCGATCGCTGGCGTGGTGCCGAGGAAGTAGAGGACGAGGGCGGCGACGATGATTCCGACGATCGCGATGGTGCCGTACTGGCGGCCGAGATAGGCTTTGGCGCCTTCCTGGATGGCGCCGGCGATCTCGATCATGCGCTCGTTGCCGGCCGGCGCGGCGAGAACTCGGCTACTCGTTATGATGCCATAGAGTACGGCGAGCACGCCGCACGCAATGGCGATAAGCACCACGGTCATCGAAATCCCTTCCCCTGTCGTTTAACGCTGGTTCGGGCGGTGCACCCCAGAGCGGGCACCCGAAGTGGAGGGGATGCTAGCGGCGGTTTGGAATCTTTCAACTGCCTGAACGAGCGCCGTGCGAATCATGTTCGTAGCCGAGCCGCGGCGGCAGCGTCACGCGCTCGCCGCCCTGGCGAACCACAAGCCCCGCCCCCTCGACGCAGCGCCCGATCCGCGACAACGGCACGCCCACCCGTTCGGCGAGAGCGAGGATCTCGGCAGCCGCCTCGGCGCGCGTCGCGAACAGCAATTCATAATCGTCGCCGGCGGTCGCGGCGAACAGGCGGGCGTCACGGCCATCGCCCATCGCCGCAAGGTAGGCCTGGCCCAGCGGAAGCTCGTCCAGGTCGATCTCGATTCCGACCTCGCTCGCAGCCGCCATGCGCCTGGCGTCGATGAGGAGACCGTCCGACACGTCCATCATCGCGCTGACATTGAGGGCGAGCGCCTGTCCCGCCTCAAGCCGAGGCCGCGGCGCCCGGTAGCGGCTCACCAGGTCTTCGTGGCCGTCGAGCCGACCCTGAAGGATCCGAAGGCCGGCGCCGGCGTCGCCGAGCGATCCCGACACCCACAGCAGGTCGCCGGCCTTGGCGCCGACGCGCGAGGGCACGTTGCCCTGCGCCTCGCCGATCGCGGTGAGGCTGAGCGTGCGGGGAGCGCCGGCCGGCGCCGAAACCGTGTCGCCGCCGATCAGGGGGAGGCCGAATGACGCCAGAGCCAGCTTGAGCCCCTCGGCGAAGGCGCGGTCCCAATCCTCCTCACGCAGGCTGTAGCCGAGCAGGGCTGCGATCGGCCGGGCGCCCTTCCCGGCGATGTCGGACAGGTTCACCGCGACCAGCTTCCACGCGACGTCCGCCGGCGGATCGTCGGCGCGATAGTGGACGCCCTCGACGATCATGTCCTTGGTGAGGACCAGCGTCCTATCGCCGACCGTCAGCAACGCGGCATCGTCGAGCAGCGCGCGGGCGCCGGGGTCGGTGGCGATCGGCCGCAGGGCATCGATGAAGGCGGATTCGGCGGAGGTCATCGCCGCTCCCGCATAGCGCGTCTAGCGCCGCGCGTCCTTGGCGATCGAGTCGAGCAGGCCGTTGACGAAGCCGGCCTCTCGTTTGTCGTAGAAAGCCTTGGCGACGTCGACATATTCGGAGATCACCGTCGCCGTCGGAACGTCGATGCGCGCGACCAGCTCATAGGCGCCGGCGCGTAGGATCTGGCGCATCGGCTTGTCGAGCCGCTCCAGAGTCCAGCCCTTCGCCAGCTTCGCCTGGATCATTCCGTCGAGCTCCTCGCTGCGCGCGGCGACGCCCTTGACGACATCGTCGAAGAAATCGACCTCGGCATCGGCATATTCGACCTCGTCGATCGTCGCTCCGAGCCGGTGATGGTGGAATTCATGGAGCAGCATTGGGACGGGAGTCTTCTCCATCTCCTGCTGGTAGAGCGCCTGGACGGCGGCGAGACGCGCGGCGGAGCGCGCGGTCGAACGGTTTGAGCCTCTGGCCATGGCGGGCGAGGTAGCGATGCATCGTCCCCGCGTGAAGGCGTTTTCATCCTCCCTGTGAGGCGCAGCCTCATGGGGAGGGGGACCGCCGAAGGCGGTGGAGGGGCTTTCGGAGGCCGCGCCGTGCCCCTCCACCACTCGCTTCGCGAGCGGTCCCCCTCTCCATCGCTTCGCGACAGGGAGGAATTAGCGGTCGAGGAAGGCGCGGATGGCGGCGATCACCGGTGCAGGCCGCTCCCAGGGAACGAAGTGGCCGGCCTCCTCGACGCGCTCGATGGTGAGGTCCTCGACCAGGTCGTCGAGCCCCTCGAGCTGGATCGGCAGAAGCGCCTTGTCGCGCATTCCCCAGATGACCAAAGTCGGCACCTTCACCCTGGGGAAGGGCGCTCGGGTCCAGATCGGACCGACGGCGTGCTCGTCCATCGCCGGCACCTCGAGATTGCTGGCCCGATACCAGTTGAGCATCGCCGTCAGCGCGCCTTCCTGGCCCCAGTCGTCGAGATAGGCCTGGCGCTCCTCCGGCGGGACCAGCGCCAGGTCGACATGGCTGCCGAAGCTCTTCGCGAAGAAGGCGTCTATCCCCATCGCGTCGATGCCCTTCTCCATCATCGGGCTTCGGAAGGCGCGGATATATTGCGAGGCGGCGCGCTGGGCCGGGTCGTCGATGACGCTGCGCTGGAAGATCAACGGGTGGGGTGCGTTGACGATCACGAGGCGTGCGAGCCGCTCGGGGTGGCGAAGCGCCGCCGTCCAGGAAATGGCGCCGCCCCAGTCGTGGCCGACCAGGGTGAAGCGGTCGATCCCGAACGTGTCGGCGAGCGCGAAGATGTCGCAGACCGTCTCCTCGACCCGGTAATGCTCGACGCACTGCGGCTTGTCGGACCCGCCGAAGCCGCGCTGGTCGGGCACGATCACGCGATGGTCATGGGCGAGATCGGGCGCGACGTGGCGCCAGGTGCGATGCGATTCCGGGAAGCCATGGAGCAGGATGACCGGCACGCCGTCCACCGGGCCACCGAATGCGACCTGCAGAGTCACCCCGGTGCTCAGGCTCACGCGCGTGGTCTCGAGCTCGGTCATTGTGTCTTCCCCTCCCAGCCAGCCGTTACCGTCGGCCAGGCTCCGGCAGGCGGGCCTGCTCGCGCCCCGCCGCATCGTGCATGCTGAGCCGCGGCACGCCGCCCTCGGCACCGATCAGTATGGCGGCGTGCTCGGTTGGCGTGCGGTGGGCCACAAGCATGCCCGCGAAACCGCTCCGATCGTCGACCATCATGCCCACCGCGTCGCGCTCCGGATAGTCGAGAGCGACCACTGCGCGGCCATTGTCGAGAAAGGCGATGCCGCCGCGTTCCGATCCGCTCGGGTCGTAGAAGGTAAGGCCGTGCGCTTCGCCGATGCGGTTGTGGACGCGCCCGCCGACGTAGGGCGCCGGCGCGGCGCCAACCACGACCCGGTCATGCCCCTCGGCGTCGAGGAAGACCAGCGAGGCGGTTCGCGCGTCCGTGCGCTGTCGATGAGCGCTCTCGGGCACGGGCGCGCCGAGCAGGATTCGGTCGCGGCCCGCCGCATCGGTAATAACCAGGGCCTGGGCGCGCACCGTCCCTGGCTCGTCCACCGCGGCCGCCAGTGCAATGGCGGCGAAACCCAGCACGCCGGCCGCGAGCAGGCGCTCGGTGCGTCTCAGGCGCGCGCGCAGTCGCTCGATCTCGGATTGCCATGGTTCATGCATCTCAAATCTCCTTTCGCGGTCATGCCG
Source organism: Pseudomonadota bacterium (assembly GCA_023417515.1). Lineage (GTDB taxonomy): Bacteria > Pseudomonadota > Alphaproteobacteria > Sphingomonadales > Sphingomonadaceae > Allosphingosinicella. Next base: position 51,741 of record JAEZFL010000159.1, on the reverse strand, counting down.
CCTCGAGCGATTCGGCTGCCAGATTTGTTCTATTCTCCCGGCGCCCGAGCCCGGATCGCGAGAGCGTGAACCCGCTCCTTGAGCAGCTCGCCGAGCGCGGCGTTGACCGAGCGCTGCCGGGCCAGGCGCGATTGGCCGGCGAAGGCAGGCGATTCGACCTCGACGGTGAAATGGCTCTCGCCGCCATCGGGATTGTAGCCGCCATGGCCGCGATGCTTCTCGCTGTCGTCGCGCACGACGAGCCGTGTCGGAGCGAGGGCGGCCGTCAGCCGTTTGTGGATTTCGGCCGCGATCGGGCCGGTGAACTGGTCGGTCATGGCCCCTATATAGGGGGGCTTGTTCGTAGAGGGAGCGGGTTTTGGCGAGTGCGGGTGACAGGCGGACGCGGTTTCACGGGCGGGTGGAGACGGGGCGGTCGTGCGACCATCCCGGCTGCGACGACGCCGGCGAATTCCGTGCGCCCAGCGCCCGCGGCCCGAGCTTCGACGGGCCGGGCGAGTGGCGCTGGCTGTGCCTCGACCATGTCCGGGCGTTCAACAGCGGCTACAATTATTTCTCGGGGATGAGCGAGGAGGAGATCCGCTCGGCCAACAACCCCTTTGCCGGCTGGGACCGCGAGACCCGTGCCTTTTCGACCAACGGCTCGCCGCCCCCGCGCTGGGCCGACTTCACCGATCCGCTCGACGCGATCGGCGCCCGCTTCCGGGCCGCGCCAAGCCAGCAGCGCGCGGACGGCCGAATGCTGAGCGATGGCGACCGCAAGCATCTGCGAATCCTCGGCTTGTCCGTGGACGCCGACCGCCGCGCGCTTCGCACCCGCTATGCCGAGCTCGTCCGCAAGTTCCACCCCGACCGCAACGGCGGCGACCGAAGCCACGAAAAGGCGCTCCAGTCGGTGATCGAGGCCTATCAGGCGCTCAAGGCCCGGCCGGCATTCGCCTGATTCCTCCCTGTCCCGCAAAGCGGGATAGGGAGGGGGACCATCGGCGGCATGCCGATGGTGGAGGGGTAACTCACGCGGACGGCCTGTCAGTCCCGCCTACCCCTCCACCATGAGCTGCGCTCATGGTCCCCTCCCCGAGCAAGCTCGGGGAGGAACTGTCGGCCTCGCCTGACCTACCAGGTGCCCGCGGCGATCTTCTCTCGGCGGGCCAGCTCGGCGGGCGAGGGATCGGGCGCGGCGAACGAGCCCGTCTCGACCTCGCCGGAGGGTTCGTAGGTTGCCATCGCGATCCCGCCGGAGGTCAGCCGGTGCTCGATCAGCTTGAACGCCCTGGCCGGCGTGCCGTCGCCGAACAGACGCTTGCCCTGGCCGAGCACCACCGGCGCAGTCATCGTCACGAGACGATCGAGCAGGCCGTGCCGGAGCAGCTGCGGATAGAGGGTCGAGCTGCCCTGGATCACCAGATTGGGACCGACCTCAGCCCTCAGCGCCGCGACCGCGTCGATGCCGTCGAGCCGGTGGCTGCCCTGCCAGGCCAACGGAATGTCGGAGCCGGTCACCACATATTTGCGGATGCCGGCGAACAGCGAGCCGATCTCGCCGTCGTCCGCGAAGGACGGCCAGTGCGCGGCGAAAATGTCGTAGGTCCTTCGTCCGAGCAGCAGGTCGAAGGGCTGGCCGAACAGGCTGTCCACCTGGTTGCCGAGCCCCTCGTCGAACAGGGTCGTGAGCCAGCCTCCGTAGGGGAATCCGCCGGTCGGGTCCTCTTCCGGGCCGCCGGGCGCCTGCATCACCCCGTCCATCGACAGGAAGGCGCCGCCGATGATCTTGCGCGGCATGGTTCAGCTCGCCTTGCGCGGGCCGACCACCGCGAACAGGGCGCCCTGCGGATCGGTGGCCTGGACGATGAACGAGCCGCCGGGAATGACGCCGGGCCCGTAGAGGACCGAGCCGCCATCCGATTTGATGGCCGCAAGCGCCTGGTCGATGTCGGGCACGTTGAAGTAGAACAGCCACATCGGCCGCGGGAAATTGGGGCTGTCCATCATCGCCCCGATCGCCTGGCCGGTGCCGCCGACCCTGAACATCTGGTAGGTGCCCATCGCGCCCATATCCATGGCGTCGCTCTTCTCCCAGCCGAGCTGCTCGGCGTAGAAGTCCCATGCCGACGCCTGATCGCGGGCATGGAGCTCGTTCCACGCCACATGGCCGTGCTTCTCGGGATGGAAGACGCAGCTCTCCATGTCCTCGGCGCCGGGCGGAGGGGTCGGGCGCATCACGTAGAAGGGCGCGCCCTGGGGGTCGGCGACCATGGCGATCCGGCCGGCCTGCGAGATGTCGGACGGTGGCATCAGGACCTGGCCGTCCGCCGCGGCGATGCTCGCCACAGTCGAGTCCACGTTGTCGACTCCGACATAGCCGAACCAGCCTGGCTTCGCGCCGCCTTCGGTCATCTGCGACGTGAGCTGCATCGCACCCCCGACGGTTTCACCGGCGGGTGTCCCGATCATGCGATAGTCCATCTCGCCGGGCGTGGGCTCGGCCGGGATCGTCAGGCCGACGACCGCTTCATAGAAGGAGCGGGCACCGTCGAGGTCGGAGGTGAGCAGCTCGTACCAGATGAAGCTGCCGGGTGGGTTGGTCATGACCGTCCTCCCCTTCAGCCTCTTGCGGTGTCGACGAACGGCTGGAAGCCGCCCCAGAACATGCGCTGGCCGTCGAACATGGTCTTATGCTCCTCGGTCGGCTGCATGCGCGGATCGGCCATCACCTTGGCCCAGCCCTCGTCGCGGGCCTCCCGCGAAGGCCATTCGATCCAGGAATAGACGACATTCTCGCCGTCCTGAGCCTTCACCGCACGCTTGTAGTCGGTGACCTTGCCGTCGGGGACGTCGTCACCCCACGCCTCGACGACCCGGGTCGCGCCATATTCCTGGAACACCGCGGCGGCCTTCTGCGCCATCTCGCGATAGGCGTCCTTCTTGCCTTGCGGCACCGGCAGGATGAAGCCGTCGGTATAGCCGCCCTGGCCGGGCGTGCCCTCGTCGAGCAAAGGCTCGAACCCGCCCATGATCATGCGCTTGCCGTCGAACGGCATGTCGGCGCCCATCTGCTCCATGCGCGGGTCGCTCATCATCCTGGCGTTGGCGGCGTCGCGGGTGGCGCGGTCGGGATATTCGAACCAGGAGAAGACGACCGCCTCGTCGTCCCTGGCCTGGACCGCCTTCTTGAAGTCGGTGACCTTGCCGTCGGGAACGTCGTCGGCCCAGGCCTCGACCATCCGGGTCGCTCCGAACTCCTTGAACAGGGGCGCGGCCCCGGAGGCGTGCTCGCGATACTTGTCCTTGTTGGCGGTCGGGACGGCCACCACGAAGCCTTCCACATAGGTCATCGTCTCTCTCCCTCTTCGATCCTGCCCTGTTTGATCCGGGTTGCAGCGGCTCATGCCATAGCGGGCTGACGCTCCTCGAAATCGGCGAGCTGGGCCGCGAGCGCGGCCTTGAAGGCCGGCCGGGCGATGCCGCGTTCCTTGTAGGCGGCGAGCACCGGGCGGCTCGTCACGAGATCGGTGTGATCGAGGATGCGCAGCACGGTGACCATCATCAGGTCGCCCGCGGTGAATCGATCCTCGAGCCATTCCTTGTCGCCGAGCCAGTCGACGAGCCGGTCGAGGCGTTTCTCGATGAAGGCGACGACGTTGGGTCGCGCGTCCTTCACCCATGGCTGGTCCTTCCAGAACATGTCGAGAAGGGCGAGCTGCAGGATCATCGGCTCGATGCTGTTCAGCGCCGCGATCAGCCAGGCGGTGGCGCGGGCGCGGCCTTCGCTATCGGCCGGCAGCAAAGCGTCGCTTCTGCCGCCGATGTGGAGGACGATCGCGCCCGATTCGAACAGCTGCACGCCGTCGTCGCGATAGCTCGGCACCTGGCCGAACGGCTGCTCTGCGAAATAGTCCGATGGCCGCTCGGCCATCGCGTCGAGCTTGCGCACCGAATAGGGGATTCCGGCCTCCTCGAGCGCCCAGCGGACGCGCAGGTCGCGGACCTGGCCGCGAGCGAAGTCGGGCACCCAGCGGAATGCGCTGATGCGCACGGGAGCATTCGGGTCGACAGGCATGGCTCGCTCTCCCTTCAAGCAAAGCCGTCACTGCGGGTGTCTGAAGACGCTCTTCGCAGCGACGATTGGTTTAGCGCAGGCTGGTCAGGCCGTCACGGTTTCGCCGGCCGCGGCCCGCTCGATCGTGGCGATGTCGATCTTCTTCATCGTCAGCATCGCTTCCATTGCACGCTTGGCGCTGGCGGGGTCGGGATTGTCGAAATTGAGCTCGATGAGGCGGGTCGGCGTGACCTGCCAGCTGACGCCCCATTTGTCCTTGCACCAGCCGCACATGCTCTCCTCGCCGCCATTGCCGACGATGGCGTTCCAGTAACGGTCGGTCTCTTCCTGGTCCTTGGTGTGGATGACGAAGCTGACCGCCTCGCTGTGCTGGAACATCGGTCCGCCGTTCAGCAGGATGAACTTCTCGCCCATCAGCTCCATCTCGACGACGATCACGTCGCCCGCCTTCTGCGACGGCGTGTCGGCCGGCGTGCGCTGGACCCGGGTGACCCGGCTGTCGGGCAGAAGCTTGGTGTAGAACTCGGCCTGTTCCTCGGCCGTGTGGTTCGACCACAGGCAGGTGGTGAGCTTGGTCATGGATCCTCTCCCTCGATCGCGCGGCTTCAGGCGGCCGGTTGCGGCTGCGGTTGCGGACGGCTCTCCTCGAAGGCGCTGGCGCCCTGCTCGGCGGCGCCGGAGTCCATCCACATCACTTCCCAGATGTGGCCGTCCGGGTCTTCGAAGCTGCGGCCGTACATCATTCCGCCCATGTCTTGCTTGGGCGTCGGGTCGGGCGAGCCGCCCGCGGCCCTCGCGGCCTCGATCTGGGCATCGACCGCGGCCGGGCTCTCGCAGGACAGGCACAGCAGAACCTGCGCGCTCCTGTGCGCGTCGGGAATCTCCTTGCTGGTGAACGTCCGCCAGAAATCGTGGGTGAGCAGCATGACGTTCACTTCCTCGGAGAAGCGCATCATCGCCGCGGCGTCATTGCTGAACTTGGGCTCGTTGGTCGCGCCCACCGCCTCGTAGAAGGCCATCGACCTTTTGAGATCGGTGACGGGCAGGTTCACGAAGATCATCCGGCTCATTCTGTCGGCCCCCGCTTGATTGAGATCAGCGACTCGGCGCTTGAGTTTTGTGAACTTGGTAGTTACAAAAAGCAACCATGGAGTTTGAAAAGGCGACCAGCCGAGCCGAAACGTCCGACAAAAGGCGCTACGACGATGCCTGCGCGGCCGCTCACGGCATGGACCTGATCGGCGAGCGCTGGGCGATGCCGGTGATCCGCGAGCTGCTGATGGGTCCCCGCCGATTCACCGATCTCAAGAACAGCCTGAATGGGATCAGCGCCAATGTGCTGACCCAGCGGCTGGAAGGGCTGGAAGGCGCCGGAATCCTCGCCCGCCGCAAGCTTCCTCCCCCCGCATCGGTGCAGGTCTATGAGTTGACGCCCTGGGGTTACGAGGCGGCTCCGATCTTCCAGGCGCTCGGCCGCTGGGCGGTGCGCAGCCCGCGCCACGACCCCACCCGCCCGTTCAGTCCGGTGTCGCTGATGCTGTCGCTGCGCACGATGTTCAGCGCCGATGCCGCCGGCGACCTCGAAGGCCGCCTCCAGCTGCGCATGGGCGAGGAGAGCTTTTTCTGGACCCGCTCCGGCGGGGTCGTGAACATCGGCCGTGGTGAGATCGATGCGCCCGACGCGGTGATCAGCGGAAGTCCGACCGCCATCGCCAGCATCGTCTATGCGGGACGCCCGCTCGAGGACGCCGTCGCGGCCGGCGATCTCGAGGTGGAAGGCGACCGCGACCTCGTCCGGCGCCTGCCCGCCTGCTTCCCCTTGCCCGAGCCCGCATCGATCAGCATCTCTTGAGCGTTGGGGCAGCGATGTTGCGATAGGGCGGGGGAGCCTCTACGCAGCCAGCCTTGAAGCGATCCAAGAGCAGAGCATGGTCGATATTCCGAACGTCAACCCCGACAGCCGCGCCTCCACGGTGATGGAGCAGCCCGACCGGGTGGTGAAGGTGCGCGAGCTGTTCGGAATCGACAGCGACCTCGAGGTCCCGGCCTTTTCCGAGGCCGACGAGCGCGTTCCCGACCTCGACCCGGCCTATGTCTTCGATCCTGACACCACCCTCGCCATCTGCGCCGGCTTCGCCAAGAACCGGCGGGTGATGGTCCAGGGCTATCACGGCACCGGCAAGTCGACCCATATCGAGCAGGTCGCGGCGCGGCTCAACTGGCCGCTCATCCGAATCAATCTCGACGCCCATGTCAGCCGAATCGACCTGATCGGCCGCGACGCCATCGTGCTCCGCGACGGCCAGCAGGTGACCGAGTTCCGCGAAGGCCTTCTGCCCTGGGCGCTTCAGACTCCGACCGCTCTGGTCTTCGACGAATATGACGCGGGCCGGCCGGACGTGATGTTCGTGATCCAGCGCGTTCTGGAGGCGGAGGGCAAGCTCACCTTGCTCGACCAGAATAGGGTGATCCGCCCGAACCCCTGGTTCCGCATGTTCGCGACGACCAACACAATCGGCCTCGGCGACACGACCGGCCTCTATCACGGCACCCAGCAGATCAATCAGGGCCAGATGGACCGCTGGAACATCGTCGTGACCCTCAACTACCTGCCGGCCGAGATCGAGGCTCAGATCGTCCTCGCCAAGTCGGGCGAGTATGACCACGAGGGCGGCCGCCAGGAGGTCGAGCGCATGATCAAGGTCGCCAGCCTCACCCGCCAGGGCTTCATCAACGGCGACATCTCGACAGTGATGAGCCCGCGCACGGTGATCAGCTGGGCGCAGAACGCGCTCATCTTCAACGATGTCGGCTTCGCCTTCAGTCTCACCTTCCTCAACAAGTGCGACGAGGCGGAGCGGCCGGTGGTCGCCGAATATTATCAGCGCGTGTTCGGCAAGGACCTGCCCGACAGCGTCGCGAGCGGCGTGAAGGGCTGACACGGGCGCGGTGGCCGACAAGGACAATCCGGTCGAAACCTTCCGCCACGCGCTGGCAAGCGCGGCCCGCGCGCTTGCGGAGGATGCCGAGGCCGAGCTCAGCTTCACCAGCGACCTGCCGAGCGCCCAGGGCAAGTCGATCAAGGCGCCGATGCCCGGGCGCACCCTCAGCGCCCGCGACATCGCCGAGGCGCGCGGCTTCGCCGACGCCGCCGCGCTCAAGCTCAAGCATCACAATCCCCGGCTCCATGCGCGCGGTCAGCCGGCCGACGACATCGCGCGAGCGGTGTTCGACGCCGCCGAGCAGGCGCGGGTCGAGGCGCTGGGGGCGCGGGCGATGGAGGGTGTGCGCGCCAACCTCGCCGGCCTCGCCGAGATGCGGCTGCGCACTGATCCCCTCGTCCGGGCGCGCACCCGCGAGGAAGTACCTTTGTCGACCGCGGTCGGGCTGCTTGTCCGAGAGCGGCTGACCGGCGACGCTCCCCCGCCTGCCGCCAAGGCCGGGCTCGACCTGATCGCCGAATGGATCGAGGAGAAAGCGGGCGCCGATCTCGACGCGCTCGCCCTCACGCTCGACGACCAGCGCGCTTTCGCCGACCTGATGGGCAAGGTGCTCCGCGATCTCGAGCTGACCGAGAGCGCCCCGCCCAATGCAGACGCGGCGGAAGGCGGCGACGAGGATGAGGGCGGCGAGTCCGGCGACGAGTCCGACGAGGACGAGGGCGACAAGGACGAGGGCGAAGGTGACGGCCAGGCCGAGATCCGCGGCCAGCAGGAGGAGAGCGAAGGCGAAAGCGAGGAGGACTACCAGCCTGACGACGATCTCGGCGACGATGGCGAGTCGTTCGGCGAGGAAGCCGAGGCCGGAATCATGCCGGTGCGGCCCAACCGGCCCTTGTCCGACCTGCCGCCGAGCTTCGACTACCAGATCTACACCACGCGCTTCGACGAGGTCGTGAGCGCCGGCGACCTGTGCGACGAGGAGGAGCTGGGGCGCCTCCGCTCCTATCTCGACCAGCAGCTCGTCCATCTCCAGGGCGCGGTCACCAAGCTCGCCAACCGTCTCCAGCGGCGCCTGATGGCGCAGCAGTCGCGCTCGTGGGATTTCGACCAGGAGGAAGGCATGCTCGACGCCGCCCGCCTCGCCCGGGTCGTCGTCAACCCGATGCACTCGCTGTCCTACAAGATCGAGAAGGAAACCGAGTTCAAGGACACCGTCGTCACCTTGCTGCTCGACAATTCGGGGTCGATGCGCGGCCGGCCGATCTCGATCGCCGCGATCAGCGCCGACATCCTCGCCCGGACCCTCGAGCGCTGCGGCGTGAAGACCGAGATCCTCGGCTTTACCACCCGAGCCTGGAAGGGCGGCCAGGCCCGCGAGCTGTGGCTGACGGAAGGGCGGCCGCCTCATCCGGGCCGTCTCAACGACCTCCGCCACATCGTCTACAAGCAGGCCGACGAGCCGTGGCGCCGCGCCCGCAAGAGCCTCGGCCTGATGATGCGCGAGGGGCTGCTCAAGGAGAATATCGACGGCGAGGCGCTGCTGTGGGCGCACAACCGGCTGATCGGCCGGCCCGAGGAACGCCGCATCCTGATGGTCATCTCCGACGGCGCGCCGGTCGACGATTCGACGCTGTCGGTGAACAGCGGCACCTATCTCGAGCGGCATTTGCGGCAGGTGATCGGCTGGATCGAGCAGCGCTCGCCGGTCGAGCTGGTCGCCATCGGCATCGGCCACGACGTCACCCGCTATTACCAGAAAGCGGTGACGATCATGGATGCCGAGCAGCTGGGCGGCACCATGGTCGAGCAGCTCGCCTCCCTGTTCGACGCGGCCTGAAGCGCGAATGGCGAACTGGCGACGGGCGGGGCTGGCGGTCCTGGCGTTCGGCATGCTGGCGACCCCGATCGCCCCTGGGCCGCCGGAGCCGCCGCTGGGACCCGGGACCGCGAGCCTGCGTGCAGAACCGGTCCGGCTCGACGAGGCCGCGCCGGACCGGCGCCAGGTCGGCGCCCTCACTTTCCTCGCGGGCTGGTCGCTGACCAGCGACGACCCCCGCTTCGGCGGCATCTCAGCAATGGCGGTCGAGGGTGACCAGGTCACCGCGATCAGCGATTCCGGGATCCTGCTGAGCTTTGCCGTACCGGGCCCCGGGCCGGGCCGTGTCGACGTCCTGCCGTTGCCGGCCGGGCCCGGCTCCCCCACCCGCAAGATGGACCGCGATACCGAGGCAATGTTCGTCGCCGGCAGCCAGGCCTGGCTCGCCTTCGAGAATCGCAACGAGGTGTGGCGCTATGCCCGCCCGGGCTGGCGCGCCGAGGCCCGCGCCGCGCCCGCCGCGATGCGGCGCTGGCCCACCAACCGCGGGGCCGAGGCCATGCACCGCCTCGCCGACGGCCGCTTCCTGATCATCTCGGAATCGCTCGACCCGGATTCGACCAGCCCCGCCTTGCTCTTTCCCGGCGATCCCACCGAAGGCGGCGAGCCGGTCGCGCTACGGGTGCGGCCGGCACCCGGCTACCGTGTCACCGATTCTGCGCAATTGCCCGACGGCCGCCTGCTGCTGCTCCAGCGGCGGTTCACCTTGCTCGACGGAGCCTCGGCCAAGCTGGCGGTGGTTGATCTCGCGGCACTCGACTCGCGGCGGCCGGTCGAGGGGCGGGAGATCGCTCATTTCGTGCCGCCGCTCACCGTCGACAATATGGAGGCGCTCGCCATCACGCGCGAAGGCGAGCGGACCATCGTCTGGCTCGCCTCCGACGACAATTATTTTCCGCTGCAGCGAACCTTGCTGATGAAGTTCGCGCTGATTGGGTAATTGGATGAGCGCGTTGACATCAGGACATTCTATATCTCAGCTAACCAGATGCTGACGACCTTCATCGCGATGGCAGCCGCGATCCAAGCTGGAAGCCATTCTGAACGCGCGAGAGATGCCAGTACTCGGGCACTGGATGCCTGGTTCCAATGCACCAATTCAACGGCGGATAGAATTGCTCGCGAACCGGAGACTGCTGGCGACTTGGCCGATGCGGCGCTGGCAGAGTGTAGCCCGCAGCAACATAGCTTCGCGAATACCACTCGTTATGAGCTGAGCTACAGCGAGGGCGCCGACCGCATCATTGCAGATGCGATCGCGGAGCGCCGGAGACAACTTGTCGCTCGAATAATCGCTCAAAGACGCCGCGAGCGCCGATAAGCCTGCGAGAGGCAGGCGTCAGGCCGCGGCCTGCTCGGCGCCCTTCTTGGCGATCTCGCGCTTCAGCCGACGGACGCGCAGGCTCAGCTTGTCGTCGCTGGTCTTAGCGAGCCAGTTGTCGAGGCCGCCGACATGCTCCACCGAGCGAAGGCCGTGGGTCGACACGCGCAGCTTCACGCCGCGGCCGAGCGAATCGGAGATCAGCGTCACGTTCTGCAGGTTCGGCAGGAACGTGCGCTTGGTCTTGTTGTTGGCGTGGGAAACGTTGTGGCCCACCTGCCGGCCCTTGCCGGTCAGCTCGCAAATGCGCGACATGATTCGTGTCTCTTCCTGGATGATCGGCGAAAGCCCGCAAAAGCGGGCCTCCGGGAAAGCGATGGGCGCATAGCCGGAGGGTCACCTTCCGTCAAGCCGAGCCGCATTTCGTTGCGCAGGTGCAACCGATCATGCAATCGGCTCGTTGGTCGGCCAACCTGAGATAGTGGAGACGAACGAATGCTCCGACTCCTGCTGATGATCCTCGCGCTGATCGTGCTGCTTGCCGTGGTCCTGGTCTGGCTCGGCGTGATCAACATTCCTCCGGGCGGCAACCGCGTGGAGGTGCAGCCGGTCAACATCTCGGTCGAGCAGCGCAACGTCACGGTGCCCGTCCCTGTCGTCGAGCGGCCGGCCGACTCCAATCAGGCGCAGCCGCGCTGACCTACGCGGGGAAGGCGGGCGCGGCTCAGTTCGCGCCTGCCTTATCGCGCGAAATGATCGGCGAGACGCATGTTCTTGTCACGGGCGATGCCGGGAATGAGGAACAGGTCGACGAGCAGCCATATGCCGAGCACGAACCAGCCGATGAACAGGGGAAGCCAGCCGAACAGCAATAGGAGCAACTGGGCGACGGCGGTGCCAGTCTCGCCCAGATAGAAGCGGTGAGCCCCGAAACCGCCCAGGAAAATCCACAGAAGATAGGCCACGCCCGTCGACTTCTTGTTGGCGTCGTACATCATCTGGGCGCGTGCATGCGCAAGAGTCGAGTCGCTCATTTGATCCCCCCTGAAAGCATCTCGAGGATCGTCGCGGCCTCCATTGCTGTCAACATGATTGCTGTCCGAATCGGCGGAGCGGCGCGCCGTCGGTCCCACACCATGCGCGCACCACTTTGCGCGCACGGCTTGGTGGTCTAGCGATTGGTCATGCCATTCCCGCTGCCCCGTCCCATGCGCATTGCCCTGGACGAAGCCGCAGCCGCAGCCGCAGCCGGCGAAGTGCCGGTCGGCGCGGTCGTGACTCGCGGGGACGAAGTGGTTGCCGTCACCCGCAACCGCATGCGCGGCGCCGTCGATCCGACCGCCCATGCCGAGATGGAGGCGCTTCGCGAGGCGGGGCGGGCGCTCGGCACCTCGAGGCTGGACGAGTGCGATCTGTGGGTATCGCTCGAGCCGTGCGCGATGTGCGCCGCGGCGATCAGTCTCGCGCGCATCCGCCGGCTCTATTTTGCCGCCGCCGATCCCAAGGGCGGCGCGGTGCTCCACGGGCCGCGCCTCTACGCCCAGCCGACCTGCCACCACGCGCCCGAAGTGATGCCGGGAATCGGAGAGGAGGCGGCGGCCGAGCAGCTGCGCACTTTCTTTCGCGAGCGGCGCGGCTAGACAGAGAGCGATGGCACGAAACGGGGAGGGGAGCGGCGTCGCGCCGAACGAGCGCGCGGCGCTGATGGGGCAGCAGCCGCGGCTGTTATGGTTCACCGGCCTGTCCGCGGCGGGCAAGACGACGATCGCGACCCGGCTCGACCGCCGCCTCCACGGTCTCGGCCGCCACACCTTCCTGCTCGACGGCGACGCCATGCGGCAGGGGCTGAGCAACGACCTCGGCTTCAGCGACGACGACCGCGTCGAGAATATCCGCCGCGCCGGCGAGGTCGCCCGATTGATGGTCGAATCGGGCCTGGTCGTCCTCGCCGCCTTCATCTCGCCGTTCCGAGCCGACCGGCGGCTCGTGCGAGCGCTGTTTCCGCCCGGCCAGTTCGTCGAGATCTTCGTCGATGCGCCGCTCGCGGTCGCGGAGGCGCGCGATCCCAAAGGCCTCTATCGCCGCGCCCGCGCCGGCGAGATCCGGCGCTTCACCGGGATCGACAGCCCCTATGAGCCGCCCGAGGCGCCGGAGCTCAGGATCGACACGACGACCCTGAGCCCCGACGAAGCGGTCGAGCAGATATTGCGAGAGCTCGAACTCTAGCTTCCGCCACCGTCACCCCAAACTTGTTCAGGGTCCATTTCGCGGCCCTCCGGGAGGGTCGAAGATGGATGCTGAGCCGAGTTCAGCATGACGGAAGGGCGGACGGTCCGACCAGGCTTACTGGCTGACCGGCGAGATCCGTATCTCGACTCGGCGATTGGCCTGGCGGTCGGCTTCCGAGCGCTCCGGATTGACCAGCAACTGGGTCTCGCCGAAGCCGCGGGTGGCGATTCGCACCGGCTGAACGCCGCGCGAAATCAGGTAATTGGCGACCGAGCGGGCGCGCTGCTCCGACAGATTCTGGTTGTAGGAATCCGAGCCGCTGCTGTCGGTGTGCCCGTAAACGTCGATCGCGGTCGACGGATAGGCCTGAAGCGTCTGCGCGACCTCGTCCAGGGTCGACTGGAACTGCGGCTGGATGTCGTAGCGGTCGAACGCGAAGGTGATTCCGGCCGGCATGCGCAGAACGAGGTCGTTGCCCTCGCGGCCGATCTCGATTCCCGAGCCGGCGGTCTCGCGCCTCAGCCGTGCTTCCTGCTGGTCCATATATTGGCCGATCGCGCCGCCGGCCACCGCGCCCAGGCCGGCGCCGACGATCCGCTCGGTGCGGTCGTTGCGGCCGCCGATCAGGTCGCCGAGCAGATAGCCGCCGATCGCGCCGATGCCGGCGCCGACCGCGGTCCGGACGGGGAACTCACGCTCACCGGTTTCCGGGTTGGTGACGCAAGCGGCCGTGCCGCACATCAAGGCGATGGCGAAAATGGTGGTGGGGAGCCGTTTTACAGGCATGCGACTTCCTTTCGTAACGCTGGGAATGCTGTCGTGCCTGGGCTGAACCGCCCTTCGCGTCCGGTTGTTCCATGAACGTCACATTACAACAGGCTGTTGTCCCACCCGCCGATCAGCGGCTAAAGGACGGGAAGCCGCACCATGCCGTCCCCCGCAACCCTCGCGCCCATTCCCTGGCTGGACGTCGGCATCATCCTGCTGCTGATCGCCATGAACGGCGTCCTCGCCATGTCGGAGCTGGCGATCGTGTCCGCACGCCGGCCGCGCCTCAGGGCGATGGAACGATCCGGCCGGCGCGGCGCGACAGCGGCGCTCGCGCTCGCTGCGGATCCCGGCCGCTTCCTGTCGGCGGTCCAGATCGGAATCACCCTGATCGGAATTCTCGCCGGCGCCTATTCGGGCGCCAGCCTTGGCGGGCCGATCGGCCAGCGCATCGCCTTGCTGGGCATCGATCCAGCCACGGCCGCAAGCATCGGCTTCACCATCGTCATCGTCATCGTCACTTATGTGAGCCTGGTCATTGGCGAGCTGGTGCCCAAGCAATTCGCGTTGCGCTCGCCTGAGCCGATCGCCGTGGTGATGGCGATACCGATGCAGTGGATCGCGCGCGCCACCGCGCCGCTCGTGTGGCTGCTCGACCGAACCAGCGGGCTTATCTTCTCGCTGCTCCGGATGAACCGCGAATCGGCGGATCACGTCACCGCCGAGGACCTTCACATGGTCGTCGCCGAGGCGACCCATGCCGGGGTCCTCGACGAGAGCGAGCGGGCGATCATCTCCGGCGTGGTGCGGCTCGCCGACCGGCCGACCCGCGAGATCATGACTCCGCGGACCGAGGTCGACTGGATCGACGCCGACGCCGATGCCGCGGCGATCCGCGAGTTCCTCCGTCACACGCCGCACAGCCGGATTCCCGTCGCCGAAGGCTCGGTCGACAATCTGATCGGCGTCGTCCAGTCGCGCGACATCATCGCCGCGGCGCTGGAAGGCGCGCCAGTGGATCTGCGGGCGCTGATGCGCCCGGCGCCGGTCATCCATGACCGTATGGACGCGATGGACGCGCTCACCGTGCTTCAGGAATCCGAAGTGCCGATGGTCTTCGTCCATGACGAATATGGCCATTTCGACGGCCTGGTGACTCCGGCCGATCTCCTCACCGCGCTCGCCGGCGCATTCGCGTCCGACGCCGATCTCGACACCGACCCGCCGCTGGTCGAGCGCGATGACGGCAGCTGGTGGGTGTCCGGGTCCGTCTCCGCCGACGCGCTGGCCGACCGGCTCGCGATCACGCTTCCGGACGACCGCGACTATGCCACCGCGGCGGGCTTCGCCCTCTCCGTGCTTCGGCACCTGCCCGAAGTCGGCGAGCGCTTCCGCTTCGGCGGCTGGCAGTTCGAGATCGTCGACATGGACGGCCGCAAGATCGACAAGCTCCTCGCCAGCGAGATCAAGACTCGGCGGCGGGGGTGACGCCCCAGCGCAGCGTCAGCCGCCGAGCTTGCCGAACGTCGCCTCGAAGCCGGCGGTGTCGCCGCTGGCGAGGTAGCGGGCCTGTTCGACCACGCGGTCGCGGGCGAGGCGGCCCTTGAAATTGCCGAGCCGCGCGTCGAGCGCCGCCAGCTGCGCCTCGTCCATCGAGGCGAGCTGCTCGTAGCGGGTGATGCCCTGCTCGTTGAGCATCGCGGCGAGCTTCGGCCCCACGCCCTTGAGGCGCGTGAGCTCGTCGCCATGATCGGTGGCGCGCGGCGGGAAGGCGATTCCGGCGAAATCCTCGACGACCGGCACGGCCGGCTGGGCGACATCGGGTTCGGTTGAGGGCGGCGCAAGGTCGGCTGCGGGCGGTGCCGCCTCCTTCATGTAGGGCCGCTCCTTGCTCGCGACATAGGGCTCGCCGGCGCGGTCCCTGGCCTCCTTGGCGATCGACACGCGCGAGGCGGCGCGAAGCACCGCCCACAGCACGAGCAGGACGACGATCGCCGCGCCGACGATGAGCAGAGTGGTGGTGGAATCGAAATTCATGGTTCGCGGTCCCCCTGTGTGCGGGCGCGGAACATCCACAGCCCGGTCGCGAAGCCGATTGCCACCGTGATGGCGAGCGGCACCTGGAAATATTGGATCAGCACGAACACCGGCTCAGTCCTCCAGGAAGCTCGTGCGCCGGCGCGTGCCGAACAGCAGGGCGGCCAGCCCGATGCCGACCAGATAAGCAACGACGAACAGGATCAGAGTCTCGACGATCAACGGCACGCGCGCGTCTCCCTCATTGCCCAAAGCCTCATTGCGACGGCGGCGGGTTGGTCCACTCGACCCGGCTCATTCCGGGCACGGCGAGAACCCGCTCGTTGATGCCCGGCAGCGAGCCCATGCCTTCGCGCTGGAACTGGTTGGCCGGGCCTGTGAGCAAAGCCTTCCGCGCCAGCGGCGAGCGCTGCATCTGCACGGTGACACCGGGCACCTCGGCCCGCGCGACCATGATGTTCGCGCCCTCTTCCAGCCGGTCGACAAAGGCCTGCCCCATGCCGAGCGGCCAGTAAGCGACCAGCGCCACCACCAGCGCGGCGGCGAGCCCGACCAGGAACTTGGCTATGCGAGACATCGGCTCCTCCACCCCCACTCTTAAGCGTCAGCCGGCCAGCCGCGCAATCTCGCGCCAGCCAATGTCGCGCCGATAGAAGCCGGTATCGAACGCGATCCGCTCGGCGGCGGCATAAGCGCGCTGCTGCGCTTCGGCGACGTTGCCGCCTGTCGCCGTCACGTTGAGCACCCGGCCGCCATTGGCGACGAGGCGACCGTCGGCTTCGGCCGTCCCCGCCTGGAAGATGCGCGCGCCGGTCGCCTCGGCCTCGTCGATGCCGCCGATCGCGCCGCCCTTGCGCGGCGAGCCGGGATAGCCTTCGGCGGCCATCACCACCGTCAGCGCGACCTCGCCGCGGAAGTGCGGCGGCGGGACCTCGTCCAGGCGCCCGGTCGCCGCGGCGAGCATCAGCTCGGCGAGATCGCTGTCGAGGCGCGCCATCAGCACCTGGCACTCGGGGTCGCCGAAGCGGACATTATACTCGACCAGCTTCGGCCGCTCCGAGGTCAGCATCAGCCCGGCATAGAGCACGCCAACGAACGGCGTTCCCGCCTCGGCCATCGCGGTCACCGTCGGCTGGACGATCTCGTCGAGCACGCGCCGCTCGAGGTCTGGCGTGAAGATGCTCGCCGGGCTGTAGGCGCCCATGCCGCCGGTGTTGGGGCCGGTGTCGCCGTCGCCGACGCGCTTATGGTCCTGGGCGGAGCCGAACGGCACCACCGTCTTGCCGTCGGTCAAAGCGAAGAAGCTCACTTCCTCGCCTTCCATATATTCCTCGATCACCACCGACGCGCCGGCCGCGCCGAAGCCGCCGCCGAACATGTCCCCGACCGCCGCCTCCGCCTCCTCGGCAGTGGTCGCGATGACCACGCCCTTGCCGGCAGCGAGCCCATCGGCCTTGATCACCACCGGGAGGCCGAACAGGTCGAGCTCGGCTTCCGCCTCGGCGCGAGTCTCGGCGCGGGCGAAGCGCGCGGTCGGGATGCCGGCGCGGGCGCACAGCAATTTGGTAAAGCCCTTGGAGCCCTCGAGCCGAGCCGCGTCACGACCCGGGCCGAATACCGGGATCCCTTCGGCGCGCAAGCTGTCGGCGAGGCCGTCCACCAGCGGCTGCTCCGGCCCGATCGCCACCAGGCCGATCCGCTCGGCGCGGCAGAAGTCGACCACTGCGGAATGATCGCCCGCATCGAGCGGGACCAACCGCGCATGCTTGGCGATGCCGGGATTTCCCGGCGCCGCGAACAGCTTGTCGCAGCTTGGCGATTGCGCCAGCTTCCATGCCAGCGCATGCTCGCGCCCACCCGATCCCAGCAGCAGTATGTTCATGACCGATCCTCAAGGCGCCGCGAACGGCTCGAGCGGCCTGTTGGCAAATGTGGCGCCGGGCGACAATGCCCCGGCGCTCAGCGTCTCCGAATTGGCCTCGGTCCTCAAGCGCACCGTCGAGGATGCGTTCGGTCAGGTACGCGTGCGCGGCGAGATCAGCGGCTTCAAGCGCCACGCCTCCGGCCATTGCTATTTCACCCTCAAGGATCAGGACGCCTGCCTCGACGCGGTGATCTGGCGGACCAGCGCCGGCCAGCTCAAATTCCGGCCCGAGGACGGCATCGAGGTCGTCGCCCTGGGCCGCATCACCACCTATCCGGCGCGCTCGCGCTACCAGATGGTGGTCGAGCGGCTCGAGCTGGCCGGCCAGGGCGCGCTGATGGCGCTGCTCGACAAGCGCCGCCGCCAGCTCGCCGCCGAGGGCCTGTTCGACGCGGAGCGCAAGCGGCCGCTGCCGTTCGCGCCGAAAGTGATCGGGGTCGTGACCTCGCCGACCGGAGCGGTGATCCGCGACATCCTCCACCGTCTCGGCGACCGCTGGCCGACGCAGGTCGTGCTGTGGCCGGTGCCGGTCCAGGGCGACGGCGCCGCCGAACAGGTCGCCGCCGCGGTCAACGGCTTCAGCGCCCTGCAGCCAGGCGGGCCGGTGCCGCGGCCCGACCTCGTCATCGTCGCTCGCGGCGGCGGCTCGATCGAGGATCTGTGGGCGTTCAACGAGGAAGCAGTGGTGCGCGCCGTCGCCGCCTCGTCGATCCCCATCATTTCGGCGGTTGGCCACGAAACCGACACGTCGCTGTGCGATTTCGCGGCCGACATGCGCGCCCCGACTCCGACCGCGGCGGCCGAGCTCGCGGTGCCGGTGCGGGCCGATCTGCTCGCCCAGGTGCGCCAGATGGGCCTCCGCGCCGAGCGCTGCGCCGCGCGAACGGTCGAGCGTGCCGGCGAGCGGCTCGAGGCCCTGCTTCGGCACTGGCCCGAGCGCGAGGAATTGCTCGCGCCTCAGCAGCAGCGGCTGGACGATCTCTCCGAGCGGCTGCCGCGAGCGCTGCGCCAGCGGCTGGACCGCGCCCGGGCCGAGCTCGCCCGCGATTCCGGAGCGCTCAGGCCCCAGCTCCTCAACAGCGCGCTCGCGCGCGCCCGCGAGCGGCTGGGGAGCGTCTGGCGAATGGCCGAGCTGGTCCATCCCGAGCGGCCCCTGAAGCGCGGCTTCGCCCGGATCGAGAGCGGCGAAGGGCGGACCTTGACGAGTGCGGGCGCGGCACGCGCCGCCAGCCGGCTCAACATCCATTTCTCCGACGGCGCCGTTGCGGCTTTCGTCGAAGGCGCGGTTGAGGCCAGGCGCACGAGCCGCCATATGAAGGAGCAACCGGGGCAGCCCAAGCTGCTCTGACGGAGACGACCCATGCTGATGTCGAACCGCGGCCGCCCGGCGCGGCTTCACTACCTTCCCGGCACCTATCGCGTGCTGAGCGCCGGCGACCATGTCCTGTGCGCGGTGACCAAGCAGCCGATCCCGCTCGGCGAGCTCAAATATTGGAGCGCCGAGCGGCAGGAGGCCTATGTCGACGCCGAAGCGGTGATGAAGGCCGAGGGCCTGCTCTAGACCGGCTTCAGCGCTGGCGGATCACCCGCACCGCGCGCTGGCCGTCGACGGAGAGCAGATAGGATCCCAGCGCGCCGCGGCGGATCTGGACCGGCATCCCGGCGCGCGGCCGGCGCGAGATCGGCCGGCCTTCAGTCTGCACCCACACCGCGCCGCCCTCGATCTGGATGCTCGCCATGCCGATGCTGTTGAACTGCGCGGCGACCACCGTCGAGTTGATCTCGTTGTCGACATCGTCGCCGAACAGGCGGCCGACGTCGGGCAGGGTGAGTCCGAACAGGCTGCGCCGGGTCCGCTGAACCGCCTCGCGGTCGACCACGACGACCTCGCGCGTCGCCTGCGCCTGCGCCAGCGCAGCAACTTCGCGATCGAAGCAGGCGAGCCGCTGCGCGTCGTCCTGAATGGCCCGACAGTCCGTCACGCGGCTGAACACGGCGGGCGGCGGATCTCCCGCGCGCTGCTGAGCGGAGGCCGGCGACGCGACCGCGGCCAGGCCCGATAAAAGCAATGCCGACAACATCTTCACCCGGATCACTCCCCCCAAGAGGCGGCGCTTCGCCCATGACGACCTGTGACATCGAAGCAACACAGTGCCGAATAGTCACGTCGCCTACTCTGTGGTGAATTGTGCCGGCCCGCAAGCTCGCATAATCCGGAATTGTTACGGGCAGGCCCATTCTGTCCGTGTCAATGGCGCCCTGGGGCGCGGTGGGAAGGGGTTGAATATGAATATTCGTAGCAAGCAGCTGCAGCGGCTGCTGGGGACTACTGTCGCGGCTTCGGCGCTGTTCGCTGCTGGGCCTGCATTCGCTCAGAACGAGCAGCCGGGGACCCAGACGGTCGAGCCCACGACGGAAGAGACCGTCCAGCAGGGCCAGACGGAAGACACCGTCGTCGTCACCGGCACGCTCATCAGCAACCCCAACCTGGTGTCCTCGTCGCCGGTCTCGTCGATCGGTGAGGACGAGCTCCAGCTCCGCCAGACCAACAATGCCGAGCAGATCCTGCGCGAGCTGCCGGGCGTCACTCCGAACCTCGGCCAGAACGTCAACAACGGCACCGTGGGCAGCGCCCGGGTCGACCTGCGCGGCCTCGGCGCCAACCGCAACCTCGTCCTGCTCGACGGCGTCCGCCTGACCCCCTCGAGCTTCTCGGGCATCGTCGACCTCAACAACATCCCGCTGGCGCTGATCCAGCGCGTCGACGTCCTGACCGGCGGCGCCTCGACCACCTACGGCGCCGACGCCGTGTCGGGCGTGGTGAACTTCATCACCCGCCGCGACTTCGCCGGCATCGACCTCAACGTGTCGAACCGCATCAACGAAGAGGGCGACGGCCACACCTTCCGGGCCGACCTCGTCATCGGCGCCAATTTCGACGACGGCCGCGGCAATGCGGTCTTCTCGGTCGGCTATCAGGAATCGGACCCGGTCTTCTTCGGCGACCGCGACTATGCGCAGTTCACCGTGTCGTCGGCGAGCGGCGTTGCCTCGGGCGACTCCTTCACCTCGACCCCGACCGCCTTCTCGATCGGCGGCCAGGACCTTCAGATCAATCCGAACGGGACCGCGCTGGTGCCGTTCTACAGCGCGTTCAACTTCAACCCGTTCAACATCTTCCAGACGCCGTTCGAACGCTTCAACATGTTCGGCCAGGCGCGCTATGAGGTGTCGGACTCGGTCGAGGTCTATACCCGCGGCCTGTTCTCCAAGAACTCGGTCAGCTCGATCATCGCCGCGTCCGGCATCTTCGGCGTCGGCGGCCTCAGCGTGCGCGCCGACAACCCCTTCCTCGCGGCGGCTCCGACGATCCGCAGCCAGCTGTGCGCGCTCAACGGCATCGCGGCGGCCGACTGCACCGGCGCCACCCCGATCCCGCTCGGCGCGGTCTATCGCCGCTCGGTCGAGCTCGGACCGCGCATCAGCGAATATACCACGACCATCTTCGACTATCAGGCCGGCCTTCGCTACAACATCTCCGACAGCATCGAGCTCGACGTTTACGGCTCGTATGGCGAGAGCGAGAACGAAGAGACCCGCAGCGGCTATGTCGCCCTGTCGCGCGTCGTCCAGGCGCTCGATGCGGTCGACGCCAACACCTGCCGCAACACCGCCAATGCCTGCGTCCCGCTGAACATCTTCGGACCGCAGGGCAGCATCACCCCGGCCATGGCCGGGTTCGTCGGCGGCGTGACCAGCTCGATCACCAACGTCGCCTCGCTGGCGCAGGTGCACGGGGTCATCAACGGTGACTTCGGCTACGCGCTGCCGTGGGCGGCCGAGCCGGTCAGCTTCGCGGTCGGCGGCGAGTTCCGCGAATATCGCGCGGAGCGGCGCCCGGACAACCTGGCCTCGGTCCCGGGCGAGCTCGGCGGCGCCGGCGGCGCGGTCCTGCCGCTCAGCGGCGGCTACGACGTCTACGAAGCCTTCGCGGAGATCATCGCGCCGCTCGTTTCGGATCGTCCGTTCTTCAACGAGCTGACCTTCGAAGCGGGCGTCCGCTACTCCGAGTACAGCATCGATGCGGCCAACTCGCCGCAGTTCGACGCGACCACCTACAAGCTGGGCCTGACCTGGGAGCCGGACCCCGCGATCCGCTTCCGCGGCAACTACCAGCAGGCGGTCCGCGCACCGAACATCGGCGAGCTGTTCGCGCCGGTCGTCACGGGCCTCACCAACCTGCTGATCGATCCCTGCGCCGGCGCCGCGCCGCTCACCAACGCCAACCTGGCGGCGATCTGTATCGCTCAGGGCGCTCCGGCGGCCTCGATCGGCATCATCCAGAACCCGTCGGCGGGTCAGGCCAACGCCACTGGCGGCGGCAACCCGAACATCCAGCCTGAAACGGCGATCACCTACACGCTCGGGTTCATCCTGCGTCCCGAGCGGCTCATCCCCAACTTCACGTTGAGCCTCGATTATTACAATATCGAGGTCGAGGATGCGATCACCGCCGCTGCGCCGGATGACATCATCGATGCCTGCTTCGGCAACATCACCGCCGCCTCGGCAACGGATCCGGCCTGCACCAGCATCCGCCGCAACCCGACGAACGGCCGCCTCAGCGGCACGCCGACGGCTGCGGTCCCGATCCCGGGCCTGCCGGCGCCGTTGACCAACAACGGCCGGCTTGCCACCGACGGCTTCGACCTGGTCGCCAGCTGGAACACGGATCTCGGCTTTGCCCGCCTGAACCTGTACTTCGCCGGCAACTACACGATGAGCTCCGAGTTCCAGGCGACGCCTTCGGCCGCGCCTCGCGAGTGCACCGGCTATTACAGCACCAACTGCGGCATCTCGACCGGCCTCACGGTCGGCTCGCTGCAGCCGGAGTTCCAGTGGACCCAGCGCACCACCCTGTCGTTCGACAGCGTCGACGTGTCGGTCCTGTGGCGGCACATCGACGAGATGATCTACGAGCCGGGCCTGCCGCCGCTGTTCAGCGGCACCATCACCGGTTCCGGGTCGCTGGTCGGCCGGCAGGTCAACTTCAACCGGATCCCGTCCTACGATTATTTCGATCTTGCGACGCGCTACAGCGTGAACGACAATTTCGAATTCACGTTCCTGATCCAGAACATCTTCAACACGGAACCGCCGATCGTCGGCTCGAGCGCCGGCTCGACCTCGTTCAACGGCGGCAACACGTTCCCGTCGACTTACGACACGCTTGGCCGCCGCTTCACGGCGGGCGCCCGCATCCGCTTCTAAGCTGGTCCAGGCACTTATATCGGGGCGGTCCTCTTCGGAGGGCCGCCCTTTTTTTGTGCCGGTGACGGCCGTCTCGCCGCGTGAGCGGCGCCGGCGGCGCTAGGGCAGCAAGGGCGACGGCAGGCTGGTCGGGACCTGCGCCGTCCGAGCGACGGCCTCGGCCCAGGCGGTCACCTTGTCGATCTCGTCGGCGTGCAGCTTCTCGCCCGCTTCCCTGTCGGCGGCGCGCTGACCCGGCGTGAAGTCGCTGCCGTCCTTGGCGTTGCGGCTGAACGTGTCGCCGACCGCGGCGGCGATGTCGTTCTCCGCGAGGCCGAGCCCGAACAGGGCGGAGCAGGCGGCGAGCGCGTCCGCCGGCCGGGCGACCAGCGTCTCGCTGTCGAGCGTGCGCACCCGGTCGGGCCAACGCGCGGCGAGCGTCGCGAACAGCTTCTGCTGGGCGAGCCAGCTCACCGCGGCGGCCTGAAGATCGGTATGAAGCAAATGGTCCCTTGGCTCGAAACCGAGCTGGACCAGGCCGTCGGTCAACTGCCGCGACAGCAATTCGCGGACCCACAAGCGTCCCCACATGCCCTTGCGCGCGATCGAGGTCACGAAGGAGCGGAGCGGTGCGTGGAGCAGCACGCAGCGCGCGTCCGGCCGCAGCTTCATCATGGCCTCGGCGAGGCCGTTGACGACGTTCGACGGCTTGATCAGGCAGGCCTCGCCCGGCTCGAACGGCCGCGCGAGCAGCGCCAGGCTGTTGTGCAGCATCTCGCCGACCTGCGCCGGCTGGCCGCCGCGATGGCGCCAGCCGACCATGTCGTTGAGGATCTGCGGCTCGCTCAGGGCGCTTGCCCGGCCGGGCACGTCGAGCGCCCGCACCAGCAAGGTCGAGCAGCAATAAGCCGAATGGAAGATGAAATGGATCGGCGCCTGCCCCGCCTGGGCGAGCGCGTCGCGCCGGCTGAGGACAACCGGGGCCTTCGCGCCCGGGAGGTGCTCGTCGATCAGGAACGGCACGGCGCGGCGCAGCGCCCGGTCCGCCTCGACGAACTGCACGGCGTCATGGCCTTCGTCATAGCGGTGCGCCAGCCATTGCGGGCCCAGTGTCACGGTCGCGGCGGAAGAGGCCATGGCGCCGACATCGCATTGCCGCCGCGCCTTGGCAATCGGGCCGCAGCGCGCTTGTCGGTCCCCCGCGAACCTGCTTAACCCCGCTCATGGCCACCACCGCCGATCCGCTTGACGCGCTCCTCGCCGCCGCCGCCGCCGCGCGCCGCCGCGGCAATGCCGCCGAGGAAGCGCGCCTCCTAGACGAGGCGTTCGCCCGGGCGCCCGGCGATCCGCGAGTCCTCAACGCTCGCGGCATGGCGGCCCTCGCCGCCGGCGCCTTCGACAAGGCAAGCGCCGCGTTCCTGGCGGCGACCGCGGCCGATCCCGAAGCGGGCGCGCTGTGGATGAACCTCGCCACTGCTCACCGCGGACTTCGCGACGATCGCGGCGAGCAGGCCGCGCTGACCCGGGCGCTGTCGCTCGACCAGCGCAACTTCATGGCCCACCTCCGCCTCGCCGAGCTCCACGAGCGCCGCGGCGAGGACAAGGAGGCCGCTCTCCACTGGGCACCCGTCGTGCAGATTGCCGCCAACATGGCGGAGCGGCCGCCCGGCGTCGTCGACGCGCTCGCCCGCGGCCAGGCCTTTCTCGCTCGCCACGCCGAAGACCTGCAGCGCAAGCTCGATTCGACCCTCGCCGACCGCCTCGCCGATCTCGGGCCCGCCGCGCGTCGCTTCCGCGCCTGCGTCGATCACAGCCTGCGCGGCCGCCCGATCTACGCCAACGAATGTTCGGGCGTTCACTTCCCATTCCTGCCGGCCGACGAATATTTCGATCGCGGCCATTTCCCCTGGCTCGAGGCGCTCGAGGCCCGCACCGGCGCGATCCGCGCCGAGGCGGAGCGCCTGCTCGCCAGCGGCGCGGCGGCGATCCGCCCTTATGTCCGCCAGGATGCCGGCACGCCGCAGAACAAATGGTCGGCGCTCGACAACAATCTCGACTGGGGCGCCTGCTTCCTGTGGGAATATGGCGTTCGCAACGATCCGGTCTGCGACCTGTGTCCGCAGACCGCCGAGGCCCTCGCCGCCGTCCCGCAGAACATCGTGCCGGGCAAGGCGCCCACCGCCTTCTTCTCGATCCTCAAGGCCGGGGCCCACATCCCCGCCCATACCGGGGTGACCAATACCCGCGCGATCGTCCACCTGCCGCTGATCGTGCCGCCGGGCTGCGAATTCCGGGTCGGCGGCGAGACTCGGCCGTGGCGCGAGGGCGAGGGGTTCGTGTTCGACGACACGATCAACCACGAGGCGTGGAACCGCAGCGACCGGGACCGGGTGATCCTGATCTTCGACGTGTGGAACCCGCATCTGAGCGGAGACGAGCGGGCCTTGCTCGCCGACTTCTTCACGCTCGTCGACCGTCCGACCGTCGCCTAGAGCTTCTCGACCATGTCGCGGATGGCGGCGATGTGGGCTTCATAATTGCGCCACCGCCCGGACGAGCGGCCGTGCAGCGGCTTCCTCACCTGCCAGGCGCTCGGGGTCCTCACCGCGCTCTGCCTGCCGCGGTCCTCGAGCAAATCCTCCCGTTCCAGGCCGAGGAAATCCTGGAGCCGCTCCAGCACCGGACCCGGCTCGCCGACCAGCTCGTCATAGGGGAGGTCCAGGATGTCGTCGCCGTACAGTGCCTTCCAATGCGCCATCAGCCGGCGATACTGGCCGAACCAGTGGGCGATGCTGTCCAGCCGCCAGCCGTAGCGGATGCTGTCGTCGAAATAGAGGAAATAGACCGACAGGATGTTGTCGAGCGGCGCGCGCACCGTGTGGACGATCTTCGCCCGCGGAAACAGCGCCTTGATCAGGCCGATATGAAGAAAGTTGTCCGGCCTCTTGTCGGTGACCCGGTCGGCGCCGGGATGCAGCGTGCGGACATGCGCGAGATAGGCGTCGCGAAGCCGCGCCAGCTTGTCCGCCGACGCCTCGGCGAGCGCCTGCGGATAAGGCTGCAGCTCCGCCCCGACCAGGGCCGGGATGACGTCGATCTCGCCCCCCGCCGTCACCCGGCTGTGCCGTCCGAGGATGTGCTCGGCCAGAGTCGAGCCCGACCGGAACATGCCGCAGATGAAGATCGGCGCTTCGCCGTCGTCGTCCGCTACGGGCGCGGGGGCGGGCGAGGCGATGATGGCGTCGATCAGCCGCTCATGCGCCTCCGAATCGTAGCGGCCGCGCGCGCCGAGCCGCTCGCGCACGAGCCGGTTGGCGAAGTCGTAATGGCGGAAGGCGGCGTCATAGTCGCCGGTGGCGTCGAGCGCATTGCCGAGCGCGAACCCGATCTCCGCGGCATCGTCATGGCCGAGGCCGGGCCGCCGAAGCGCCTCCTCCAGCGCCGCGACCCGCGCCTTCGCCGCGCCCTCGAAGGCGTCGATCGCGGTTAGCCGCGCAAGCGCGCGCCCGTGACCCGGCGCGACCTCGAGCGCCCGTTCGTAAGCGAGTCGCGCCTGCCCGACCTCGCCGAGATCCTCGTAGAGGTTGCCGAGGTTGAGCCACGCCACCACGAAGCGGGGGTTGGCCGCGACCGCCGCCTTGAGCTCGGCCTCGGCCTCGTCGGTCCGGTCGAGGAATTCCGAGAGGATCGCGGCGCGGTTGACATGCGCCTCCTCCGGCCCCGCCACGCCGCGCGCCAGCGCCTCGCCATAGGACGCCAGCGCCGCCTCGAAGTCGCGCGCCTGGCGCTGGAGATAAGCGAGGTTGAACCAGGCATCGGGCAGGTCCGGCCGCGCCGTCAGCACCGCCTTGAACGCGGCGATCGCCTCGCCGCCGCGCCCTTCGCGCAGCAGCCGGTTCGCCTGGGCAAGGAGCGCGGCCACGTCATCCATGGCCGCACCCTTAGATAAGTCGCGCCGGCCGCGTCTACTTGGCGATTTGCACGACCGGCGTGAGGACCAGCTTGCCGTCGCCCTCGTCGACCTTGACCGTCTGCCCGTCGCGAATGTCGCCGCGCAGAAGCGCGTCCGCGAGCGGGTCCTGCAGATATTTCTGCACAGCGCGCTTGAGCGGCCGAGCGCCGTAGACCGGGTCGTAGCCGACCCGCCCGAGCCAGGCGCGGGCGCCGTCGCTCAGCTCCAGGCGGATCTTGCGGTCGGCGAGCAGTCGGCCGAGCCGCTCGACCTGGATGTCGACGATCGGCCCCATATGCTCGGCGGCGAGCCGGTGAAACAGGATGATCTCGTCGAGCCGGTTGAGGAATTCCGGCCGGAAGTGAGCGCGCACCAGCTCCATGACCTGAGGTTCGACCTTGTCGACGTCCTCGTCGTCGGTGAGGCCCGTCAGATACTGGCTGCCCAGGTTCGACGTCAGGATGATGATCGTGTTGGTGAAGTCCACCGTCCGTCCCTGGCCGTCGGTGAGGCGACCGTCGTCGAGCACCTGGAGCAGGATGTTGAAGACGTCGCCATGCGCCTTCTCGACCTCGTCGAACAGGATGACCTGGTAGGGCCGCCGCCGAACCGCCTCGGTGAGCACGCCGCCTTCCTCATAGCCGACATAGCCCGGCGGGGCGCCGATCAGCCGCGCGACGCTGTGCTTCTCCATGAATTCGGACATGTCGATGCGCACCATCGCGGAGCTGTCGTCGAACAGGAATTCCGCGAGCGCCTTGGTCAGCTCGGTCTTGCCGACGCCGGTCGGGCCGAGGAACAGGAACGAGCCCATCGGCCGGTTGGGGTCCTGAAGGCCCGCACGGGCGCGGCGGATCGCGCGGCTGACGGCCTCGACCGCCGCCGCCTGGCCGATCACGCGCTTGCCGATCTGCGCCTCCATCTGGAGGAGCTTGTCGCGCTCGCCCGCCAGCATCCGCTCCATCGGGATTCCGGTCCAGCGGGCGACGACTCCGGCAATGTCCTCGGACGTCACTTCCTCGCGCAGCATCGCGCCTTCGCTTGCCGCCGCCGCCTCGGCGAGCTGCTTTTCCAGCAGCGGGATGCGGCCATATTGAAGCTCGCCGGCCCTGGCGAGGTCGCCGCCGCGCTGCGCCTGCTCAAGCTCCAGCCGCGCCGCGTCAAGCTGCTCCTTCAGCTTGCTCTCGCCGGCGATCTTGTCCTTCTCCGCCTGCCAGCGCTGGGTGAGCTGCGCGGATTGCTCCTCAAGCGCGGCAAGTTCCGCCTCCAGCGCATCGAGACGGTCGCGCGACGCCTGGTCGCTTTCCTTCTTCAGCGCCTCCCGCTCGATCTTCAGCTGGATGATTCGCCGGTCGAGGGTCTCGATCTCCTCGGGCTTCGACTCGACTTCCATGCGCAGGCGCGAGGCGGCCTCGTCCATCAGGTCGATCGCCTTGTCGGGAAGGAAGCGGTCGGTGATGTAGCGGTTGCTGAGCGTCGCCGCCGACACGATCGCGCCGTCGGTGATGCGCACGCCGTGGTGAAGCTCATACTTCTCCTTGAGCCCGCGAAGGATCGAGATCGTGTCCTCGACCGTCGGCTCGCCGACGAACACCGGCTGGAAGCGCCGCTGCAGCGCCGGGTCCTTCTCGACATGCTTGCGATATTCATCGAGCGTGGTCGCGCCGATGCAGTGCAGCTCGCCGCGCGCGAGGGCCGGCTTCAAGAGGTTGGACGCGTCCATCGCGCCTTCCGATTTGCCGGCGCCGATCAGCGTGTGCATCTCGTCGATGAACAAGATGATGTCGCCTTCGGCCTGGCGGACCTCGTCGAGCACGCCTTTGAGCCGCTCCTCGAACTCGCCGCGATATTTGGCGCCGGCGATCAGGCTGCCCATGTCGAGGGCCATCAGCCGCCGGTCCTTCAGGGAATCGGGCACGTCGCCATTGGCGATGCGCAGCGCCAGCCCCTCCGCGATCGCGGTCTTGCCGACGCCGGGCTCGCCGATCAGCACCGGATTGTTCTTGGTGCGGCGGGCGAGGATCTGGACGGTTCGGCGGATCTCCTCGTCGCGGCCGATGACCGGATCCAACTTGCCCTCGCGCGCCGCCTCGGTGAGGTCGCGGGCAAACTTCTTGAGGGCGTCGTAGCGGTCCTCGGCCGATTGGGTGTCGGCGGTGCGGCCGCCGCGAAGCTCGTTGATCGCATCGTTGAGCGCCTCGGCCCTCACCCCGGCCTCGGCCAGCGCCTTCCCGGCGACGGTGGTGGTCGCAAGCGTGAGCGCGAGCAGCATCCGCTCGACGGTAACGTAGGAATCGCCGGCCTTCTGGGCGATCTGCTCGGCCTGGTCGAGCACGCGCAGCGATTCGGCGTCGAGACCCGCCGGGGTCGATGCCCCGCTGCCGGTCACCGCCGGCTGGCGCGCCAGCTCCTCGTCGACCCGCCGAACGGCGGCGCTTGCGTTGCCGCCCGCGCGGGCGATCAGGCCGGCCGCCATGCCCTGCTCGTCCTCGAGCAGCGCCTTGAGCAGATGCGCGGGCGTGATCCGCTGGTGGTTCATGCGCGTCGCCACGGTCTGTGCCGCCTGGAGGAAGCCACGCGCCCGATCGGTGAATTTCTCGATGTTCATGACATCCCCTTTCTAACCTCGCACCGATTTAGTGTTGCTATTGTGCAACACAAGGGCGCCAACCGAGTCGCTCGCGCCGACCCGGAAAAAACCCTGTAACCGTCTTGCCTTGGTCAGACACGACGTTAGTGTCGCGCCATCTGAAATCATCGGAACGATCGAGGATGCCGATGCGCCACACATTGTTACGGCTCGCAGTTGCTGCGGGCGTCGCCTTCGCCGCCCCCGCTTATGCTGAGGACGCCGCCACCACGACCGCTGCCGTCCAGCCCGGCGCCGCCGGAGCGGCCACGCCGCAGGAGCTGGTGCGCCAGGTCCGCATTCCCTACGAGACCTTCACGCTCGACAACGGCCTTCGAGTCGTCGTTCACGAGGACCGCAAGGCGCCCGTCGTCGCGGTTAGCATCTGGTACAATGTGGGCTCCAAGGACGAGCCCGAGGGCCGTACCGGCTTCGCCCATCTGTTCGAGCACATCATGTTCAACGGCTCGGAGAACGCGCCGGGCGAATATTTCGAATATACCCGCGCCATGGGTGCCACCGACCTCAACGGCACCACCTGGTTCGACCGCACCAATTATTTCCAGACCGTGCCCCGGCCGGCGCTGGAGCGCGCTCTGTTCCTCGAGGCGGATCGCATGGGCCATCTGCTCGGCGCCGTCACCCAGGAGAATCTGACCAACCAGATCGGCGTGGTCCAGAACGAGAAGCGCCAGGGCGACAACGAGCCGTTCGGTCTCGTCGAATATGCCCAGCTGGAAGCCCTGTTCCCCGAGGGCCATCCTTATCGTCACTCGACGATCGGCTCGATGGCCGATCTCAGCGCCGCGACGATGGACACGGTGCGCGAGTGGTTCCGCGACAATTACGGCCCGAACAATGCCGTCCTCGTCCTCGCTGGCGACATCAACGCCGCCGAGGCGCGGCCTTTGGTCGAGCGCTATTTCGGCGACATCCCGCGCGGTCCGGTCAACGAGCCAGCCCAGGCCAGCGTCCCGACGCTTCCGCGCCGGATCGACCAGACCATGCACGACCGGGTTGCCAACACCCGCCTCTACCGCGACTGGGTCGTCCCCGGCCTGCTTCATGAGGACATCATCCCGCTGACCGTCGGCGCGATGATCCTCGGCGGCCTCGACAGCTCGCGCCTCGACAACCAGCTCGTCCGTGAGGACCAGAATGCGGTGCGCGTCGCCGCCTTCGTCCAGGACTTCCACCGGGTCAGCATGTTCGAGGTCCAGGTCGACGTGAAGCCGGGCGAGGATGCCGACGCGGTGTCGCGCCAGCTCGACCAGATCATCAACGATTACGTCACTCGCGGCCCGACCGATGACGAGGTCCGCCGCGCGGTGATGCGCATCCTGTCGAGCCGCGTTCAGGGGCTCGAGCAGGTCGGCGGCTTCGGCGGCAAGGCCGTCGCTCTTGCCGAGGGCATGCTCTACGCCGACGATCCGAACTTCGTTCAGACCCGGCTCGAGCAGCTCGCCAGCGTCACTCCGGCGCAGGTCCGCGCGGCCATGCAGCGCTGGCTTCGCCGCCCGGTCTATGCGCTCAAGGTCGTTCCCGGCGAGCGCGAGGCCTATGAGGAGGCCCCGGGCGTGCGCGGCAGCCGTGGTGGCGTCAACGTGACCACGCCGAGCCAGCGGCCGCGTTACTATCGCGCGCCGCAGGCCGGCGAGCAGCCTCTGGCCCCGGTCCACTGGAGCCAGGCGCAGCCGCAAGGCGCGGCCAGCCAGCAGCCGACCACCCAGCGTCCGCTGCCGCCGATCGGCACGCCGCCGACGCTCGACTTCCCCGACATCGAGCGGGCGCGCCTGTCGAACGGCATCGAGGTGGTCTATGCCCGCCGCAACGTCGTTCCGGTGACCCGGATGGCGGTCGAGTTCGACGCCGGAATGGCGGCGGATCCGGCCGACCGGCTCGGCACTCAGGCTCTGATGCTCAACCTGCTGGAGGAAGGCACCACCCGCCTCAACTCGACTCAGCTGGCCGAGGCGCAGGAGCGGCTCGGAGCGAACATCTTCACCGGCACCTCGCTCGACCGCACCACGGTCGGCATGTCGGCGCTGACTCCGAACCTCGCACCGTCGCTCGATCTGCTTGCCGACGTGATCCGCAACCCCGCCTTCGCTCCCGCGGAGGTGAACCGGGTCCGCCAGCAGCAGCTCGCTCAGATCGCCTCCGAGCTGACCCAGCCGGCGGGTCTCGCCGCACGCGCTCTTCCGGTGGTGCTGTTCGGCAACCAGCATCCTTATGGCAAGCCGGGCACCGGCACCGGCAGCGCCGACGTCGTTTCGACGCTCACCCGTGACGAGCTCATCCGCTTCCACCAGACCTGGATCCGGCCGGACAATGCCCGAATCTTCGTGGTCAGCGACTTGCCTCTCGCCGAGCTCGTCCCGCTGCTCGAGAGCCGGCTCGGCACCTGGGCGGCGCCCTCGGTGCCGCGCGGCGTGAAGAATTTTCCGGATCGCGGTCCGGAAACCCGCTCGCGAATCGTCCTCGTCGATCGTCCGCAGTCGCCCCAGAGCGTCATCGTCGCGGGCCAGCTGCTCGACGTCGACGGAACCGACGACACGCTCGCTCTGACCGCGGCCAACCAGGTGCTGGGCGGCGACTTCCTCGCCCGCATCAACATGGAGCTGCGCGAGCGTCGCGGCTGGTCCTACGGTGCCCGCGGCTCGGTCGCCCTGCGCGAGCGTCAGGTGCCCTACATCATCCAGGCGCCGGTCCAGGCCGACCGCACGGGTGATTCGATCCGTGCGATCCAGGAGCAGCTGCGGATGTTCTTCGGCGACCAGGGCGTTCAGCCCAACGAGCTGCAGCGCGTGATCGCCGGCAGCACGGGCACGCTCCCTGGCCAGTTCGAGACGTCCCAGGCCGTGCTCGGCGCGCTTCAGAGCAACGCCCTCTATCGTCGCCCCGACAATTATTGGGAGACGGTGGCGGACCGTTACCGCGCGATGACGGCGGAGCAGCTCGACCGCACGATCCGCGAGGCCGTCGATCCCGACGACTTCGTGTGGGTCGTCGTCGGCGACGCGTCGCGAATCCGCCCGCAACTCGAATCGCTCGGAATGCCGATCGAGGAGATGCGGCTGACCCCGGCGGCCCCGGCCCAGGCCGCGACCCCGCGTCCGGCCACCGGTCAGCTTCCGGTGTGCAGCCGCACGGTCACCGACCGCTGCGTCCAGCGCGGCGGCCGCTAAGCTGAATATCCTCCCCGAGATTTCTCGGGGAGGGGGACCGTCCCGGACGGGATTCGGGACGGTGGAGGGGCTCCCCGGCATTGCCGGGGAGTTCTTTCTTTTTAGGAAGCCTCAGCCGATCAGCCGGGTGACGTGGCCCATCTTGCGACCCGGCCGGGCCTCGCGCTTGCCGTAGAGGTGGAGATGGGCGCTGCGGTCGGCGAGCAGGTCGCGCCAACGCTCGACATCGTCGCCGATCAGATTCTCCATCTCGACCCGCGGTACGACGAGGTCGGTCGCGCCGAGCGGCAGGCCGCAGATCGCCCGGATATGATTTTCGAACTGTGAGGTCAGCGACCCCTCGGTCGTCCAGTGGCCGCTATTATGGACTCGCGGCGCCATTTCGTTGAACACCGCGCCGTCGGCATCGGCGAAGAACTCGATCGCCAGCACCCCGACATAATCCAGCGCCTCGGCGATTGCGCGCGCCAGAGCGCATCCCTCTGCAACCGCATTCCGGAACTGGTCCCCGGCCGGGGCCTCGCTGCGGTGCAGAATGCCTTTCACATGGGTGTTTCGGGTGGCATCCCAGAAAACGCTCTCACCATCCCTGCCACGGCACAACAGGATCGAGAATTCGCCCGCGAAGGACACGAAGCCTTCCAGCACCGCCGGTGCGCCATGGATCGCGGACCAGGCGTCATCGGCTTCGGCCGACGACATGATCTTCACCTGCCCCTTGCCGTCATAGCCGAAGCGCCGCGTCTTCAGGATCGCCGGCAGGCCGATGTCGGCAATGGCCCGGTCCAGGTCTTCGCGACTGCCGACGGCAGCGAAGGGCGCGGGGCGGCCGCCGAGCTCGCGCGCGAACTGCTTCTCGGCCAGCCGGTCCTGCGCGGTCTCCAGCGCCCGGCGCGGCGGGAACAGCGGCACCCGTTCGGCGATCGCGCTCAGCGGTCCGGCGGCGATGTTCTCGAACTCGTAGGTGGCGACGTCGACACTCTCGGCGAAGCGGGCGAGCGCCTCCTCGTCGTCATAGTCGCCGCGAGTGAATTCGGCCGAGACCTCGGCCGCCGGCGGCGCCGCGTCGGGCGCGTAGATGTGCGTGCGATAGCCGAGCTGGGCCGCCGCCATCGCCAGCATCCGACCGAGCTGGCCGCCGCCGACGATGCCGATGGTCGACCCTGGCCGGACGATCATTCCGGGCTTTCGGCGACGGCGTCGGTCTGTTCTTGCCGCCACGCCGCGAGCCGATCGCCCAGCTCCGAGTCGCCGAGCGAGAGGATCGATGCGGCGAGCAGGCCGGCATTGGCCGCGCCCGCCTTGCCGATCGCCAGCGTCGCGACGGGGACGCCGGCGGGCATCTGGACGATCGACAGCAGGCTGTCCAAGCCCGACAGCGCCTGGCTCTCGACCGGCACGCCGAGCACCGGCAAGGTCGTCATCGACGCCGCCATGCCCGGCAGATGCGCCGCCCCGCCCGCGCCGGCGATGATCACCTGGAGCCCGCGTCCAGCGGCGGCGGTCGCATAATCGTACAGGCGCTGCGGCGTTCGATGGGCCGACACCACCCGCACCTCGTGGGCGACGCCAAGCGTCGTCAGCATGTCGGCGGCATGGCTCATCGTCTCCCAATCGGAGCGGCTGCCCATGATGATGCCGACGCGCGGCGTCTCTTCAGACATGCTTACCTGGCTGTGCGTGGAACCGAGCGCGCTTCTTATCGGCGCGATGCCGGCCCTGCAACGACCGCCTTTCCCACTCCTTAACCCTGTCGCGCGTAGGACGGGGCGAGCCGTTTCGGCAGGAGAGGGGCTGAGGTGACCGCACAAGGCAGCATTTCCGGGATTCCGGTCGAGGAGCTGACTCCGTCCGTCCAGGCCGAGATCGGGCGTCTCAGCGACGAGAATGCGCTTCTGCGCGCCTCGATGGCCGAGTTGCGCACGCGGCTGGAGGAAATGGAGCGCCTGTCCGAAAGGGACGCGCTCACCGGTCTGCCCAATCGCGGCGCCTTCATGCGCGCCGTCGACCGGGTGGTCAGCCAGGCCAACCGCCACGGCACGCCGGGCGCGCTTCTCTATCTCGACGTCGACGGGCTCGAGTCGATCAACGCCCGCCACGGCCAGGTCGCCGGCGACGCGGCGCTCATCCATGTCGCCAAGCTGGTCGGCGACCTCATCCGCGGCACCGATTTCGCCGCGCGGGTCGGCGGCGACGAATTCGCGGTCGTGCTCGACCATCTCGATTCCGACAGCGCGATCGAGACCGCCGAGCGGATCGGCCGCTGCATCGAGGAGAATCCGCTCGATCTTGGCGGCGGCACCTTGCCGCTCAGGGCGACGATCGGAGTCGCCACGATCCTTCGCGGCGACACGGTCGAGGACGTGTGCCGCCGCGGCGAGCTCACCATGCGCAAGGCCAAGGCGTTTTAGGTTTTCACGGGCAGCTAATGGAAGTCGCGCGACTTCACCTTGATCCTCGGTTCCTGATCGCCCGCCGGTAGCGGCGGCCCGCGCGACCTGTCGCGCGGGTCGCGGCCGCCGCCGCCTTTGGCCCCGTCGGCCGGGCTGAAGCGGTGCGGAAACTGCATCCGCCCGACCGAGTGGAGCAGGCCCGATTGGTCATCGAGCCGCTCGCCGATGACATGGATGACGTCGCCTTCGCGCTGCACGATGCCGGTGACTCCGATCATCGGCGCGGCCATCACGATCGGCCGCTGCGCCTCGAACCGGTCCTTCCACAGGATGATGTTGGCGATCCCTGTCTCGTCCTCGATGGTGAGGAAGGTGACGTTGGTGGTGCCCGGCCGCTGGCGAATGAGGACGATTCCGGAAAGGCGGATGCGACGGCCGTCCTTGATGGTCTTGAGAGCTGAGCAGGGAACGATGCCGCGCCGCTCAAGCTCCGGGCGCAGGAAGGCGAGGGGGTGGGCGCGCAGCGACAGCTGCACCGAGCGGTAATCCTCCACCACCTCGCGCCCGTCGGTCATCGAGTCGAGCGCGACCGCAGGCTCCGCCTCCTGCGCCTCGATGGCGGCGAACAGCGGCAGCACCTTCTCGCCGAGCCCGCGCACCCGCCATAACGCCTGCCGCCGGTCGAGCCCGAGCGAAGCGAAGGCGTCCGCCTCCGCCAATCGCTCCAACGCTGCCACCGGCACCCCCGAGCGCCGCCACACGTCCTCGACCGACCCGAACGGCCGCTCCATCCGCGCAGCGAGAATCCTGGCGGCATGGTCGTTGGCCAGCCCCTTCACCATCCGCATTCCGAGGCGAAGGGGGAGTAATTCCTCCCTGTGAGGCGAAGCCTCATGGGGAGGGGGACCGCTCGCGCAGCGAGTGGTGGAGGGGCTCGGCGCGGGGTTGGCCCCTCCACCACCCTTCGGGTGGTCCCCCTCCCCATCCGCTTCGCGGACAGGGAGGATTTTGCTTTCCAACACACAATCCCACCGGCTCCCATTGATGCAGACCGGCCGCACCTCCACCCCATGCTCGCGCGCGTCGCGAACGATCTGAGCCGGTGCGTAGAACCCCATGGGCTGGGCATTGAGCAAAGCCGCGCAGAACACGTCCGGATGGTGGCACTTCATCCACGACGAGGCGTAGGCGATCTTGGCGAAGCTCGCCGCGTGGCTCTCCGGGAAGCCGTAGCTTCCGAATCCCTCGATCTGCTTGAACGTCCGCTCGGCGAAATCGAGCGTGTAACCGCGCGCGATCATGCCGTTGACCATCTTGTCGCGGAACTTGCTGACGCCCCCGGTGGACTTGAACGTCGCCATCGAGCGGCGCAGCGCATCCGCTTCGGCCGCCTTGAAGCCGGCGCCGACGATGGCGACCTTCATCGCCTGTTCCTGGAACAGCGGCACGCCCTTGGTCTTCTCAAGCACCTCCTTGAGTTCCTCGGACGGATATTCCTCCGGCTCCTTCCCTTCGCGCCGCCTGAGATAAGGGTGGACCATGTTGCCCTGGATCGGCCCGGGCCGAACGATCGCGACCTGGATGACGATGTCGTAGAAAGTGCGGGGACGAAGGCGCGGCAGCATCGACATCTGCGCCCGGCTCTCGATCTGGAAGGTGCCGATCGTGTCAGCCTTGCAGATCATGTCGTAGACCTTGGGATCATCCTTCTGCATCTCGGGCGAGGCAAGGGTAAGGCGCAGGCCCTTATGCTCGGCGAGAAGGTCGAAGGCGCGGCGCATGCAGCCCAGCATGCCGAGGCCGAGCACGTCGAGCTTCATGATCTTCAGCTCCTCGAGATCGTCCTTCTCCCACTCGATCACCTGGCGGTCCTCCATCGCCGCCGGCTCGATCGGCACGAGATCGTCAAGCCGGTCGCGGGTGAGCACGAAGCCGCCCGGATGCTGGCTCAAGTGGCGCGGAGTGCCGATCAATTGCCTGCTGAGCTCGAGCGTCAGCGATAGCCGCGGATCGTTTCTGTCGAGACCGGTCGCCTCGACATGGCGATCGGCGACGCCGTCGTTCGACCAGCCCCAGATCTGGCTGGACAGCGCCGCCGTCATGTCTTCGGGAAGACCCAGGACCTTGCCGACCTCGCGGACTGCGCCACGGGTTCGGTAGCGGCTGACGACCGCCGTCAGCGCCGCATGCCGATGGCCGTAAGTCTCATAGATCCACTGGATCACTTCCTCGCGCCGCTCATGCTCGAAATCGACGTCGATGTCCGGCGGCTCGGCGCGGTCGTCCGAAAGGAAGCGCTCGAACAGCAATTTGTGCTCGATCGGATCGATCGAGGTGATTCCGAGCACGTAGCAGATCATCGAATTGGCGGCCGAGCCACGGCCCTGGCAGAGGATTTTCTGGCTGCGGGCGAAGCCGACGATCGAATTGACGGTCAGGAAATAGGGCGCGTAGCGCCAGCTGGCGACGAGCCTCAGCTCATGCTCCAGAAGGTCCGCGTAATTTTGCGGCACGCCGTCGGGGAATTTCTCGGCCAGCGCCTGCCGAGTCAGTCGTTCCAGCGCATCTTGCGGCGATCGGCCGGACATCACGATCTCGTCGGGATATTGGTAGCTCAATTCCCTGAGCGAAAAGGTACAGCGTTCGGCGATGTCGGCGGTGGCGCGGACGGCATCCGGAAAATCGCGGAACAACCGCTCCATCTCGGCGACGCTCTTGAGATGGCGATCGGCATAACGCTCGCGGCGGAAACCGAGCTCGTCGATCGTGCAACGTTCGCGGATCGCGGTGACGACATCCTGCAGCATCCGCTTGTCGGGGGAGTCGTAGAGGACGTCGCCCGTGGCGAGGCCGCGTACGCCGCAACGGCGGGCGAGGTCATCCAAAGCGTGCAGGCGCGCCATCTCGCCGGGTCGGCGGCGATGAGTGAGTGCCAGGTGAGCGCGCTCGCCAAAGATGTCGGCCATTTGCGTCAAGGCAGTCACGGTCGTCCGATCGGCCTCATCCGGCACCAGGGCGGCGACCAGGCCTTCGCTGCAGGCAGCGATATCCTCCCAATGGAGGAAGCATTGGCCTTTCTCGCCCTTCTTGCGGTCGATGCGGCTCTTGCCGGCGGCCAGGAGGCGAGTGAGGCGCGACCATGCGGCACGATCCTCGGGCCAGGCCAGCAGCGACGTTCCGTCCATCAGATCGAGCCGGCAGCCGACGACAAGCCTGACGTCGGTCGCATCGCTGGCCCGAAGCGCCTTGACGAGGCCGCCCACGCTGTTGCGGTCGGCGATTCCCAACGCCTTGTGGCCCAGCAAGCGCGCAGCGGCGAAAAGCTCCTCGCAGGACGACACCCCGCGAAGGAAGGAGAAATGGCTGGTGACCTGGAGCTCGGTGTACATGGCTCAGCCGAACAGGTCCGGTTCGCCGGCGGCTTCGACCCTGAAGGTCCCGAGCGGGAGCGGCCTCAGCGCCTCTGCCGCAGGGGTGGCGGGATCGAGCCAGGCGTAACGCTGCGCCCGAGGCAGAATCGCCATCTGCCGAGTCATGTAGAGAGCCAGATCCGGCGCCGCGGGGATCGTCAGGATCGCATAGCCCTGAGGCCAGCCATTGCTGGCCGGGCGCCAGATGCCGGCGAAATAGAAGAAGTCGCCATCGACCCGGCTGACTCGATGGCGCCAGCCCCGATGCGTGCCGAAGAATTCGGATGCGGGAAGCAGGCAGCGTCCGCCGGCAAGGTCCGGCTCCTCGCTTCGCAGGTACAGCAGCGGCCGGCCGTGCCGAGTCGGCGGCCTCAGCCCCCAACGAAGGTTGGTGAGCTCGATTCCGCCAGCCCGGTCCCGCCGGATGACGGCGCCATAGTCGCCCGTATGGATCGCGGGACCCGTTTTGTAGGCAGTAGGAGCGAGCGCGTTCACCGGCTAGGCTCCCGTCCATGTGCAACGACTATCGGCTGAAGGTCGACATCGAGCGGCTTCGCGAGGATTTCGCGTCGCTCAACATCCGCATCCGATTCCCCGAAGGAATCCCGAACCTGGAGCCGCGCGACGATATCCGGATCACCGACACGGCGCCGATCGTCCGCGCCGCAGCCGATGAGGAGGGCGCGGCCGACCTCGTCCAGCGCCGCTGGAGCTGGCCCGGGCAGGGCAACCGGCCGGTCTATTGCATGCGCTCCGAAGGACGCGACTTCCGCTCCGGGCGCTGCCTGATCCCGGTCGACGGCTTTTATGAGTTCACCACGCCGAAGGACGGCGCGAAGAAGCGCAAGGACAAGTGGCTGTTCACCAGGCGGGGCGAGGACTGGTTCTGCCTTGCCGGCCTGTGGCGAGACACGCCGGGCCTGGGCGAGGCCTTCACGATCCTGACGCTCGATCCGGGGCCGGACGTGAGGCCCTACCACAATCGCGAAGTGGCGGTGCTCGCCGGCGAGCAGATGCGCGCCTGGATCGACCCCGCCATCCCGGCCCGCGACATATTGCGCCCGCAGCCGGCCGGCAGCCTCATCGTGACTCAGGTGGGCTGAGGCGCTCATCCCATCATCCCCTGCAGCCACCAGCTGAGATCGCCGGTACGAGGGTCGATGCCGTCGCCCTTGCGGAACAGCCAGAATCGGCGGCCGGCCTCGTCCTCGACCTGGAAATAGTCGCGCACGGCCTCCGCCTCGACTCGGCGGCGCCACCATTCGCCATGGATTCGCTCGGGGCCGTCGGCGCGGGTGACGCGGTAGGAGCGGCCGCGCCAGGTGAATCGGCGCGGCGGCTGGTCGGGCAGCACGGCGAGGACGCCGTGGACCGGCTCGGGCGGCGACAGCAGGCGCAGCGGCCGCGGCCAGCTCGGCCATTCGGCAGGCTGGGCGAGGGGCGCGATCCGGCTGACGCTGCGTTCCGGCACGTCGCTTTCGAGCGCGCTCATCCGGTAGAGGCGGCGCGGGCCGAGGCGACCGGCAAGACGGTCGATCAGCGGCACGAGGTCGGGCTGCGGCTTCTCGCCGGTCAGCTCGCCATCGATCGGTTGGGCACCCAGCGGCTCGACCCGCTCGGCGGTGAGGCTCATCCGCTCGATTCCGAAGCCGGGGTCGATCGTCTCGATCTTGGGGAGGAGCAGGCGCAGCAGGTGTGCGCCGTCGCGGGTGGCCCGGGCGGTGCCGATCGCGGCTTCCTCGTTATGATTGTCGACTCGGGTGCAGGTGAGGCGCAGCGCGCGGACGGCGAGACCTTTTTCCTCGAGGCCGGCGACGAGCGCCCGCATCGCCGCGGCCAGCGCCTCCGCGATCGCTTCGGCGCTGCCGATCGGCTCCTGGAAGCGCAGCAGCACCGATGGCGGGTCTTCGGGCACGACCGGGTCGAACGGCTCGGCGACGCGGCCCAGTGCCTGGTCGAGCCGGGTGAGCAGGGCGCTTCCGAAGCGCCGCTGGAGGGGCGCGCGCGGCATGGCGACGAGCGCTTCGATCCGATCGATTCCGAGCCGGGCGGCGGTGGCGAGCGGGGCATCGCCCAGCCGAAGCAAAGCGAGCGGCAGCGGCGCCAGCGCGCCGGCCTGTCTGCCGGGCGGGCAGAGGGTGACCGGCTCGCGGCGGTGGCGGGCGAGGGCGTGGGCGGCGCCGAACGTGTCGGCGACGGCGATCCGCGCGGCGAGGCCCATGCGCGCGCAGAAGCCGACGATCCGCCGGCACATGCGCTCCTCGCCGCCGAACAGGTGGGCGACCCCGCTGAGGTCGAGCCACAACCCGTCGGCCCCCGCCACCGCTGCGCGCGGAGTCCAGCGGCGCGCGGCGAACAGGGCGAGCCGGGTGAGCAAAGCCGAGTCGCCTTCCGGATCGGCGTCGCGGATGTCGATGTTCGGGAACAGCGCCCGCGCCTGGGCCAGCGCCATGCCGGGAACCAGGCCCTGCGCCTGCGCCCGCTCGCACGCGGCCGCAACCAGCATTCGGTTGCCCGTGCGCTGGGCGGTGACGATCAAGTCATCCTCCCTGTCGCCGAAGGCGATGGGGAGAGGGACCATCCGCGAAGCGGATGGTGGAGGGGCTTGGCGCGGACCTTCAGCCCCTCCACCATCCGTCTCCGCTACGCTGCGACGGACGGTCCCCTTCCCCACGCGCTCCGCGCCCAGGAAGGATTGAGAGGCGCGAAACGCCACCGCCGCCGGCTCGCTTTTCCGCCCGACCTCATGCTTCGCCCAGCGCGCGCCCGGCCGCCAGCCGCCGGTATTTGGGCAGGAGCAGTCGGCGATTCGGGCGCCGGGCTTCTCGGCCAGCGCGCGGCCGAGCGCTGGCGGAGAAAGGTTGCCGCCATTCAGGCGGTAGAGATTCAATTCCTCCCTGCGAGGCGAAGCCTCGTGGGGAGAAGGACCAGCCGCAGGCTGGTGGAGGGGCTGTCCGTGGCCTGCACCATGCCCCTCCACCATGCTTCGCATGGTCCCCCTTCCCATCGCCTTTGGCGACAGTGAGGATTGCTCACGCCGCGTGCCGTTCCTGCGCCTGATGCGGTCGGTGGCGAGGGTTGGAAAATAGAGCGAGGCGAGCCTCGGCATCGGGGGCCTCCAGGATCCATATATGAGGGTCGCCGCCGCGCTGGCGGGTGAGTTCGGCGACGAGGCAGGCACGCCCGATCCCCTCGACGGGCAGCGGCACCGACGGCGCGCAGCCGATCCGCCAGCGAGTCACCGCCGGCGACGGCTCGGCGAGCGGGTCGCGGTCCGCTTTCTTCCAGCGCCGAAGCATGAGCGCGAGCGTTCCGCCTTCCTCGGCGGCGAGCTGCAGGCGGCGACCC
Source organism: Pseudomonadota bacterium (assembly GCA_023417515.1). Lineage (GTDB taxonomy): Bacteria > Pseudomonadota > Alphaproteobacteria > Sphingomonadales > Sphingomonadaceae > Allosphingosinicella. Next base: position 10,414 of record JAEZFL010000159.1, on the reverse strand, counting down.
GATGCCATGGCGCAGCGGCCGACCTCGCCGATCACCGCGCTGAGGCTGCCGTGACGAAGACCTTCCTCCATCACCGCCAGCACCTCCTCGTCGTTGCGGCATTCGGCGTAGAGCAGCCGCTCGGGGCCGAGGCCGGCGCCGGCGAGGCCGGGAGCGAACAGGTCGCGGCGGACGAGCGCCCACAGCACCTGCCCGCCATCGTCCGCCCGCGACTTGCGGCCTGCGACACCGGCGAGGAACAGGGTCGCCGACGCGTCATCGGCAAAGTCAGGGCTGCGCGCCGCCACCTCGTGAAGCGCCCGCACCGCCAAGCCACCGCCGGCAAGACGGGCATCGACTTCCGCCACGCCGAGCGGCAGGACGGGTCCCGCGGAGCCCGCACCGATTCCCTCGATCCGGCGCACTTCGGCGCGCAGGCTCTCCAGGCGTTCGGCTGTGGCAGACAGGGCGGACATAACGACTCGACTCATTTGTTCGCTTTATGTTCCTGCCGCTGATAGGAAGAGTCAAGCGCACCCAAGTTCCTCCTGTCCCGCGAAAGCGGGATGGGGAGGGGGACCATCTGCGCAGCAGATGGTGGAGGGGTAATCTCTTGAGGTGGAGCGGGCGGAGAGAAGCTACCCCTCCACCCCTCGCTTCGCGAGCGGTCCCCCTCCCCGAGCAAGCTCGGGGAGGAACTGAACCGCTCGACATTCCGCCGCCCCTGCAACACAAAGCCCCCATGTCGCTGCGTACCGCCGCCCTCGCGCTCCTCCTGATTCTCTCCCCCACCGGTGTCGCAGCCCAACAGGCGCCCGCGCCTGCGGCGCCCGGCTGGCTCTACCAGGACAGCGACATTCCGCCGGACCCGGCCTGGCGCTTCGGCATCCTGCCGAACGGCCTGCGTTACGCCGTCCGCCGCAACGCGCGGCCCGAACGGCAGGTGTCGATCCGGTTGCGCATCGACGCGGGCTCGCTCCACGAGCAGCCCGACGAGCTCGGCTGGGCGCATCTCGTCGAGCATCTCGCCTTTCGCGGCACCGCCAATTTCGCCGACCGCGAGGCGCGCCAGATCTGGCAGCAGCTGGGCGCGAGCTTCGGCAGCGACACCAACGCCTTCACCGGCATCACCCAGACCTTCTACCAGCTCGACCTGCCCAACGCCGACCGCTCCGGGCTCGACCGAAGCCTCCACGTCATCGTCGACATGATGTCCTCGGCCCTGTTCGATCCCGCCGCGGTCGACGCCGAGCGCCAGATCGTCATCGCCGAGAAGGAGAGGCGGCCGGAGCTGTCGGTGCGGCTCGGAGAGGCGGCGCGCGGCCTGTTCCACCACGGCCTCACCTTCGCCACCCGCGAGACGATCGGCACCGAGGAGACGCTGCGCGGCGCGACGGCGGCGGGCCTGCGCGCCTTCTACCGGCGCTGGTACCGGCCGGAGCGCGCCACCCTGGTCATGGTCGGCGACGCCGATCCCGATATGATGGTGGCGCTGATCGAGCAGCGCTTCGTCGGCTGGCGCGGCCAGGGCGAAGGTCCTGCCGAGCCCGATTTCGGCCGTCTCGCCGAACCGCCGTCGCGCACCTTCTCGCTCGTCTATGCCGGGGCGCCGAGCAATGCGACGATCGCCTGGTCGCGCCCCTACGAATATCGGCGGCCGACCCGGGAGCGCGAGCGCGACCAATTGGCCCAATCTCTCGCCGCAACCATCCTCAACCGCCGGCTCGAACGCCACGCCCGCGGGGAATCCGCCTTCATCAGCGCCGGAATCGGGGTGAATCGCACTCGCGGCACCGCCGAGATCACCCAGCTCGCCATCACCGCGCGCAACGGCCAGTGGCGCGAGGCGATGAGCCAGGCGTTCGCGATCGTCGCCGACGCCCTGCGCGCGCCGCCGAGCGCGACCGAGATCGAGCGCGAGCTCACCAACATCCGCACCGCGGCGCAGGCGGCGGTGCAGGGCGAGCCGACCGTCACCTCGCAGCAATGGGCGACGCGGATGGTCGGCGCCGTCGACAACCGTGACGTCATCGCCTCGGCCCGGACGGCGCAGGCGCTGTTCGAGGAATTCGCGCCGCAGATGAGTCCGGATCGGGTCGCCGCCGCGACCCGATCCCTGTTCGAAGGCGCCGCGCCGCGCCTTCTGCTGCTTTCGCCCGAGCCCATCGAGGGCGGCGACCAGGCGCTGGCGACCGCCCTCGCCGAGGCCGAGCGAGTCCAGCCTGCCGCCCGCGGGGACGAGCGCCGGGTCGGCTTCGATTCGCTGCCCGCCCTGCCGGCCCCGGGCCGCGAAGTGTCGCGCGAGCGGATCGACGATCTCGACGTCACCATCGTCCGCTTCGCCAACGGCTCGACGCTGACATTCAAGCCGACCCGCTTCGAGGAAGGCCGCGTCCATGTCCGGCTGCGCTTCGGCAGCGGCCGCGCAGGCATCGATCCGTCGCGGCCGGTGATGACCTGGGCAGCCGGCCTCGTCGCCCCGTCCGGCCTCGCCGACCTCGACCTCGACGGCCTCGAGCGGCTGACCACCGGCCGGCGCATCGGCCTGTCCTTCGCGGTCGACGAGGATGCTTATGTCCTCGCCGGCACGACCAGCGCCGAGGACCTGCCCGACCAGCTGCGCCTGCTCGTCACCAAGCTCACCCATCCGCGCTGGGACGCCGACCTGTTCCGCCGCTTCCAGACCAATGCGGTGCAGAGCTACGACCTCCAGTTCGCCACCGCATCGGCGCGGGCGGGCCGCGAGATTCCCAGCCTGATTCATTCCGGCGACGCCCGTTGGGGAGCGGTCGAGCGCGACACGCTCGCCGCCGCGACTCTGGCGGACATGCAGGCCTTCTTCGCGCCGCGGCTCGCGGAAGGACCGGTCCACGCGGTGATCGTCGGCGACGTCACCCTCGATGTCGCGGTCGATGCGGTGCGGCGAAGCGTCGCCGCCCTGCCGACTCGCGCGACCCCGGCGCCCCCGGTCGATCCGTCGCTCGTGGTCCCGCCGCGGCCCGACCCGGAGCCGCGCCGATTCACGCACAATGGCGATCCGAGCCAGGCCTTTGCGCTGATCGGCTGGTCGACCGTCGGCGGCCCCGACAATCTGCGCACCCGCCGGGCGCTCGCGCTTGCCGCGAACATGTTCCGGGTGCGGCTGTTCGACCGGCTGCGCGAGGACGAGGGCGCGACCTATTCGCCGAGCGCCACGCATGCGAGCTCCGACACCTTCCCGAACTGGGGGGTCTTCTACGCGGCGGCGGAGGTGCGGCCGGACCGGGTCCCCGCATTCTTCCGCGCCGCCCGCGAGATCATCGCCGATCTCGCCGCCCGCCCGGTCGCGGCCGACGAATTCGCCCGCGCCCAGAATCCGGTGATCAGCGGCATCGAGCGCAATCTTTCGAGCAACGGCTATTGGCTCGGCGCGATCGAGAGCATTGCCCACGATCCGGACGAGCTCGCAGCGGTCCGCTCCTATCTCGCCGATTATCGCGGCCTCACGCCCGAGGACGTGCGCCGCGCCGTCGCCGACCATGTGACCGAGCAGGGCGATTGGTCGCTCATCGTGCTTCCTGCCCGCCAATGATCTTGGTCATTGGAGTGAGCCCAGCTAGAGAGGCCGGCGGTGAGCGCTAGCCCATTGTCTGCCACTCCCTCCACAAGGGGGTCGATGCCCGCAAGTCTGGACTCCCTGGGGTTCCAGCGGCAGCCTTTCTTCAAGGACAAGAACCGCGCCTTCTGGATCCTCCAGTCGCTGGGCTGGGGCGGCTATTTCATGCTTCGGACCTTGTCCGGGATCGCCAACGCGATGGGCTGGAGCTACGTGCTCCACACCGCCTTGCTGACCGCGACCGGCTATTCCGTCACCCTGCTGATGGCAGCGGCCTACCGGCGCCTGATCCGCGCCAGGCCGCTCGTCACCTGGATCGCCACGGTCCTGATCGTGCTGCTCGCCGCGGGGGCCTTCTCGGCGATCGAGACGTGGAGCCATTCCACGTTCATCTCGCCGGGCTCGGCGCCGGACGGCATCCGCTTCCTCGGCGCCATCCTGCTCACCGTCACCCTGCTGATCGCCTGGTCGTCGCTTTATTACGGCATCAATTATTATCTGCTGCTGGAGGAGCAGAGCCGGCAGCTGAACCGGCTCGAGCATCAGGCCTCCTCCGCACAGCTCGCCATGCTGCGCTACCAGCTCAACCCGCACTTCCTGTTCAACACGCTCAATTCCATTTCCACGCTCGTCCTGCTTCGGCAGACAGAGCGGGCCAATGCGATGCTGTCCCGCCTGTCCTCGTTTCTTCGCTACACGCTCGTCAACGAGCCGAGCGGCATGGTGACGATGACTCAGGAGGTGGAGACGCTGAAACTCTATCTCGAGATCGAGAAGATGCGCTTCGAGGACCGCCTCAGGCCGCGCTTCGAGATCGATCCGTCGGTCGAGCGCGCGCGACTGCCCTCGCTGCTGCTCCAGCCGCTCGTCGAGAATGCCATCAAATATGCCGTGACCCCGCAGGAGGAGGGGGCCGAGATCGCGATCGAGGGCAAGCGCGTGATCGACCGGGTGCTGATCACCGTGTCGGATACCGGGCCGGGAGTTGACGGCCCGGTTTCGGGCACCACATCCACGGCCGTCGGCCTGGCCAATATCCGCGACCGCCTCGCGCAGGCTTACGGCGACAACCACCGTTTCGAGACGCAGAGCGTGCCCGCGGGGCCGGACACGCCGGGGGGGTTCCGCGTTCTCATCGAAATTCCCTATCAGATCGAAGCTGAGGAGCCGAAATGACCATCCGCACCATCCTGGTGGACGACGAGCCGCTCGCCATTCAGGGCCTGCAGCTGCGCCTGGAGAAGCATGAGGATGTCGAGATCGTCGACACCTGCTCCAACGGCCGCGAGGCGATCCGCTCGATCAAGACCCACAAGCCGGATCTCGTCTTCCTCGACATCCAGATGCCGGGCTTCGACGGCTTCTCGGTCCTTCAGGGCCTCGCCGAGGTCGAGCCGCCGCTGGTCGTCTTCGTGACCGCATATTCGGATCACGCGATCCGCGCCTTCGAGGCGCAGGCCGCAGACTATCTGATGAAGCCGGTCGAGGAGGACCGCCTCGCCGACACGCTCGATCGGGTCCGCCAGCGCCTCACCGAGAAACGCGGAGTCGAGGAAGCGGAGAAGCTCAAGGGAGTGCTCGCCGAAGTCGCACCCGACGCGGTCGAGGAGGTGGTCGCCGCCGACGATGCCCATTCGGCCAGCCGCTACGAGAAGATGATCAACATCAAGGACCGCGGCCAGATCTTCCGCGTCGATGTCGACAGCATCGAGAAGATCGACGCCGCCGGCGACTATATGTGCATCTACACCGCCGACAACACTTTGATCCTGCGCGAGACGATGAAGGACCTCGAGAAACGCCTCGATCCGCGCCGCTTCCAGCGGGTCCACCGCTCGACCATCGTCAACCTCGACCAGGTCCGCCAGGTGAAGCCGCACACCAATGGCGAATGCTTCCTGGTGCTGGGCTCCGGAGCCCAGGTGAAGGTCAGCCGCTCCTACCGCGACGTGGTGGCGCGCTTCGTCCACTGAGGCAGCCGTCAACCCGCCGTCACGCTGAACTTGTTTCAGGGTCCATGGCCGGGCAGGTTCAGGGCCGGAACGTTGAGGGCGGCGCTTCGTGCAACCATGGCTGCTGAAACAAGTTCAGCAGGACGGTTGGTTTGGAGGATGAGTGAAGCATGATTATCGCCGCTCTGCTCCTGCAGATCGCGACGGCCCAGCCCGCCGCTGCCCCGCCGGACATCCAGCTCGGCATCGACGTCACCGCGCGCCGCGTGGTGGTCGAGAATAAGGGCGAGCTCGACCTCACCGCCCGCGCCTCGGTCAACGGCCGCGAAAGCGAGGGCAATGTGGTCGAGGTCGATGCGCCCGACATCCCGCAAGGCCAGGTCCGGGCGAACAATGTCCGCGTCCGGGTGCGCGCGGAGACGAGGATCGCCGATCCACTTGCGCCTTTGCTCGATCCCACAATACCGCAGGAACCGCAGTCGCCGGAATAACGTTGGGCGGCCGTAACAGGGAGACGTCCATGCGTAAGCTTCATGCGCTGGCGGCGGGCCTCGTCGCCGCGACCGCCCTTAGCGTTCCATCGATCGCCGCTGCTCAGACCGGCCAGCCCGAGATCCGCCCGCTTCAGCGCCGCCAGCCGGCCCCGGCGACTGCGCCCGGCCAGCCCTCGCCGCTCGCCCAGCAGGCGCTCGCCGGCGGCGATCCGCCCGACGTCCTCCTCGACGTGCCCAACCTTTCGGTCGAGCAGATCAGCATCCAGGTCAGCAATCTTCAGGCCAATCTCAATCTCGACGCCCGGCTCGCCAACCTCCTTCATCTGACGGCGGGCGTGAACGCCAGCGTCGACGACGTCCGCATCGAGATCGCCGGAGTCCGCGCCCAGGCGACCCTGATCGTCCGCCTCGACAACGTCCGAGCGATCATCGAGCGCACGCTTCAGACGCTCGACAACAATCCGCAGATCATCACGCAGCTGCTGTCCACCGTCGACAATACCGTCGGCACTGTCGGCGGAGTCGCCAACAACGCGGTCAACACGGTCGGCGGAGTCGCCAACAACCTGCTCCGCAACGGTCAGGTCCTCGACCTCGTACGAGCCGGCCTCACCGAGGTGTCGCGCACGGTGAACGCGCAGGGCCAGACCGTCCGCCAGGTCCGCGACACCGCCGGCAACCTGCTTGAAGTCGTCACCGATACCGCCAACCGCGTCGTCTCCTCGCGCCGGCTGAGCGGCGGACAATAAGGTTTCCGAGCCCCGCGAAGGCGGGGATCCAGCGCCCTTCGCTTTCGATCAGGTGAAAGGTCGCTGGATTCCCGCCTTCGCGTGACGCGCCGGCGTCTTCACTCCCGCTTTCGTGACATGATCCGGGATGCCGCCGCCCGGCATCCGCGATAAGGTCAGGCGCGAGGGAGGACGACATGGACGATCATCGCGCGCGTTTCGCTGCATTGCACCGCAAGGGCGAGCCCTTGGTCCTGTTCAACGCCTGGGACGCGGGAAGCGCCAGGGCGATCGCCGAGGCCGGCGCTGCGGCCGTCGCCACCGGCAGCTGGTCGGTCGCCGCAGCGCACGGATTCGCGGACGCCGAGGGCCTTCCGATCGAGCTGGCGCTGGCCAATGCGGAGCGTATCGTCGGCGCGGTCGCGGTTCCGGTGACGATCGATTTCGAAGGCGCTTATGCCGTCGATCCCGACCAGGTCGCAGCGAACATGCTGCGTCTCGCCGCCACGGGTGCGGCCGGCTGCAATTTCGAGGACCAGGTGGTCGGCGGCGAGGGGCTTCACGCCATCGCCCTCCAGGCCGATCGAATCGCAGCGGCGCGGAGCGCGGTCGGCAGCGACTTCTACATCAACGCCCGCATCGACCTGTTCCTGAAGGCGAAGGCCGACCGGCATGCCGAGGCGATGGCCGAGGCGATGGAGCGCGCCGAGGCCTATGCGGAGGCCGGAGCGAGCGGGCTGTTCCTCCCCGGTCTCGGCGATCCGGACCTGATCGGCCGGGCCTGCGAGGACAGTCCGCTGCCGGTCAACATCATGGCCCATCCGGGCGCGCCGTCCACCGAAATGCTCGCCGGGCTCGGAGTGGCGCGGATCAGCCACGGGCCATTTCCCTACCGCCGCATGATCGCGTGGCTCACCGAGGCCGCCGCCGAGCATTACCGCGGCTAGACCTCGCCGGCCGGGCCGCCTAACCTTCCCGCGAAGGCCAACAGCCGGAGCGCGCCCTTGAGCCTGTTGCCGCGATTCCCGGATCCCGCGAGCGAGCGCGCCTTCCTGATCGGCGAGCGCATCGAGCGCGGAGTCGCCATCCGCGCCCTCATCGCCATCTCGATCGCGACCCTGCTGTCCTACATCGTCCTCAATCCCAACCATCTCCCGCCCGACGGCGTGCGCGATTACGCCCTCTCGGCCGGCACTCTGATGGTGGCGCTGGCCGCCTTCTTCGCGCTGACCCGGACGCGCCTCTACCTGGAGACGCCGTGGATCGACCTGCCGATCTTCATCGTCATGGCCGCCGGCATGAAATGGCTGGCCCTGGTCCTCGCCGCCCAGGCGCCGACCACCGGAATCCCGCCCCACGCCATGGCGATGATCCAGATGGCGATCCTGGTGATCTTCGCCAGCGTCGGCTTCGCCGGCACGTTCGGCTATTTCCTCGGCTGGGCGCTGGCGGTGCTCGGCCTGTTCGCCGCCTGGCTGATGACGATGCCCGGCGTGCCCGACATCAGCCGCATGTACACTTTGACCAATTTCAGCACCTTCTTCGTCTTCGCCCTCTACTTCAACTGGGACATCGAGCGGCGCGCGCGCAAGGTGTTCGCGGCGACCCGGGCGCTGGAGGCGGAGCGGGCCAAGACCGAGGAACTGCTCTACAACGTGCTCCCGCAGGAAGTGGCAGCCCGGCTCCGTGCCGGCGAGGCGGTGGCCGACGCCTTCTCCGATCTCACCGCGATCTTCGTGGATCTCGCCGGCTCGTCGGCGCTCGCGCGCAAGCTGTCGCCGGGACATCTCGTCAAGGTGCTCAACCATTTCTTCTCGGCCGCCGACGATTGCGCGGCGCGGCACGGGCTGGAGAAAGTGAAGACCATCGGCGACGCCTATCTCGCCGTGGCCGGCGGCACCGCATCGCACGGGCGCGACAGCGAGGCGGCGGTGCGGTTCGCCCGCGACCTCGTCGCCCGGCTCAAGGCGATCTCGGACGAAAGCGGCATCGCCTTGCCGGTGCGGATCGGGATCCATACCGGCCCGGCCGTGGGCGGAGTGATCGGCAGCAGCCGGCTCGCCTACGATTATTGGGGCGACACGATGAACGTCGCCGCGCGGCTCCAGGGTGTCGCGCCACTGAACGGCGTCGCGGTGTCGGAAGCGACCTATTTCCAGGCGCGGACTCATGAGAATTTCGTCGAGCAGTCGCTGGTCCTGAAGGGCATCGGCCAGGCCTCGGTCTATGTCGCGGTGCTCGACGGCGAAGCGGGCCGCGGGCCGGAATGATCCCCGACTTCACGCCCGGAATCGCGCTCGCCATCCAATATGCGGTGGCGCCCGCCCTGCTGCTGGTCGGCGTCGGCGGTATCCTCAACGTGGTCGCGGTGCGCCTCGCGCGCGTCGTCGACCGCGCCCGCGCGCTGGAACGCCAGGCGGCCGAGTCCGATGGCGCGCTTCGCGATCATGAGATCGCCGAGCTTCGAATGCTCGATCGCCGAATGAAGGTCTGTCACGGCTCGGTCGGCCTGTGCACCGCCTCAGGCTTCCTCATCTGCGTCGTCGTCGCCCTGTTGTTCGTGAACAGCATGATGGATCGCGGCTATGACGACATCGTCTCGGTGCTGTTCGTGCTCGCGATGGTGTCGCTCAGCCTCGGCCTCGTCCTCTTCATGGCGGAGATCACCATCGCCATCCGGGTGGTGAAGGTGAGCGATGTCTACCTCACGCGCGGCAACGGCCGCCGCCATCGCGATTGATTTTTGAGGCGGCCGCGGACAGGACGCGTCCATGCTCAGCCTCAGCTTCATCCGCGACAATCCCGATGCCGTGCGCAAGGCGGCGGCGGACAAGAACGTCCCGCTCGACCTCGACCGCCTGCTCCAGCTCGACGGCGAGGTTCGCGCGGCGAAGACTCGGGTCGACGAGCTGCGGCGACAGCGCAACGAGATCAGCGGCAAGTTCAAGGACGCTTCGCCCGACGAGCGGCCGGCGCTGGGCGCGGAGTCCAAGCAGGTCGCGAGCGACATCGCCGCGACCGAGGAGCGGCTGGGCGCTCAGCAGGCGGAGCTCGACGCGCTGCTTCTGCGCGTGCCCAACATCCCCTGGGAAGGCGCTCCGGTCGGTCCCGACGAGACGTTCAACACGGTCGTCCGCCAGGTCGGCACCCCCCGCGACTTCGGCTTCGAGCCCAAGGACCATGTCGCGCTCGTCGAGCAGAATGACTGGGCCGACCTCGCCCGAATCGTCCAGGTCGCGGGATCGCGCACCTATTGCCTCAAGGGCCGGCTCGCCGAATTGGAGCAGGTGCTGATGCTGTGGGCGCAGCGCAAGCTGGCGTCCGACGGCTTCACCCTGATGACCGTTCCGGCCTTGGCGCGTCCGCAGGCGTTCCAGGCGACCGGCCATTTCCCCGGCCACGAGGAGGAAGCCTATCATATCCCGGCCGACGACCTGTACCTCGCCGGCACCGGCGAGATCGCGCTGACCAGCCTCCATTCCGGCGAGATCATCGAGGCCGACCAGCTGCCGATCCTCTATGCCGGCTACTCGCCCTGCTTCCGCCGCGAGGCGGGCAGCGCCGGGCGCGACGTGCGCGGGCTTCTGCGCGTCCACCAATTCTACAAGCTCGAGCAATATGTGATCTGCCGCGACGATCCGGAGGAAAGCGCGCGCTGGCACGGGG
>JAEZFL010000097.1 GCA_023417515.1 Pseudomonadota bacterium | reverse complement strand
GGCCGGCAGCGCGTCCAGCACCGGAACGGGGCGCGGCACCACGGACTCGGCCGGCGGCGATACGACGGGCACGACCGCCGCGACCGGCAGCAGCGGCAGCGGCGGCTCGGCTTTCACCTTCGAGAAGGGCGGCACGGTCAGCAAGACCGCCGACACGATCGTCAACCAATTGAAGGAGCAGGTCAGTTCGGTCCGAAGCACCGCGACCGACCGCGCCCGGACCATGGCCGACGACGGCAAGCGCCAGGCGACCGATTTCCTCCAGACCGTGGCTGAGATCATCCAGGATGCGGCCGGCTCGGTCGAGGAGAAGCTCGGCAGTCAATATTCCGGCTATGGCAATCGCGCCGCCGACGGAGTCAATTCGCTGGCCAGCAAATTGAACGAGCGCAGCATCGACGACCTGATCGACGACGCCCGCGACTTCGTCCGCAAGAGCCCGGCGGCCGCGATCGGCATCGCGGCAGTGGTCGGCTTCGCGGTCGCCCGAGTCGTTCGCGCCGGCATCGAGGATGCGCGCGGACCGGGCTCGGGCGGCGACACGGACTCCGGCACCGGCTCGAGCGGCAGCGGGACCGGCGGTGCTTAAACGGGTCGCCGCGACCCCGCCGGACATCGAGCCGCGTGACGAGTCGATCGGCGAGCTGTTCAACCGGCTCGTCGAGGACGGCCGCGCTTATGCCCGCGCCGAGATCGACCTCGTCCGCCAGATCGCCCGGCACCGGGCGGCCAAGGCCAAGAGCGGGGCGATCCTGCTCGGAGTGGGCGTCACCTTGCTACTGTGCTCGCTCACTGCCCTGGTGCTTGCGCTCGTGCTCGGCCTCGCCACCCTGATCGGCCCGTTCGGCGCCGGCATGGTGGTGTTCCTCGTTCTCGCCGTCGCCGGCGGCCTGCTCGCACGGGCGGGTGCCAAGGGCCTCGCGGCCCTGGGCGGCGACGAGGAGGAGAAGGCCGCGCTCGCCAAGGCGGAGCAAGTGCCATGACGGTCGAAGCTCCCGAGGAGATCGTCCAGGCCAAGCGCAACGCCGCCCGGGCGCGGGCGCGAGTCGACACCCATGTCGCCGCCCTCCAGCACCGGCTGCACCCGCGCACCATCGCCGAAAATGCCATCGACACGGTCCGCGACAAGAAGGACCAGGCGGTGGGCGCGGCTCGGCAGCGTCCGGCGATCGCTGCGGCCGCAGGCGGAGCGGTCGCTCTCATCGTCCTGCGCAAGCCGCTCAGGGGCCTTTACCGGCTCGTCAGCAAGCGGCTGCGCAAGGACGACGACTCGCCCGACTCGGCGGCGGCGCGCCGCAAAGGCAATGGCGCGGCTCCCGACAGCGTCTCCGCGCCCCCCGACGACCTGATCCCCCATGCGGCGGTCCCCCGCGCCGCCACCAAAGCCAAGCAGGAGTAAGCCATGGCGACTACAACCAGCACCAACACGGCCAAGAACGGCGCCAGCGCCGGCACCCGCGAGACCGGCGACACCTATCGCAGCACGCGCGAGCGCACCGCCGCGGCCTATGAGTCGACCCGCGACGCGGCGCGCCGGACCGGCGAGTCGATCGCAGGCAACCCGGCCGCAGCGCTGGCCGGCGGCTTCCTTGTCGGCGCCCTTGTCGGGGCGCTTGCCCCGGCGAGCCGGAAGGAACGCGAGGCGCTCCAGCCGCTCGGCGAGAAACTGAGCGGTCAGGCCCGCGACGCCGCGCGCAAGGCCGCGGAAGCGAGCCGCGACAAGATGGACCAGCTCACCGGCCAGGTCGTCAACAAGGTCGGCAGCGCCGTCGTCGACGCGGTGGCGGCCAAGGAATAGAGGCGCTCAACCTTGCGGAGTGGCGGGGACCTCGCCTAACCGGCGCGCAACGCCATTCCGCAAGGACCTCTCGAATCCATGAGCAAGCTGCATCTCGTCTTCGGCGGGCGCGTCCGCGATCCGCAGGGGCTCGACTTCGTCGACCTCAACCAGATCCACCTCGTCGGCGTCTTTCCCAATTATGCCGAAGCAGTCGACGCCTGGCGCGCCAATGCGCAGCGCACCGTCGACGACGCCGAGATGAAATATGTCGTCGTCCACCTTCACCGCCTGCTCGAGCCCGAACTCGGCGAGAAGGCCTAAATCAGAAACCGCTGGGATTGATCCGTGCTAAGGCCGCTTCCGCCTGAGCACGATGTAGAGCGCGCCCGCGCCGCCGTGGCGTGGATGGGCGCCCCGCACCGCGGCGATGTCGCCGGCATGGCGCGACGCGGCCAGCCAGTCGCCGACCGCGGCGCGGATGGCACCCCTTTCCACCGGTCGCCGATCGTCCCTGGGCGGCTTGCCGGTGACCAGCAGCAACAGCCGCACCCCGCCGGCGATCGCCTGGTCCAGACGGAGGTCGAGAAGGTCGTAGGCGGTCGCGAGATTGTGGCCGTGCAGGTCGATCGTCGCCTCCGGCTGCACCAGCCCACGCGCCAGCCGCTTGTCCCAGCCGGCATCGAGCGTGACGCCCGGGCCGGGCCGAGTCGCTTCCTGGCGCGGCCGCGCTTGCGCCTTGGGTGCCGGGGACGCGCGCCGTCCCGGCTGAGCGGGTGGCGGTGCCGAAGGTGCTTCAGTCGGCGTTGGCGCGGCCCGGTGCAGCGGCGTCACGCTGGCGACGACCTTCTCCCACAGCGCCCGCTCGTCAGGGCTGAGTCGCCGCATTCTGCCTGCTCAGCCGCTCGAGGGTGCCGCGCGGCAGCAGCAGGAGCGCGCGCCCGCGGGCCTGCAGCGGCCCGGCGATCGCCTCGGCCTCCGGACCCGCTCCCCAGAACGTGTCGAAGCGGTTGGCGCCGCGAATCGCGCCGCCGGTGTCCTGCGCCACCCACAGGCCGTCGGCGCGCGGCTCGCTCATCCGCATCAGCACCACCGGCGCGCCATAAGTGACATAGACCGGATCGACGGCGACCGTACCGCGCGGCGTGACCGGGAGGCCGAGCGAGCCGAGCGGGCCCGGGCCGGTCAGCACCCGGAAGAAGACGTAGCTCGGATTCTCGCGCATCAGGAGCTGGCCCTCGCCGGGATTGGCGCGAAGCCATGCCTGGATGCTCTGCAGGCTGATCTCGCCTGGCGGAAGCAGGTTCCGTTCGCGCATCAACCGGCCGAGCGCGACGTAGCGATGGCCGTTCTGCTGGGCGTAGCCGAGCCGGATCACCTCGCCGTCCGGGGTGCGCAGCCGGCCCGAGCCCTGGATCTGGAGGAAGAAGAGGTCGACCGGGTCGGCGGCCCAGGCGATCTCCAGACCGCGCCCGGCGAGCGCGCCTTCCTCGATCTCGGTTCGGCTGAAATAGGGGCCGTAGCCGCCATTCGGCATGACCCGGCCGCGGCCCTGCTCGCCGGTGCGCGGATTTGCAGTCAGGAGATCGGAGGGAACGCCGTAGATCGGCACCTCGCAGCCCGGCTGGCGGGTGCGGCAGCCGCGGATCTCTGGCTCGTAATAGCCGGTCGCGAAGGCGTTGCCGTCGCCGACCTCGACCGATTCGAACCAGGTGTTGAAGAAGGTCACGGCGTCGTTGTCGGCCCAGTTGCGCGCCGCGGCGCAGGCATTGGTCCAATCGTCGGGGCGGGTGAGGCCGGAGCGGTCGGCGCGGCGGGTCACGGCGGAGCAGCTGATACGGAACGTGGCGAGGCCCCGTGCCGCGACGGCGGGCGGCAGGTCGAGGGTGGCGACCGTCGGCCCCGGCCTCAGGCCGGCCTCGACCGCCCTCTCCGGACTACGCCCCTCGACCCGGGGCACCGAGGGCAGCGGCGCGCGCTGGAGGGTCGGCGGCGTAACCGCATGCGGCACGGTCGGCGCGGGCTGGGCCGGCTGCGGTGCCGGCTGACGGGGCGGCGGAACGACCCGCGCGGCGCAGGCGGACAGGCTGACGACCGACGCGGCGAGAATGAGGTGGCGGAGCATTGCTCCGGGTTAGCGACCTAAGCGGACAGCCGGAAGCTCAAAGTCCCCGTCTGGGGGCCGGCAGGACTACTCGCCGGCTTCGTCGGTTTCGACGAGCAGCCAGTTGGGATCGTCGCTCTTGAGGTCGCGGCGGAAGGTCCAGATATCGTGGGTCGATACGGCGTCGCTCAGCGAGCCGGCGATGACCTCGCCCTCCGAATCGCGGGTGACCGCCGCGACATAGGCGTCGAAGCGGACCTCGACGGTGGCGACCCGGTGATCGACCCTGGCGCTCTCGATCGCCGCCCGCTCGACCGCGATCAGGCGGTTGTCGAGGCGATGGCCGGCCGCGTCGCGCTCGGTGATCGCGTCCTCGAAGGCGGTCCGGACATCCTCTCCGACCAGCTCGACCAGCGCTTCGCGATCGCCCTTCCAGAACGCCTCGAGGATCATTCGATAGGCGGCCTGGGCGCCTTCCAGGAAGCGCGCGGTGTCGAAGCTCGGATCGGCGGCGATCAGCGAGCGCAGGGCGGCCGCCGTGCTCTTGTCGAGAGTGATTCCGCTCGGCTCGGTCACAGGCTGCGGATCGGTCGCCGGCACCGCGGCTTCGGGCTTCGCGGCGGTCTGCGGCGGCGAGACCGGCTGCTGCTCGTGACCTGTGCGCTGGCCGAGCACGGCATAGAGCCGCAGGCCCACGAACAAAGCAACCATGGCGAGCAACACGATCTCGACGGTCAAAGCGCAACACTCCTTCGCGGGCGAAACACCTACATAGGCCCGAAGGGTCCCTGTTTCAAACCACGATGTCGCACGCAAGCCCAGGCGCGGCGTTGCGTCGCCTTTCCAGGGCTGCTAGTCGCCCGCACGATCGTCGCCACGGCTGGGGAGCCGCGGCCCTTATCTCAGACAAGTCACTGGAAGGTTTGAATCAATGGCCGAAGAACAGGGCGCTCTCGACGCTGGCTCACAGGCAGGCGACATGCCGCAGGTCGGCATCATCGCTCAATATGTGAAGGACCTCTCGTTCGAGAATCCGAGCGCCCCTGCCGTGTTCCAGTGGCAGGGCCAGCCGCAGATGGACGTCCAGGTCAATATCGGCGCCGCCGCGGTCGGCAACGACGTTCACGAGGTGCAGCTCAAGATCGACGTCGCCGCCAATGCCGAGCAGGGTGCCGCCTTCCGTGCCGAATTGCTCTATGCCGGCCTGTTCGCGCTGCGCAACGTGCCGATCGAGCAGGTGCAGCCCTTCCTGCTGTCCGAAGGCCCGCGCCTGCTGTTTCCGTTCGCGCGCCAGATCATCGCCGACGTGGTGACCAACGGCGGCTTCCCGCCGCTGCTGCTCGACCCGATCGACTTCGGCGCGCTCTACATGCAGCGCGCGGCCCAGGCCCAGGCCGAGGCCACCGGCGGCCAGGCCGGCGAAGTGACCGGGCAGGCATAGCAGATAACCCCGTCATTGCGAGCGAAGCGAAGCAATCCAGCCCAGGCGATGGATTGCTTCGTCGCTTCGCTCCTCGCAATGACGATGCGGTGAGCAAGGCGGACCGCGCATGAATCTCGTCAAGGCGATCGGGACGATCGGCGGGCTGACCATGGTCAGCCGAGTGCTCGGCTTCGCGCGCGACATGATCGGCAGCCGGATCCTCGGCGCGAGCCATGCCAACGACGCGTTCAACGTCGCCTTCACGCTTCCCAACATCTTCCGGCGGCTGTTCGGCGAAGGCGCCTTCGCCTCCGGCTTCGTGCCCCTGTTCAGCCGCCGCCTCGCCTCCGGCGGCCCGCTCGACGCGCAGCAATTCTCGAACGAGATCCTGGCGGTGTTCATGCCGACCTTGCTGGTCGTCACCGCGATCTTCGAGATCGCCATGCCGGGCTTCCTGTGGCTGATCGTGTCCGATTACGGCGACACGCCCGGCAAGTTCGAGCTCGCGGTCGAGCTCACCCGCTGGACCTTCCCCTATCTGCTGTTCATCAGCCTGGTCGCGCTTCTGTCTGGCGTGCTCAACTCGCTCACCCGCTTCGCTGTGGCCGCCTTCGCGCCGGCCCTGCTCAA
Organism: Pseudomonadota bacterium; assembly: GCA_023417515.1. GTDB lineage: Bacteria > Pseudomonadota > Alphaproteobacteria > Sphingomonadales > Sphingomonadaceae > Allosphingosinicella. The sequence continues at coordinate 4,041 of JAEZFL010000097.1, read as the reverse complement.
CATCGCGCTGATCGTCGCCCTGCTCCTCGCGCCCGGCGGCGACAGCCCGGCCGAGCAGGCGACAACGGTGCGGCTGATGGCGATCGCCGTGCTGCTCGGCGGAGTCGCCCAGTTCGGCCTGTGCTGGTATGCGGTCCGCAAGGCCGGAATCCACCTGCGCTTCGGGCGCCCGCGCATGACGCCGGCGGTCAGGGAGCTGGTTATCCTGATCCTTCCCGCCACGGTGGCGGCGGGCGTCTACCAGATCAGCCAGCTCTTCTACACCTTCTTCGCTTCCCGCCTCGGCGAGGGCGCGCTGACCAATCTCGGCTATGCCGACCGCCTCAACCAGCTGCCGCTGTCGATCATCGGAACCGCGCTCGGAACCGCGATCCTGCCGACGATCAGCCGATCGATCGAGCGCAACGAGGATGCCGCCGCCGCCGACACCCAGGCGCGCGCCTTCGACCTCGCCATGCTGCTAACCCTGCCGGCGACCCTGGCCTTGTCCGTCACCGCCTTCCCGATCATCGCGGCCTTGTTCCAGGGCGGCAATTACACCGTCGAGAATGCCGTCATCACCGGCAATATCCTGTCGATCCTGGTGCTCGGCCTGCCCGCTTACGTGCTCGTCAAGGTGCTGACGCCCGGCTTCTACGCCCGCAAGGACGTGAAGACTCCGGTGTACATCGCCATGTCGATCCTTGCCGCCAGCGTCGTCGCCAACTTCCTGCTCATCCCGAAGATCGGCATCTACAGCCTCGCGGTGGTGACCTCGGCCGGCGCGTGGATCAATTTCCTGGCGCTGTTCGCGATCCTCGCCGCGCGCGGCCACTTCACGATGCCGCGTTGGCTCGTCTCGCGAGTCGCCCGCCAGCTGATCGCCGCGGCGGCGATGGGCGCGGTGCTGTTCTTCCTTCAGCGGATGCTCGGCGACGTCTTCACCGGCGGCTTCCTCGAGCGCGCCATCGGCCTCGCCATCATCGTCGGGACCGGCGCTGTTCTCTATTTCGGAATCGCCTGGTTCATCGGCGGAATCGACCGCGACGACATCAAGACGCTGTTCCGGCGCGCGAAACCGGAAGAAGCGCCGCTTTCGGAAGGCAACTGACATGCGCATCGTGTCCGGCATCCAGCCGACCGGCAATCTTCACCTGGGCAATTATATCGGCGCGATCCGGCGCTGGGCGGCGATGCAGGACGAGGCGGAATGCTTCTTCTTCCTCGCCGACCTCCACGCGATCACGGTCTATGTCGGTCCGGACGAGCTTCGCTCCAATGTCCGCGAGATGGCCGGCGCGCTGCTCGCCTGCGGAATCGACTCGGACCGCTCGGTGCTGTTCAACCATGCCCGAGTGCCGGCCCATCCGGAGATGGCCTGGCTCCTGTCCTGCGTCGCCCGCATCGGCTGGCTCAACCGGATGACCCAGTTCAAGGAGAAGTCGGGCAAGAACCGCGAGGGCGTCAGCGTCGGCCTGTACACCTACCCCGTCCTCCAGGCCGCCGACGTGCTGCTTTACCAGGCAACCCACGTGCCCGTGGGCGAGGACCAGAAGCAGCATGTCGAGCTGATCCGCGACATCGCGACCAAGTTCCACAACGATTACGGGCAGGAGGTCTTCACCCTGCCCGACGCCCATATCGGCGAGACCGGCGCGCGGATCATGAGCCTTCGCGACGGAAGCGCCAAGATGAGCAAGTCGGACCCGTCCGACATGAGCCGGATCAACCTGATCGACGACAGCGACACGGTCGCCCAGAAGATCCGCAAGGCCAAGACCGACGCCGAGCCGCTGCCCGACAGCTTCGACGCGCTCGAGGGGCGGCCGGAGGCGCGGAACCTCGTCACCATCTATGCCGCCTTGAGCGACCGCACGCCGCAGTCGGTGGTCGAGGAGCATGCCGGCCAGGGCTTCGGAGCGTTAAAGCCGAGGCTCGCCGAGCTGCTGGTCGAAACCCTTCGGCCGATCGCGGCGCGGCTCAAGGACTATCGCGCCAATCCCGACGCGGTCGACTCGGTGCTCGAGCGTGGTGCCGAGCGTGCAGCGGCGGTCGCTGCGCCGACTTTATCGGCTGCTTACAAGGCGATGGGGCTCTTCGCCCGGCATTAACATGGGGTTCACGTACAGCCGTTGTTCAGCCGGCCTGTGAGAGGTAAGCTGTTCAAACTCAAAGGCGAATCGTGGAAGGGTAAATCCATGCTGCTCAAGAAGATGGCCTTGAGCCTGGCGGCGCCAGTTGCGCTGCTCGGGCTGGCGGGCTGCGCGACCGGATTTCCGGCGCAAGTCCAGCGCTTTCAGGCGCTCCCCGTACCGCAGGGGCAGACGTTCATCATCCAGCCGGCCGACGCCGCGAATCGCGGCGGCCTCGAATTCGGCCGCTATGCGAGCCTCGTGCGCCAGCACCTCATCCAGCAGGGCTTTACCGAGGCCGGCCCGGGTCAGGGCGCGTCGCTGATCGTGACTCTCGATTATGGCGTCGACAACGGCCGCGACCGCATCGTGACCAGCCCGGGCTTCGGCTATTCCAGCTTCTACGGCCCGCGTTTCTCGCGTTTCGGCTATTTCGGCCGCCGCCGCAGCCCCTTCTTCTGGGGCTGGCACGACCCGTTCTGGGGCGACCCGTTCGGCTATGACGTGCGCAGCTACACGGTCTATACCAGCTTCCTCGACCTGGACATCCGCCGCGCTTCCGACGGGCAGGCGGTGTTCGAGGGCCTGGCCCAGGCGCAGTCGCGCACCGACGACCTGCCGGTCCTGGTGCCCAACCTGATCGAAGCCATGTTCACCGGATTCCCTGGCAACAATGGCGAGCGGGTGCGGATCACCGTCCCCGACGGTCCGCGCGCACCGCGCTACTGAACGGCATCCGCCGGGCTTCGGCCCGACCGGACAGCGGCATGGAAGAGAGGCGACGCCCCGAGCGGGCGGCGCCTTTTCTCGTTTCGTCCTGCGGATAATACGGTAGCTAGGCCGCTGATTTCACGAGGAATTGCGCGCAACCCGAAAACGCATCGAGCGTTGGTAGCGCAAATCAGCTGAGGAGACGGTCATGGTGATGGCGACTCCCCGGCGTTACATCATCGCAGTGGCGCCCAATGCCAGTGCGGGGATCGGAGATGCACTTCGCAGGGCCTATGGTAAGCCTGAGCTGAGCAGACCGGTGACGATGTTCGAACGGCTGATCGCATGTCTGGATCAGTGTCGGACGATGGACCGTCGGGATATCTGAAGGAGGGAGAGCGGCTCGTTTGCTCTCCCTTTTTTTTCGTTCAGCCTTCCAACTGCCTCGTCAGTAGGCGGATGTCGTTGTCGAGCTCGCTGTCCTGGGCGCGCAGCTTCTCGATCTGGCGCACGGCGTGGATCACCGTTGTGTGGTCGCGCCCCCCGAATCGGCGGCCGATCTCGGGCAGCGAGCGCGGGGTGAGCTGCTTGGACAGGTACATGGCGACCTGGCGCGGGCGCGCGACCTCGCGGGCGCGGCGGGCGCTGGTCATCTCCGCCTTGCGGATCCGGTAATGCTCGGAGACCTTGGTCTGGATCTCGTCGATCGAGACGCGGCGCTGGTTGGCGCGAAGGATGTTGGCGAGCACCTCGGCGACGAAGTCGATGTTGATCGGCCGGTTCTGCATCACCGAGTAAGCGGCGATGCGATTGAGCGCGCCCTCCAGCTCGCGGACGTTGGAGCTGATGCGCCGCGCGAGGAAGCTGATCACGTCGTCCGGCACCTTCACGTCCGGAAGCGCTTCCAGCTTCTTGTGAATGATCGACAGCCGCAGCTCGAGGTCGGCAGCGTTGATGTCGGCGACCAGGCCCCAGGACAGGCGCGACAGGATGCGCGGCTCGATGCCGTCCAGGTCCTGCGGAGCGCGGTCCGACGAGATCACCAGCCGGCGCCCGGCCGAGATGATCTCGTTCATGGTGTGGAAGAATTCCTCCTGGGTCGATTCCTTGCCCGCGATGAACTGGACGTCGTCGATCATCAGCAGGTCGGCGGAGCGCAGCTGCTGCTTGAACTTGAAGGTCTCGTTGGCGCGCAGCGCCGCGAGGAACTCGACGGTGA
>JAEZFL010000087.1 GCA_023417515.1 Pseudomonadota bacterium | reverse complement strand
CGTCTATCAGAGCCAGCGCCGCCTCGCCGGCGGCGCGCCGGGCGGGGATCTGGCCGCGCTGCGTCTCGGTCAGCTTGTCCTCGCCGACAAAGGCCAGCCAGAAGCGCAAGGTCGCGACATTGGGCTCGTGACTGTACTGCTCGAAGAACATCCAGCGCAGCATGTCGGCCCGGTCGAAGCGATCGGCCGGGATGAGCGCCGAGCCGTCGGCGAGGTAGAAGCAGGCGGCGTTGCTCTCGGGAAGGAAGCGGTCGCCGACCTGGAGCACTGGGATGCGGCCATTGGCGTTGACGCCGGACAGGAATTCGGGCGTCCGAGTCTCGCCCTTGAGGATGTCGTAGCAGCGCCGCTCGATCGGCAGCCCGAGCAACGCCGCGGTCAGCCGGATCTTGAAGCAATTGCCCGACAGCGGATCCTCGTGAAGCACCAGTCTCTGCATCTTTGCCTCCATGCGCGTCGCTCCGGGCGCTAGCCGCGATCCCTGCCGCTGGCGAACGCGCTTTCCTTATGAGACGATCAGGACCGCTTATGCGCGGCGTCAGGCGCGCGCGTTCACGACCAGCACGATCTTTCCGACATGGTCGCCCGCCTCCATCAGCCGATGCGCCTCGGCCGCCTCGGCGAGCGGGAAGGTCGCGTGGACGACCGGGCGTATTTCGCCCTGCGCCACCAGCGGCCACACCTCCCGCGCGATCTCGTCGGCGAGCAGCGACTTGAACGCGACCGATCGGGCGCGAAGCGTCGATCCGGTCAGCACCAGCCGCCGCATCATCACCCGGCCGATCTCGAGCTCGGCGGTGGCGCCGCGCTGGACGGCGATCGACACGTGGCGCCCTTCCTCGGCCAAGCAGCGCAGGTTGCGCGGCAGATAGTCGCCGCCGACCATGTCGAGCAGGATGTCGACGCCGCGGCCGTCGGTCAGCGCCGCCACCGCCTCGACGAAATCGCGGTCGCGATAGTTGATCGCGGCATCGGCGCCCAGGCCGAGCGCCCGCTCGCATTTGGAGTCGCTGCCGCAGGTGACGAGGATGCGAAGGCCGAATGCCCGGCACAAAGCGATCGCCATCGTGCCGATGCCGCTGGTGCCGCCATGGACCAGCACCGTTTCCCCGTCGCGGGCGTAGGCGCGCTCGAACAGGTTGGTCCACACGGTGAACAGGGTTTCCGGCATCGCCGCGGCCTCGACCATGGTGAGTGCGTCGGGCACCGGAAGGCACTGGCCGGCGGGCGCGACGGCATATTCGGCATAGCCGCCGCCGGCGAGCAGAGCGCAGACGCGCTGGCCGGGCTCGAACGTCGTCACCCCGTCGCCGAGCGCCGCGATCGTTCCGGCGACCTCGAGGCCGGGGATCGACGGCGCTCCCGGCGGCGGCGGATAAAGGCCGCGGCGCTGAAGCACGTCCGGCCGGTTGACGCCCGCCGTCTCGACCTTGATCAGCACGTCCCCCGGCGCGGGCTTCGGCACCGGTCGGCGCACCAATATGAGCACCTCCGGCCCGCCGGGCTCGGCAGGGTCGATCGCATTCATTTCACCTGGAAGACCCGGCATCCCGCCCCCGCTCGCCGAACGACGTCGCAACTTATTGACTTGGAACGTGGACCGGTCAACGCTGTGCGCATGGACCTCGACGAGCTTTTCCCGAACAAGCCGGATGATCCGCTGACCCAGCTGACGCGGCAGGACCTCGATCCGCTGTCGGTGGAGGAGCTCGAAGCCCGCATCGCCGTCCTCGAAGGCGAGATCGAGCGGGTTAAGGCAAAACTTCAGAACGCGGTTAACTTCCGCGCAACCGCTGAGAGTCTATTCAAGAAATAAGGCGGAGTCGCTTCAGCTCTTCCGTCATGCCGGACTTGATCCGGCATCCACCTTCTCCGCCCGTTTGCGGGAAGAAGTAGATGGACCCCGGATCAAGTCCGGGGTGACGAAGGGGGTGGCGCCGTCCCCAGCTTTCTTGGGTCCCGGCCTTGATGCGGGGCGTTGGAAGGCAGACATTGAGGCCAAGAGGCCCGCGAGAGATCCTCCTCCCGGGCCGGTAGGAGTGATTTGAATGCCTTCTTTCGCCCGCGAACTCGAGCAGACGCTGCACAATGCGCTCGCTGCGGCCAGCAGCCGGCGCCACGAATATGCGACTCTCGAGCATCTTCTGCTCGCGCTGATCGACGATGCCCATGCGAGCCGGGTCATGCAGGCCTGCGGCGTCAACAATGACGAATTGAAGGACGCGGTCCGCCACTATCTCGATAACGAGCTCGAGGCTCTGAAGGTCGAGGGCGAGACCGATCCGACCCCGACCAGCGGCTTCCAGCGAGTCGTCCAGCGCGCCATCCTCCACGTCCAGTCCTCGGGCCGCGACGAGGTGACCGGCGCCAACGTCCTGGTCGCGCTCTTTTCCGAGCGCGAGAGCTATGCCGTCTATTTCCTGCAGCAGCAGGACATGAGCCGCCTCGATGCGGTCACCTACATCTCCCACGGAGTCGGCAAGGGCGAGGCGATCGCCTCCCAGCCGGCCGAGGTGAAGGGCGCCGACGAGCCCAAGCAGGAAGAGAAATCGAAGAAAAGCGAATCCGCGCTCAAGCAGTTCACGGTCAATTTGAACGAGAAGGCCCAGTCCGGCCGCGTCGATCCGCTGATCGGCCGCGGGCCTGAAGTCGACCGCACCGTCCAGATCCTGTGCCGGCGCTCGAAGAACAACCCGCTCTATGTGGGCGATCCCGGCGTCGGTAAGACCGCCATCGCCGAGGGCCTCGCGCGCAAGATCATCGAGGGCGACGTTCCGGACGTCCTCAAGCCGGCCGTGATCTACTCGCTCGACATGGGCGCCTTGCTCGCGGGCACCCGCTATCGCGGCGATTTCGAGGAGCGGCTGAAGGCCGTCGTCAACGAGCTCGAGAAGCTCCCCCACGCCATCCTGTTCATCGACGAGATCCACACGGTGATCGGCGCCGGGGCGACCAGCGGCGGTGCGATGGACGCGTCGAACCTTCTCAAGCCGGCGCTCTCCGGCGGCACGATCCGCTGCATCGGGTCGACCACCTACAAGGAGTTCCGCAACCATTTCGAGAAGGACCGGGCGCTGCTGCGGCGGTTCCAGAAGATCGACATCAACGAGCCGACCGTCGAGGACACGATCAAGATCCTCGCCGGCCTGCGCACCGCCTTCGAGGAGCGGCTGAAGCAGGTCGTGAAGGAGCTTGAAGATTACCCCGGGGCGGTCCTCTTCATCGACGAGATCCACACGGTGATCGGCGCCGGCGCGACGTCGGGCGGGGCGATGGACGCCTCCAACCTTCTCAAGCCGGCCCTGTCGTCGGGTGCGATCCGCTGCATCGGCTCGACCACCTACAAGGAGTTCCGCCAGTTCTTCGAGAAGGACAGGGCTCTTGTCCGCCGCTTCCAGAAGATCGACGTGAACGAGCCTTCGGTCGAGGACGCGATCTCGATCATGAAGGGGCTGAAGCCCTATTTCGAGAAATTCCACAAGGTGAAGTACACCAACGAGGCCATCAAGGCCGCGGTGGAGCTGTCGTCGCGCTACATCAACGACCGCAAGCTGCCGGACAAGGCGATCGATGTGATCGACGAGACCGGCGCGTCGCAGATGCTGCTACCCGAATCGCGCCGTAAGAAGACGATCTCGATCAAGGAGATCGAGGCCACCGTGGCGACCATGGCACGCATTCCGCCCAAGACCGTCTCCGCTGATGACGAGAAGGTTCTCGCCAGCCTGGAGGATGAGCTCAAGCG
>JAEZFL010000153.1 GCA_023417515.1 Pseudomonadota bacterium | reverse complement strand
TCTCCGCTGCGGCCGCGGCGCACGGGCCGGCGTGTCCTCGCCTTCGCGATCCTGGCCGCGGTCATCGCCGTGCTGGTCGCCGGCGGCGTCGTCATCGGCGGGTGGAGCGCCGGCGGCCCGGCGCGGGCCGCGACGCCGGTGATCGTCGCGCAGGGTTCCAGCGTCGCCGGCGCAGCCAATGCGCTGGAGCAAGCCGGGGTGATCGGCTCGGCGCGCATGTTCCGGCTGCGCGCCCGGCTGCTGGGCGGCTCAACGCCGATCCAGGCGGGCGAATATGAAATTCCGGCAGGCGCCAGCGAGGCGGCGATCATGGCGCTGCTCCAGAGCGGCCGAACGCTCCAGCGCTTCATCGTCGTGCCCGAAGGCATGCCCTCGATCATGGTCCACGACCGGCTGATGGCCGCCGACGTGCTCACCGGCGACGTGCCGGTGCCCGAGGAAGGCTCGATCCTTCCCGACACCTATTCCTACCAGCGCGGCGAGAGCCGCGCCGCGGTGGTCGCGCGAATGCAGGAAGCGATGCGGCGGACGCTCGCGCAGCTATGGCAGCAGCGCAGCCCCCACAGCGTCGCCACGACGCCGCGCGAGGCGATCATCCTCGCCTCGATCGTCGAGAAGGAAACCGGCAAGCCGAGCGAGCGCCGCGCAGTCGCCGGAGTCTATTCCAACCGGCTCCGCCAGGGCATGAAGCTCGATGCCGACCCGACCGTGATCTATCCGGTGACTCGCGGGCGGCCGCTCGGGCGCCGCATCCTGCGCTCGGAACTCCAGGCCGACAACGGCTACAACACCTATGCGCGCGCCGGCCTGCCCATAGGTCCAATCGCCAATCCCGGCCGCGAGTCGATCGCCGCCGTGCTCAACCCCGAGCCGCACCGCTATCTCTATTTCGTCGCCGACGGCACCGGCGGCCACATCTTCGCCGAGACGCTCGAGCAGCATAACGCCAACGTCCAGCGCTGGTACGCGATCAGGCGCCAGCGGGGGGAGATGTAGGGGCTTCCCCTCCCGCTTGCGGGAGGGGATTGAGGGGAGGGCATGTCGAGGCCTGTACGGGGCTGACGGTACCGCCCCTCCCCCGGCCCCTCCCGCAAGCGGGAGGGGAGGCTTTAGCCTTCTACTCGCCTTCTGACGCTTGCGCCCTCGTGCCGCGCCTCGACCACCGCGACCGGCTCAACGGTCACCTTGCCGGTCGAGCGCGAGGCATGGATCAGCATGAGGTCGTCGATCATCACGCCGCCCTCGTCGCCCGCGATGACGATGTCGCCGCGGGTCAGCTGGCCGGTCACCGCCGCGCCGATGTCGCGCTGCATGTCGAGGTCGCGCGGGGCGCGCACGCCGCACGGCGTGAGCGCGAGCTGGATGAGGCCCGACGCGTCGACCCCGGCATGGCTGCGGCCGCCAGCAAGGTAGGGCGCGTGAAGGAGCTTCATCGCGACTCCGGCCGGATCGCATTCGGCCTCGTCGACCCGGCGCAGATGACTCAGCGGCACGCAGCCCATTTCGCTCATCAGGCAGGCGCCCTCCTCGTGGCCGGTGAGGCGGGCGCCCATCGGCATGCAGGCGAGGCGGGTGGCCTCGATATTACTGTCGGCGAACACCGGCACCTTGGCTTCGCACACGACATGGGTCGGCTCGGCGGGCTCGACCAGCTCGATCGCCTCGACATAGCCGACGCGGTGGTCGGCCGCGCAATAGCCCCAGGCCCAATGCTCGGAATATTCGAGGACGTGGAATCCCTCGCCGGGGAGCAGCTCGGACACGGCGTCCCCCTCGGCGCTCGGCCCGGGCCACACCATGGTAGCGCGCGACCCGCAGGCGCGGGGCAGGGGCCGCGCATAATGGGACGAGATCACCTTTCCGGCGAGCGCGATGTCCGCGATGTCGCGGCGATAGCCGTGGACGCGCGGGTCGAGCGGGAGCGACGGTCCCTTCAGGCCGAAATGGAGCTTCTCGACCCTGGTCCCAGCGTCAGTGCTGGAGGATGAGCCCTCGTTCCTTGGCCGGTCGGCTGCGGGCGGCGGTGCTGTGGTCCTGCTCGAGGTTGCGTTGGAAGCGCTCAAGGAATTCCTGTCCGGTGCTGGTTTTCGCGACGAATACGTTGCGCCGATCGGTCTCGTCGCGAACGCGGCGCAGATAGCCGAGCGACCCCAGCGTGTTCAAGGCGCGCGTGATAACCGGCTTGGACACGCCGAGGATGTTGGCGAGGCCGCGGACCGTGTGCGGTCCCGGCGTCTCATAGACCAGCAGCATGAGCGCCATCTGGCGGTTGGTGAGGTCGGGCTGGCCCGACCGCACGTAGTTGATGAGCGTGCTCATCCAGTTGGTGAGGGATTGATTGGGCACTTGAACTGACTCCGAAACGGCGTCGCGTCACCTTTGATCCTAGAAAACCAAAGAACGTCCGTTTCGTTTCCATCGCGAAGCAATTCAGTTCGTTACGGCGCCGTATCGCCCCTTCAGCATTTCCCACGCAGCACGCAGTCCGAGCGCCTCGCCTCCTTTAGGCCGACCCGGCTTGGCGGACGGCCGCCAGGCGAAGGTGTCGAAATGGGCCCAGGCGATTCCCTCGCCGACGAACTTCTGAAGGAACAGGGCCGCGGTGACCGATCCGGCGAACGGCGTCTCGCCGGCATTGGACAGGTCGGCGACGTCGGATGAGAATAGCTCCTCATAGGCTTTCCACAGCGGCATCCGCCACAAGGGGTCGGTCACCGCCTCGCCGCCGGCGATGAGGTCGGCGGCGAGCTTGTCGTCATTGGCGAACAGGGCAGGGAGGTCCGGGCCGAGCGCCACCCGCGCCGCGCCGGTCAGGGTCGCGAAGTCGATGACCAGCTCGGGCTTATCCTCGCAGGCGCGGGCGAGGGCGTCAGCGAGGATCAGGCGGCCTTCGGCATCGGTGTTGCCGATCTCGACGCTGAGGCCCTGGCGGCTGCGCAGGATATCGCCAGGGCGAGTCGCCGCAGCCGACACCGCATTCTCGACCGCCGGAACGAGCAGGTGGAGGCGCACCGGCAGGTTGGCGGCGACGATCAGCTGGGCAAGCGCCAGGGCGTGGGCCGCGCCGCCCATGTCCTTCTTCATCAGGCGCATTCCGGCGGACGGCTTGATGTCGAGCCCGCCCGTGTCGAAGCACACGCCCTTGCCGACGATGGCGATTCGGGGATGACGCTGGTCGCCCCATTCGAGCTCGATCAGCCGCGGCGCGCGCTGCTCGGTGGCGGCGGCGCCGACCGCGTGGATCATCGGATAGTGCTCGGCGAGGTCCCTGCCGCTGGTGACCTTGAGCTTCACGCCAGCCGCTTCCGCGACCTCCTGCGCCGCCTCCTGCAGCTCGGCGGGACCGAGGTCGCCCGCCGGAAGATTGACGAGGTCGCGCACCAGGTGGGTCGCCTCGGCGAGACGGACCGCCTCCTCGATCCGTGCGGGCTCGCCGCTGAGCAGAACGCGCGGGCCCCTGGCCTGCTTGTCCTTCTTGAACCGGTCGAAGCGATAGTGGGCGAGCAGCCAGCCGAGCACGGCCGGCCCGGGCGCGCCTTCCGCCAGCCTGTAGGTCCCTTCAGGCAGGCTTTCGGCCGCCTTGGCGAGGCACCACTCGCTCAGGCTGTCGCGATTGGCGACTCCGAGCAGCACCGACCAGTCGTCGCGCTCGCCGGGCAGGATGGCGAGCTGGAAGCCCTCGCCCTTGAAGCCTTGCGCCTTCGCCGCCTGCCGCGCTCGCTCCGGCTGGCCCTTGAGCCAGTCGTCGAAGCTCTTCTTGTCGGTGACGTGAAGCGCGATTGCGGCCTGGCCGCGGTCGGGCTGGAGGAGGGAAGCGAGGTCGGTCATTCGCTTGCCCTTACCGGAACGGCGGCGGCTTCGTCACGTTCTCATGGTCATGAGCCTCAAGGACGAACTGCTCGAGATCGAGAAGGGCTTCTGGCTGACGGGAGTCGAGGAGGCGCGCGCGCACCTCACCGAAGAGGTGATGCTCCTCTTCAAGCAGATGAAGGGCGTCTATCCGCGCGAGCAGGTCGCCCAGTCCATGTCCGATCCCAATCGCTGGCAGGACCTGCGGCTAAGCGATGTCATGGTAAGCCAGCCCGCGGAAAATCTCGCGGTGATTGGCTACGAAGCCCGCGCCAGGCGCGGCGACGGCCAGCCCTATCGCTGCCTTGCCGGCTCAACCTATGTCCGCGATGGAGCGACCTGGAAGCTCGCGATGCACCAGCATTCGGAGCTGGAGCCGGAGAGAGCGGCCTGACTGAATCGGAATGGCTGGCCTCCTACCAATTGCGGCTGGCCGGATGGATGGCGATGTCGGTCTTCGAGAAATCCGTTCCAGTGCAAAGGAGCGGCAAGTCCCTCCGCTTGGCGGCCGCATAGACCATCAAATCGGACAGATTCAGCGTTCCACCGCGACCGTTGCCGAGGCCGAATTGATAATTCGCTGCGTCGGCGATCTCCGCCTCGGCTTCGCCGAACGGCAGGACACTCAGTTCCGCGCCGAGGAGATTGGTGAGGAACCTCTCCGGCCAGGAGCCGCACTTGGTCACGACGCGGCGAAACTCGAGAAGGACAGGCGCCGGCACGAAGCCGCCATGCAGGATGGCCCTTTTGAGTTCAGCGCTTTCGGCGTCGTCGAAAGCGCAGGCGATCAGTGCGGACTTGTCAACGATCACGCAGGTCGCCGTGCTCATCATATTCGAGCGCGTCGAATTCCTTCATGGTCACGCCGGAACCCTTCGGAATAGCCGCGATAAGCCGGTCGATCTCAGCCATTCGCCGCTCGAGTCGCGCCTCGTCCATCGCGCCTTGCGGCAATGGCTCGCGATCCAGAGCATTCTCGATGATCTCGGCCTGGCTTCGTCCACCGCGCGTGAGCAAAGCCAGCCGGGCCTTCGCGCGGTCCGACCGGATGGTGATGGTCGCCTGCTGCCTGCGGGGCCTCATCCGTTCAATAAAGCAGGGCGTACAAGTGCGTACAAGTACGCTGCCGGATACTCAGACGGGGACCCCGAACAGGTCGTGCTCGTCGGCATCCTCGACGAGGACTCTCACAATGTCGCCCTGCTTGAGCGCGCCGGCGTCGCGCAGGTGGACCTCGCCGTCGATCTCGGGGGCGTCGGCCTTGGAGCGGCCGGTGGCGCCGCCTTCTTCACCGACCGCGTCGATGATCACGTCGATCTCGCGACTGACCTTTGCGGCGAGCTTGGCAGCCGAAATGGCGGCGCTCTTGGCCATGAAGCGGGCGTAGCGCTCCTGCTTCACTTCCTCCGGAACCGCGCCCGGGAGCGCGTTGGCCGCCGCGCCCTCGACCGGCTCGAACGGGAAGGCGCCGACGCGGTCGAGCTGCGCCTCGTCCAGCCAGTCCAGAAGGTACTGGAAATCCTCTTCGGTCTCGCCGGGGAAGCCGGTGATGAAGGTCGAGCGGATGGCGATGTCGGGGCAGATGGCGCGCCACGAGCGGATCCGCTCCAGCACCTTCGCCTCGTTGGCCGGCCGCCTCATCGCCTTCAGCACGTTGCGGCTGGCATGCTGGAACGGGATGTCGAGATAAGGGAGGACCAGCCCCTCGGCCATCAGCGGGATGACCTGGTCGACGTGCGGATAGGGATAGACATAGTGGAGCCGCACCCAGGGCGCGATACGCCCGAGCTCGCGGGCGAGATCGGTCATGTGGGCGCGGGCTTCACCACCCTTCCACGGCCAGGACTGGTGCTTGAGGTCGACGCCGTATGCGGACGTATCCTGGCTGATGACGAGGAGCTCGCTGGTGCCGGCCGCGACCAGCTTCTCGGCCTCGCGAAGGATCGCGTCGGGGCGGCGGCTGACCAGGTCGCCGCGAAGGCTCGGAATGATGCAGAAGGCGCAGCGGTGGTTGCAGCCCTCGGAAATCTTCAGATAGCTGTAGTGCCGCGGCGTGAGCTTCAGCCCGGCGTCGGGCACCAGGTTGAGGAACGCGTCCGGCGGCACCGGGGCCGCCTCGTGGACCGCGCCAACGACTTCCTCATATTGATGGGCGCCAGTGACTGCGAGGACGTTGGGGAATCTGGCGCGGATCATCTCCGCTTCCTTGCCCATGCAGCCGGTGACGATGACCCGGCCGTTCTCCGCGATCGCCTCGCCGATCGCTTCCAGGCTCTCTTCCTTGGCGGAATCGAGGAAGCCGCAGGTGTTGACGAGAACCACGTCGGCGCCGGCATAGTCCGCGGACATGGCATAGCCGTCCGAGCGGAGCTTGGTGAGGATTCGCTCGGAATCGACCAGGTTCTTGGGACAGCCAAGCGAAACCATGCCGACTTTCGGCGGAGAAGGGAGCATGCGTGCCATGAAGGCGCGCGACATAGGCGCGGGCGGACGAAATTACCAGAGCTGCAAAGCGTCCGTTGTCATTCCCGCGAAAGCGGGAATCCAGCTTGGTTTCAGCGGCTTAGAAGGTAGAAGGGCGCCGGGGGGACAGCGCGTGGGCGGGAAGGGACAAGCAAGCTATCGCGACACGCCGCTGTGGCAGGCGCTCGCCGCCATGCGGATCGAGCCGGAAGGGGCTGCCGCAACCTTCGCCCGCCGGCTCGGCCGCAAGCAGGGTTGGGGCAAGCGCCACACCTATGCGGTGATCGAGGAATATCGCCGCTTCCTCTACCTCGCCGCCACCGGCGACCGGCCGGTCACCCCGTCCGACGATGTCGACGAGGCCTGGCACCTCCACCTCACCTATACGCGCCATTATTGGGACGAATTATGCGGGCGCATCCTCGGCAAGCCGCTTCACCATGACCCGACCGAAGGGGGCGCGGCTCAGCAGGCGCATTTCCAGGATCAGTACGCCGCGACCCTGGCCCGTTATGAAGCGGTGTTCGGCGAGCCTCCGCGGGCCGACGTGTGGCCCGCGCCCGGCGCGCCGCCGCGCCGTCCGCGACGCTGGCCGCGCCTGTTCGGCTGACCGCCGCCATGGACGCACGCGACCGATCTGCTAATCGCGGTGAAACGAGAAAGGATATTGCTTGAATCAGCCGCGCTCCGCTCCCTTCCTGGACGAACTCGCCGACCGCTACGACCGCTCGATCGACAATCTGCGCGAAGCCCTGCGCAAGTTCATCCATCATGGGACGAGGCCCGACCAGGACTGGCGCGCGTCCGGCGCCTTCACCTACCCTGAGCTGCGCATCCATTATCGCGGCGACCCGGCCAAGTCGAAGACCGGCCGCGCCTGGGGCCGGCTCGGCGAGCCCGGCACCTATGCGATCAGCGTGACCCAGCCGGTGCTGTTCCGCGACTATCTCGCCGAGCAGCTCGACTTCCTGCTCAGCAATTACGACATCGATGTCGAGACCGGCCAGAGCCGGCAGGAGATCCCGTTCGCCTACGTTCTCGGCGAGGGCGTCGACGTCGCCGACGTGATGGTGGCCGACCTGGTCCGCTGCTTCCCGGCGCCCGAGCTGGCCCATATCGGCGACGAGCTCGCCGACGGCCTGTGGGTGCCAAGCGACGGCGCCCACCATCCGCTCGCCTTGTTCGACGCGCTTCGCACCGACTTCAGCCTGGCGCGGCTCAGACATTATACCGGCACCAGCCCCGAGCATTTCCAGCGCTTCATCCTGTTCACCAACTACCAGCGCTACGTCGATCATTTCATCCGCTGGGGCGTCGGGCAGGTGCAGGACCCGGAGAGCCGCTTCACCGGTCTCGCCGGCGCCGGCGGAATGATGGTCACGCCGGATCATGGCAACGCCGAAGCGGCGGTGGCCGACAGCACGTTCAAGCGCTTCCAGATGCCGGCCTATCACCTCATCGCCGAGGGCGGCACCGGCATCACTCTGGTCAATATCGGCGTCGGTCCGGCCAACGCGAAGACGATCACCGACCATCTCGCGGTGCTCCGCCCCGAGGCGTGGATGATGATCGGCCATTGCGGCGGCCTCAGGGGCTCGCAGAAGATCGGCGATTATGTGCTCGCCCATGCGTATCTTCGCGACGACCATATTCTCGACGCGGCGCTTCCGGCCGCGGTGCCGATCCCGCCGATCGCCGAGGTTCAGCAGGCGCTCCAGCAGGCGGCGCTGATGATCTCGGGCGAGGACGAGGAGGCTCTGAAGGAGCGCCTGCGCACCGGCACGGTCGTCACCACCGACGACCGCAACTGGGAGCTGCGCTATTCCTCCTCGGCCTTGCTGTTCAACCAGAGCCGCGCCGTGGCGATCGACATGGAAAGCGCGACCATCGCCGCCCAGGGCTACCGCTTCCGCGTGCCCTACGGCACCTTGCTGTGCATCTCGGACAAGCCGCTCCACGGCGAGATCAAGCTGCCCGGCCAGGCCAACCGCTTCTACGAGCGGGCGATCGAGGAGCATGTGAAGATCGCGATCCTCGCCTGCGACCTGATGCGCAAGAACAGCCGCCGCCTCCACAGCCGCAAATTGAGGGCGTTCAACGAGCCGGCGTTCCGGTAGGAGCGTAACGGCTCAGGCCGTCACCCTGAACTTGTTTCAGGGTCCATTTCGTCACCCGCGATGCGGCTCGAAAATGGATGCTGAAACAAGTTCAGCATGACGCCCAGGGATGACGACGAACTCAGGCTCGCGCGGGCACCACGTCCGGCGCTTCGCCGGCCTCACGAAAGCAGGTCGGGACGATCTCGACGATCGTGTCGCCCGGGCGAAGCTCTTTCGCGCCTTCTTCCCAGAAGCCGACCGGCTGCCCGTCGCGAACGATGCGCACCCCCAGGCCAGGCTTCAGGTCGGCAAGCGCTCGCCCGATCTCGCCGTCGCCCACAGGCCGTTCGACGAGCTGAACGCGCCCCGACTTGCTCGCCAGGTCGGCGATATAATCGTGGACCACCGGCCCCTCGGCCGATCCCGCGAGCAGCAGCCCCGCGAAGCTCACCGGGTTGACCACCGTGGTCGCGCCCGCCTGCCGGGCGAGCAGCTCGTTGTCCGTGTTGCGCACCTTCACCGTGATCTTCAGCCTGGGCGCGATGTGACGCGCGGTCAGCGTCACCAGGATCGACGTGTCGTCGCTGCCGGCGGACACGATCAGCGCCTTGGCTTCCTCGACCCGCACCGCCTGCAGGGTCTTGTCGCGAGTCGCGTCGGCGGCGAGCACGGCGCAGCCGAGCTCCTCCGCATCGCGAATCGCGTCCTCCTCGCAGTCGATGACGACGATCCGCCGCGGGTCGGTGCCCCGGACGATGAGCTCCTTCACTGCCTCCCTGCCGCTGACACCATAGCCGACCACAACGACATGGTCTTTGAGGGCGTTCTGAATCCGCTCCATGAGCCATTTGCTCCAAACGCGTTTGATGACGAAGGTGTAGGCGGTGCCGGCCAGGATCAGGATGAAGAACACCCGGATCGGAGTGACGATCAGCGCATCGAACAGCCGCGCCTGGTCGGTGACCGGGACGACGTCGCCATAGCCGGTCGTCGTCGCGCTGATCATCGTGAAATAGATGTTGTCGCTGAAGCTGACGTGGCCGTCGAGATTGTCGCGCAGGCTCTCGCGCTCGAACCAGTGGAAACCGACGATGAAGGCCAAAAGGCCGATCATCAGGGCGACGCGGATGGCGAATTGCGTCCAGGGTCCCAAAGAGGATTGCCGCCGGAGCAGCAGGTGGCCGAGATCGCGGCCGCGGCGCTTCATTCGTAGAGCGCCTCGAGCACCGGCAGCGACGGCTCGTGGGTCAGATCGAGGTGGAGCGGCGTGACCGAGACATAGCCGTCGGCGATCGCCTCAAGGTCGGTCTGGTGACCCGGCGTCTGTACCATCGGGGCGAGGCCGAACCAGTAATAACGATAGCCGCGCGGATCGGTGCGCTCGACGATCTGCGAGCGGCCATAATCGTGGAAGCCCTGGCGGGCGACGCGGATGCCGCGGACCGAATCGGGTTCGCGGGGCGGGAAGTTGATGTTGATGAGCGTGCGGTGGTCCATCGGCCGGCCGATCAGCGGCGCCCGCGCCCGTTCGGCCCAGGCGGTGGCGGCCGAGAAGGGGCCGCCATCGGCCAGGCCTTCGCGAGCATGGGCCTGGCTGAGCGCGATCGAGGGAATGCCGGCGAGCGCGCCTTCCATCGCGGCGGAGACGGTGCCCGATTAGGTGACGTCCTCGCCCAGATTCGCGCCGCGATTGATGCCGGACAGGATGAGGTCGGGCTTGTGGTCCGGAATCACCTGCTGGATCGCCATCATCACCGAATCGGTCGGCGTGCCGGTAACGCAGAAGCGCCGCTCGCCGAGTTTGCGCAGGCGGACGGGAACGGTGAGGGTCAGGCTGTGGCCTGCGCCCGATTGTTCCTCGGCCGGGGCAACGATCCAGATATCGTCGGAAAAGCGGCGGGCGACCTGTTCGAGGATGGCCAGGCCGGGGGCGTGAACGCCGTCGTCATTGGTAAGGAGAATACGCACGAGGCGAGGCTATGGAGCGTCGTTCCGGGGCGCACAAGCGGCAACCTTCTCCACCCGGTCCGCGTTCGGAAGGCAAAGGAGAAGATCGCCATGCAGATCCCGCATAATGCCCATGTCCTCGTCGCCGACGGCCGCAAGATGCTGTTCTTCCGCAACGAAGGCGACGGCGAGTTTCCGAAGCTGGAGGTGGAGAGCCAGGACGAGGAGGACAATCCGTCGCATCACGAGCAGGCGACCGACCTCGCCGGTCGAGCCG
>JAEZFL010000125.1 GCA_023417515.1 Pseudomonadota bacterium | reverse complement strand
CCGACGACGACGATATGGTCCTTAAGACCGCTCTGCAGCCGCTGCATGATCCATTTGCTCCAGACGCGCTTGATGACGAAGGTGTAGGCCGTGCCGGCCAGGATGAGGATGAAGAAGACGCGGATCGGGGTGACGATCAAAGCGTCGAACAGCCGCGCCTGAT
The DNA here is from genome assembly GCA_023417515.1 of Pseudomonadota bacterium. Taxonomy (GTDB): domain Bacteria; phylum Pseudomonadota; class Alphaproteobacteria; order Sphingomonadales; family Sphingomonadaceae; genus Allosphingosinicella. The sequence goes on along the minus strand of JAEZFL010000125.1, from coordinate 24,758 downwards.
CGGTGACGGGGACGACATCGCCATAGCCGGTCGTCGTCGCGCTGATCATCGTGAAATAGATGATGTCGCTGAAGCTGACATGGCCGTCATAATTGTCGCGCAGGCTGTCGCGCTCGAACCAGTGGAAGCCGACGATGAACACCAGCAGCGCCAGCATCAGTGCGACCCGGATGGCGAACTGGGCCCAGGGTCCGAGCAACGAGTTTCGCCGAAGCGTCATGTGCCGCAGGTCCTGGCCCCGGCGGCGGAGCATCAGTCGTAGAGGCCTTCGAGCGCCGCCAGCGACGGCTCGTGCGTCAGGTCGAGGTGGAGCGGCGACACCGCGACATAGCCGTCCGCGATCGCCTCGAGGTCGGTCTGGTGGCCCGGCGTCTGCTCCATCGGCGCAAGGCCGAACCAGTAATAGCGGTAGCCGCGCGGGTCCTGCCGCTCGACGATTCGCAGCCGGCCATAATCGCGGAAACCCTGCCGAACGACGCGGACTCCGCGAACCTGCTCGGCGGGAAGTGCGGGGAAGTTGACGTTGACGAGGGTGCGGTGGTCCATCGGCCGGCCGATGATCGGTCGCAGCACCCGCTCCGCCCAGGCCTCGGCGGCGGCGAACGGCACGCTGTCGCCCAGCCCTTCGCGCGAATGGACCTGGCTCAGCGCGATCGACGGAATGCCGGCCAGCGCCCCCTCCATCGCCGCCGACACGGTGCCCGAATAAGTCACGTCCTCGCCCAGGTTCGCGCCGCGGTTGACTCCGGACAGGATGAGCTCGGGCGGATCGTCCTTCATGATCTGGGCGATCGCCATCATCACTGCGTCGGTCGGAGTGCCGGTCACGCAGAAGCGCCGCTCGCCCAGCTTCCTCAGCCGCACCGGCACGGTCAGGGTCAGCGAATGGCCGGCGCCGGATTGCTCCTCGGCCGGCGCGACCACCCAGATGTCGTCGGACAAGCGAGCGGCGATCCGCTCCAGCACCGCAAGGCCGGGCGCGTTCACGCCGTCGTCGTTGGTCAGCAGGATGCGCATCGTCCGAGGCTATGGCCGGTCCCCGCATCGAGGGCAACTCTGGCAGCCCTCGCAACGAGCGCGAGGGCAACTCTGGCAGCCCTCGCAACGAGGGCGAGGGCAACTCTGGCAGCCTTCGAACTAACGGCGCGGCAACCTTGGCTGGCCTCGCCGCGTTCGACCTCCAAAATCCAGGAGGAGAACAGATGCAAATCCCCCATAACGCCCACGTGCTTGTCGCCGACGGCCGCAAGCTGCTTTTCTTCCGCAACGAGGGCGACGGCGAGTTTCCGAACCTTCAGGTGGAGCGCGAGGAGCATCATGACGATCGCGAGCCGCGCGAACACGGCACCGACCGGCCGGGCCGCGCCTTTGCCGCCGCGGGCAGGCCGCCGAGCGAAGGCGGAGCGATGATGGGCGCGGCCAACCGCAGCGCATATTCCGAGACCGATTTCAAGCAGCTCGAGGAGGACCGGTTCGCGGCCGAGGCGGCCGACCTGCTGAAGCGGAAGGCGCTCAACCACGAGATCGAGCAGCTGATCGTCGTCGCCCCGCCCAAGACGCTGGGCGAGATGAGGAAGCATTACCACACCGAGGTCGAGCAGCGGATCGCCGGCGAGATTCCCAAAGACCTCACCAACATGCCGGTGCCTGACATCGAGAAGGTGATCCAGGAATCGTGAGGCGGCCGACCGCTCGCTCGTCACCCTGAACTTGTCTCAGGGCCCATTCCTCTGCCCGCACGGCGGCTCGAAAATGGATGCTGAACCAAGTTCAGCATGACGGGAACGGATCAGGCCTCGGTCGTCTCGGGCTCGCGCTTGGCCAGACGGCGGCGCGCCACCAGGGCGGCGGCGCCGGCTCCGAACAGCAGGACCATCGGCGGCGCCGGCACCGGCACTCCGCCGGTCGAGGTCGAAGTCGAGCCCCCGCTCGACGTGGACGAGCTGCTGCTGGAGCTGCTCGACGAGCTCGAACTGCTCGAGGTCGAGGTCGAACTGCCGCCGAAGCTGGACGAACTGGTCGAAGTGCTGGTCGACACGCTGCCGCTCGACGACGAGGTCGAGGACACGCTGCCGGAGGACGTCGACGTCGAGCTTCCGCCCGTCGACGTGGAGGTCGAGCCACCGGTGCTGGTCGACGACACGATGACGTTGTTGTTGTTGCCCGAGCGGGCGTTGGCGAAGGCGCTGGAGAACAGGCTCGCCGAGAAGAAGCCGTTGGCGAAGGCGCCGGCGTTGCTGTCCGCGGCAACCACCACCGGCACCGCTGCGAAGCCCGACGACGACGGCACCATCGGCGGCAGCGGCGGCGGCGGGACCGGGATCGGCATGGGCGGCGTCTGGGCGATGGTCCGAGTCGTCACGGCCGGGGCCGGCGCCGCGACGCAGGCGGTGCGGCGCACCGTGCGACGGACGACTCGGCGCTGGGTGGTGCGCTGCACCCCCGGCACCTTGGTGCGCTGCACGACTGCCGGACGCTCGGGCGGGTTCTGCTGCACGTGAACCGCGCCGCCGCCGATGATCGCGCCGCCGCAGGTGCATGCGGCCAGTTTCGCCAGGGCCATCCGAACAGACATAGGTGCCTCTCTTCTCGTCCGCCTTCGGGGCTGGGTCGCCCGTCCGTGGTCGTATGAGTTGAGAATGCGAACGGCTGCTTAAGTGCAAGCGGATTAACCTTTTTCGGGCTTCGGGCGCGCCTCTCGCGGCGAATCCGTCCCACTACCGGACGCTTGCACTTGGCTGGTGAACGGCGCTCCCGGCCCGAACATGGTTTAGGGCGCGTTCGCCATCCTGAGCCGTCGCCCGAGTCGCGCCGATATTGCGAAGAACTTCCCCACAATAATGCGACGAATAGAATTTAATCGACATTAGAGTGACTTGTCGCGCACCCCCGGCGCGCGTATAGGCGCGCTGGGGTGGGAGGGCAAAAGCCAAAAATAGTCAGCCCCTGCTGCCTCATGTTCGTAGCGCCGGTCCGTTGACCGGTCGACGAGGAGTGGAGGGGTATGGCGACTGCTCATAGTGACGCGTTTGCGCGGTACAGTACGGCTTACCGGCCGACGGCCAACGAAGAGTTCATGAACCCGGACCAGCTCGCTTATTTCCGGGCGAAGCTGCTGTCCTGGAAGGACGACATCCTTCGGGAATCGGCGGAGACGGTGGCCGAGCTCAAGAACGGCCCCATTCAGGAGGCCGATCTCAACGATCGGGCATCGAGCGAGACGGATTGGGGGATCCATCTGCGCACGCGCGATCGCCAGCGCAAGCTCATCGCCAAGATCGACAGCGCTCTGCGTCGGATCGAGACCGGCGAATATGGCTTTTGCGAAGTCAGCGGCGAGCCGATCTCGCTGGCCCGACTCGAGGCGCGGCCGATCGCGACGATGACGGTCGAGGCGCAGGAGCGCCACGAGCGCAACGAGCGGGTCTCGCGCGACGATTGATTCGGGAGGGCCGGGCAACCGGCCCTTTTTGTTTGGCGGCTCGGGTGGATCGAGCGCCGCGTTCTTGCCTGTCACCCCCGCGATAGCGGGGGTCCAGCTGCGGGGCTGGGCTCCCGCTATCGCGGGAATGACAGGCGGTCAGTGGTTCGTGACGGCCCTTAGTGGCCGGTCATCTCGTCCCTGAGTCTCAGCTTTTCCTTCTTGAGTCGGGCGAGCGTGGTTTCGTCTGGATGTGGGCGGAGGTTTTCCTCCATGATGCGCGCGTCGAGGCTGGCATGCTTTGAGATCAAAGCGTCCATATGCGCGTTCTGCATTCCCATCTCCTTTTTCCTCAGTGGGACCCGCTATGATAATGCGCGGGCCCGCCTTCTGTCTCGCACGATCCGACAAATATGTGTTTAAGTGCGATGATCCGTTGGCGCCCGCGTCGGGCGCTCGGCGAGGCGTGGGAGCGGGGCGATGAACGACCGGGACGAACCAACGCAGCAGGACGCCGCGATGCGGCTCGAGGCGCTGAAGCTGGAGCATCGCGACCTCGACGAGGCGATCGAGGCGCTGCGCGCGTCGGTCGCCGCCGACCAGCTCCAGCTTGCCCGCCTGAAGAAGCGCAAGCTCAGGCTGCGCGACGAGATCGCGCTGCTCGAGGACCTGGCGGTGCCCGACATCATCGCCTGATCGGGCGTCGCGCGCGCCGCGACTTTGTGCCAGCTTGAGCCGCACTCTGGTTAATTCAGCCGAATCAGGACTTCGCGCGTTGGCGACCCTATGGCAGCGTCCAAATCCATGACCGAGAACCCTCGCCGCGCGGAACTCACGCCCAAGCTCGTCGACTCGCTTTATACCGAGGCGATGGTGCTGGCCGACGAGGCCCGCTCCTATTTCGACGTCAATGACGATCCGGGCCGAATCGAGCTCGATCCGCTCACCCGGGTCGGCTTCGCCTGCGAATCGCTGAAGGTGACGACCCGGCTGATGCACGTCATCGCCTGGCTGCTGACCCAGCGCGCGGTGAGGGCCGGCGAGCTGACTCCGGCGCAGGCGCACACGCCCGACCGCCGCCTCGGCGATTCGCCGCAGAGCGACCACATTCTCTCGCGCAAATTCCCGGAGGCGGCGCGCATGCTGATTCGCCAGAGCGAGGAGCTGTTCGAGCGAGTCCGCCGGCTCGACTTCGTCACCGCCGCGCCGGAGCAGGACGGAAGCCCCGCCCGAAGCCTGATGAGCCGGCTCGAACGCTCGATCTGAGGCGCGGCGCGGGTTCAATTTGAGTCAGTGCGGATGTAGGCCGGGATCATGGCCCCGTTCGCCTTCACTTATGGTCCGCGGCTGATCGCCTGCCCCGGCCGCTCGGCCGAGCTGGGCGGCCTGCTTCCGCCCGGCCGCTGCCTGTTCGTCACCGACTCGACCGTCCGCCAGCTCGGCCTCGCCGATGCGGCCCTCGCTTCGCTCGGCGATGCGGGGATCGAGGCGGTCATATTCGACTCGGTCGAGCAGGATCCTTCGCTCGCGACCCTGAACGGTGCGGTCGAGGCGGGGCAGGGCTGCGCCTCGGTGGTCGGCTTCGGCGGCGGCAGCCCGATGGACGTCGCCAAGCTCGCCTCCTACCTGATCGCCACCGGCGAGGACGTCGACACGTTGTGGGGCGTCGGTCTGGCCAAGGGCGCGCGGCTCCCGCTGGTGCAGGTGCCGACCACCGCCGGAACCGGCTCCGAGGCGACCGCGGTCACCGTCATCACCGTCGGCGGAAGCGAGAAGCGCGGGGTCAACAGCCCGAGCCTGCTCGCCGACTGGGCGATCCTCGATGCGAAGCTGACGCTCTCAATGCCGCGCGGGGTCACCGCCGCGACCGGGATCGACGCGATGGTTCACGCGATCGAGGCCTATACCTCGGCGCGGCTCAAGAACCCGATGTCGGACCTGCTCGCCCGCGAAGCGCTGCGCCTGCTCGGCGCCAACCTGCTGCGCGCCTGCACGGCGCCCGATGACCTCGATGCGCGCGCCGCGATGCTGCTCGGCGCCCACCTCGCCGGAGTCGCCTTCGCCAACGCCCCGGTCGCCGGAGTCCATGCGCTGGCCTATCCGCTCGGCGGCCATTTCCACGTGCCGCACGGCGCCTCGAACGCGCTGATGCTGACCCATGTGCTCGGCCACAACATGCACGCGGCGATGCCGCTTTATGCCGAGCTCGGCCCGATCGTCGATCCGTCGCTCGAGGGCCTCGGCCAGCAGGGCCGTGCCGCCGGCTTGGTCGACGCTCTCGCGCGCCTGTCGCGGGAGGCGGGCGTGCCTCAGCGCCTGGCCGAGGTGGGCGTCGGCCCCGAGCATCTCGACCTGCTCGCTTCCGAGGCGATGAAGCAGGAGCGTCTGCTCATCAACAATCCGTGCCCGATCACCCAGGCCGACGCCCGCCGCCTCTACGAGGCCGCGCTTTGAGCCGCGAGAAGCCGAAGGGCAGGGAGGCCTACCGCGTGTGGCGCGAAATCGGCACGCGCTGGGCCGACAACGATGCTTACGGCCACGTCAACAATACCGTCTATTACCAATGGTTCGACACCGCGGTGAACGCCTGGCTGATCGAGGCGGGCCTGCTGGACATCGTGAACGGCGATCCGATCGGCCTCGTCGTCGAGACCGGCTGCCGTTACGCGGCGCCGCTCGCCTATCCCGAGCCGGTCGAGATCGGCCTCGCCGTCGAGCATCTCGGCCGCTCGAGCGTTCGCTACCGGCTCGGCGTCTTCGCCAAGGGCGCGGCCGAGGCGGCGGCCGAGGGCCATTTCGTCCACGTCTATGTGGGCCGCGCCGACCGTCGCCCAGCGGCTCTTCCGGCCGCCTGGCGGTCGAAGCTGGAGGCGATCGCCGCGCCTGCCGAAACTGCCAAGGAGGAAACCGATGCCCGACCGGATGGACGGCGGCTGCGCGTGCGGCCGGATCCGCTACTCGGCGCGGATCGAGAATGACGAGGCCTATCTGTGCCACTGCCGGATGTGCCAGCGCGCCACCGGAAGCGTCTCGATCGCTTTCAAGAATCTGAAGAAAGCGGACCTCGACTGGGCGCATGAGCCCGACTGGTATGAAAGCTCGCCGATCGCGCACCGCCCTTATTGCCGCGCGTGCGGCACCTCGCTGGGCTTCGCCTTTCCGGACAGCGAGAATATCGATCTCACGATCGCCTCGTTCGACGATCCGTCGCGCTTCCGCCCCAAGCACCATTTCGGCGCCGAGAGCATCCACCGCGCCTGGCTCAACACCGAAGGCCTGCCCGAATATGCGACCAAGGATTATCAGCCGCTGGTGGACCGCTGGGTGAAGGCGACCGGCGGGGTGCCGGATTAGCCGTCATGCCGGACTTGATCCGGCACCCACCTTCCTTCACCGGAAGTGCAGCCAACAAGAAGGTGGACCCGGATCAGGTCCGGGGTGACGAAGAATGCAGACCACGACCCATCATTTCACCGCCGCAGACGGGCAGACCCTCGCCTGGCACGAAATGGGCGAGCGCGACGGGCGGGCCGTCATCCTCCTCCACGGCCTGTTCTCCAATGCCTTCACTAACTGGATCCGCTTCGGCCATGCCGAGGCGATCGCGGCACAGGGCCTGCGCGTGATCATGATGGACCTTCGTGCCCATGGCGACAGCGCCAAGCCGCACGATCCCGCCGCCTATCCGAAGGACGTGCTGACCACCGACGCGCTTGCTCTGATCGCGCATCTCGGCCTCATCGATTATGACCTGGTCGGCTATTCGCTCGGCGCCCGCACCGCGGCGCGCATGGTCGCCAAGGGCGCGAGGCCGCGTCGCCTCGTCCTCGCCGGCATGGGTCTCGAAGGCCTGCTCGGCACGCGCGGCCGCGCCGACCAGTTCCGCGACGTCCTCTTGAACCTGGGCAAGCACGAGCGCGGCTCGCCCAAATGGATGGCCGAGGCGTTCCTGAAGACGACCAAGGGGGATCCGGAGGCGTTGCTGCCCCTCCTCGACAGCTGGGAGAATGTCGGCGAAGCCGATCTCGACAAGCTCACCATGCCGACCTTGGTCGTCGCCGGCGACGAGGATCGCGACAATGGCTCCGCGCCGGCCTTGGCCGAGCGGCTTCCCGACGGGACCTACCAGGAAGTGCCGGGCGGCCACATGAGCAGCGTCACCCAGCCGGAGCTCGGCGCCGCGATCGCCGCCTTCCTGGGTTGACCCGCGCCGCCCGCCGGGAGCAAGGGCAGTTCATCACCAAAACATAATCGTCTGAACGACAACCCCGAATGTCGAGGATGCGTAGAATGAAAGCTCAAGCCTCCCTGCTCGCGCTTGCCGCCTCTTTGTGCCTGGCCGGCTGCGCCGCCGCCTCCGCTTCCCAGGATGCCGCCTCCGCGTCCGCCGCCCAGCATGCCGCGGCTCCGGCTCAGGAGGCGCCCGCCGCCGCGCTGACCGCCGCCGACGCGGACACCTTCGTCGCGATGGCGGAGCGCCAGCTGTCGGAGCTGTCGGTGATCGGCGCCCGCGCCGCGTGGGTCAACGCGACCTACATCACCCCCGACACCGACGCGCTGGCCACCCATTTCGGTACCCAGCAGACGGAGCTTGGAGTCCGTCTCGCCAACGAGGCGGCACGCTTCATCAACGTTCCCGGCCTCAGCTACGACACACGGCGCAAGCTCAACATCCTTCGGTCGGGGCTGGTCCTGCCGGCGCCGACCACCGAGGGCGCCGCTGCCGAACTCAACCGCCTCTCCACCGACCTGCAGTCGCAATATGGCCGCGGCCGGGGCACGATGAACGGCGAGAGCCTGCCCGGCAATGAGATCGAGGCCCGCATGGGCACGGTCCGCAACCCCGCTCACCTCCAGGAGATGTGGACGAGCTGGAACAACAATGTCGGCGCTCCGATGCGCGACGAATATCAGCGGCTGGTCGAGATTTCGAACGCCGGTGCCCGCGAATTGGGCTTCGACGACACCGGCGCGATGTGGCGCTCCAAATATGACATGACCCCGGCCGAGTTCGAGCAGCTCACCGAGCGGCTGTGGACCGAGGTCCGCCCGCTCTACGAGGCGCTCCACTGCTTCACCCGCGCCGGCCTCAACCGCCAATATGGCGACCAGGTCCAGCCCGAGACCGGCCCGATCCGCGCCGACCTGCTCGGCAATCTGTGGGCTCAGGAATGGGGCAACATCTACGAGGTAGTCGCTCCGCGCACCAACACGCGCGAGGCCTATGACCTCACCCAGCTTCTCCAGCGCGCCAATTACACGCCCGAGCGCATCGTCCGCCAGGGCGAGAGCTTCTTCTCGTCATTGGGCTTCGCGCCGCTTCCCGAGTCCTTCTGGGAGCGTTCGATGATCACCCAGCCGCGCGACCGCGAGGTCCAGTGCCATGCCAGCGCTTGGAACGTCGACAATGTCGATGACCTCCGAATCAAGATGTGCACGCGCGTCAACGGCGACGATTTCGTCACCGTCCATCACGAGCTCGGGCACAATTATTATCAGCGCGCCTATAACGACCAGCCGTTCCTCTATCTCGACAGCGCCAATGACGGCTTCCACGAGGCGATCGGCGACACCATCGCTTTGTCGGTGACCCCGGAATATCTCGTCCAGATCGGCCTCTTGAGGCAGAATCAGCTGCCGACCCCGGAGCAGGACCGCCAGCTGCTGCTCCGCCAGGCGCTCGACAAGATCGCGTTCCTGCCGTTCGGCCTGCTCGTCGACCGCTATCGCTGGGGCATCTTCAACGGATCGATCACTCCGGACCGCTACCAGGCGGCGTGGGACGAGATGCGGCTCCAATATCAGGGCATCCGCCCGCCGGTCGCGCGCACCGAGCAGAATTTCGACGCCGGCGGCAAATATCACGTGCCGGCGAGCGTGCCCTACACCCGCTACTTCCTCGCCCGCATCCTCCAGTTCCAGTTCTACAAGGCGGCATGCGAGCAGGCGGGCTGGACGGGTCCGCTCCACCGCTGCTCCTTCTACGGCAACCGCGAGGTCGGCCAGCGGCTCAACCAGATGCTGGCAATGGGCGCGTCGCGGCCCTGGCCGGAGGCCCTGGAAGCCTTCACCGGAAGCCGCGAGATGTCCGCCCAGCCGATGGTCGAATATTTCCGGCCTTTGCTCGGCTGGCTCGAGGAGCAGAATCGCGGCCGCCGCTGCGGTTGGTACGCTGGTGGGGCGCCGGTTCGCCGGCGCCCGATGACTTGAAGGGGGGAAAGCAATGCGATTGGCAGCGGGAATTGCACTGGCGGCTTTGATGGCGGGAAGCCCGGCTCTGGCCGACGGGCCGGTATCGACCCACCCGCTGGCGGCGAACGAGGTGTTGCTCGAGGTCGCGTCGAAGGGAAGTGCTCGGGCGCGGGCCGATCGGGCGCAGGTCGTGGTCAACGCGACCGGCCGGGGCGCCACCGACGCTCAATCCGCCGCGGCTCTCGAAGGCGCGCTCGAGCGCGTGCGTCAGGCCGCGGCGGCGGCCGGGATCGCGCCCGCGGACATCGGCTCGGTGCGCGCCAACAGCATGGCGGCGCTGATGGGCATGGCGGGTAGCGCAACAACGGCTCCGACGATCGACATTCCCGAGGATATGGAGGGCCAGGCGGAGGACTCGGCAGAGCCGGTGGTGACCAAGAGCCGAGCGATCCAGATCACGGTTCGCGATCTCAGCCAGCTCGCGCCGCTTCGGACCCGGCTGGAAGCGCTCGATGTCGGCTCGGTCGATGCCTATTACGGGCTGTCGGAGAATGCGCCCGCACGTCAGGAGGCGCGCGCCGCGGGGCTCGCCCAGGCGCGGGCCCAGGCGGAGGGCTATGCCGCGGCCATGGGCATGCGGATCATCCGAGTCGTCCGGGTCAGCGAGCGCATTTCGGCGGATGGCATGGGCGTGGAGGCCTATCGCTCGCTGATGGAGATGTTCCTGTCCGCCGCCGGCGCCGACAACGAATATGTCGAAGCGAGTGTCGACCTGTCCGTCGATTTCGCCCTCGCCCCGCGCTGATTCCCACCGCCACCGCTGGTCGCGCGGCGGTTCCTGATCTATGCTCGCGCATGCTCCGTGCGCGGGGCCGGGGAGGGGGAACTGCCATGAGAACGTCGATCGGGGTCGGTTTGGCATTGTTGCTCGCCGTCGCGCCGGCCGCGTCGGCGCAGGGGCCGGTGGCAACGGTGCCGCTCGCCGCCGGCGAGATGCTGCTCGAGCTGGGCAGCATGGGCACCGCGACGGTGCGCGCCGACTCGGCCGAGGTGAGCATCCGGATCTCGCTGCAGGGAAGCGACGAGGCCGAGGTTCGCCGCAAATATGACGGGATCGCCGCCCGGCTTCGGACCGCCGCGCGCGATGCCCGTGGCGAAGTCCAAGTCGGCGAGCTGAGCTCCTATGGCGACATGGCGATGTACAACGTCGTCGATATCGACATGAACGCGACCGTCGACACCAGCGACGTTGCCGGCGCTGCGGCCTGTTCGGGCCACGCCGTCGCGACCATCACCCTTCGCGACCTCAGTCGCATCGAGGCGCTGACCAGCACCCTGGAAGGCATCGAGGGCGTCTATAGCGACGTTCGCTACAGCGCCTCGGACATGAACGCCGTCCGCCGCCAGGCGCGCGACAATGCCATCGCTACCGCACGGGCCGAGGCCGATTCCTACGCGGCCTCGCTGGGCATGCGGGTCGCCCGGATCGCGCGCGTCACCGAGCGCGTGGAGATCGATTTCATGGCGATGATGATGGGCGATCCGACGATCCAGAATCTCGCCATGGCGGGGGCGCCGGGAAGCGACCCCAACGTCCCGACCTTTGTCCGCGTCGGCGTCGACTTCATCCTCGCACCGAGGTGATTCGAGCCGGCGCCACGGCGATTATCTGTGGGCTCGCCCTGCTTGCAGGCGAGGCGCAGGCCCAGGGGCGCTGGAACCCCGACGCGCCGGAGAACCGCCAGGTCCTGCCGACGTTCAACCATGCCACGGTCGAAAGCGTGCTGAACGAGATCGGCGCGCGTCACGAGCGGCGCGGAACGGCGGCCCGGCCGAGCCTGCTCGTCACCTTCGCGAGCGGCCGGCGCGCGGCGATCGTGTTCGGGGCCTGCTCCGCCGACGGCAATGTCTGCCGGGCGATCAGCCTTCAGGCCGGCTGGGAGCGACCGCAGGGCGCCACCAGCGAGCGCGCAGCCGCGGCCCTGCTCGCCTTCAGCCAGCGCTACGCTTTCTCGCGGGCGTTCATGCTGCCCAACGGCAATCTCGCGCTGCAGCGCTATCTCACTGCGGATTACGGCTTCGTGCGCGGCAACCTCGCCGTGAACCTGCTCGCCTTCGCGGCGCAGATGGACCTGTTTGCCCAGGAGGTGCTGGCCCCGCTGTCGCGCTGACAGGAACAACCCCTCCCCCGCAAGGGGAGGGGTTGGTCGCTTAGAGCTGGCCCAGCATATGGTCGGCGCCGGATACGCCGAACCCGCCCGGCTCCTCGACGTTGAGCGCGCGCACCACGCCGTCATCGACCACCGCCGACCAGCGCAGGCCGCGCTTGCCCATGCCGTATTTGCCCATGTCGGCGGAAAGGCCGAGCGCGTCGGCGAAGTCGCCGTTGCCGTCCGCCAGCATGGTCACCTTGTCCTCGGCAGCTGCGCTCTTCGCCCAGGCCGACATGACAAACGGGTCGTTGACCGCGGTGCAGGCGATCTCGTCGATGCCCTTGGCCTTCAACTCGCCGGCCTTGTCGACGAAGCTCGGCAGGTGGCGCGCCGAGCAGGTCGGCGTGAACGCGCCCGGCACGGAGAACAGGGCGACCTTACGGCCGGCGAAATATTCGTCGGTTCCGACCGGCTGCGGACCGTCCGCGGTCGCCTTGACGAGGGTCATGCTGGGAATGCGGTCGCCGACCTGGATGGCCATGTTCACTCTCCTGTGCTTCGAGTCCCGCGCGCCCTAGCAAATCCAGCCCGCTTCCGGCCAGTGGCGCGGCCCTTCGGCCGGGCCTATATCGACCGCCATGGAGACGCCCCGCTTCGTCACCGGCCAGTTCCTGCTCGCCATGCCCGGCATCGGCGATCCGCGCTTCGAACGGTCGGTGATCGCGATGTGCGCCCATGACGAGGACGGCGCGCTCGGAATCGGCCTCGGCCGGATCATCCCCCGCCTCGGCTTCCACCAATTGCTGGCCCAGCTCGACATCGAGCCGGGAGTCGCGCCCAATGCGCCGATCCATCTCGGCGGCCCGGTCGAGCCGTCGCGCGGCTTCGTCATCCACAGCCGCGACTGGGGCGGCCAGGAGAGCATCGACGTTGCCGGCCGCTGGACGCTGAGCCCGACCATCGACGTCCTGCAGGCGATCGCGGCGGGGAAGGGGCCGAGCCGCTGGGTCGCCGCGCTCGGCTATGCCGGCTGGGGCGGCGGCCAGCTCGAGGAGGAGCTCACCCGCCACGGCTGGTTCGTCGCGCCGGGCGACGACGATCTGCTGTTCGAAGGCACGGCCGAGAGCCGCTGGAACCAGGGCTTCAAGGCCGCCGGCATCGACCCGCGCCTGCTCGCCGCCGACTATGGGACAGCCTGAGACCAACGCGCCGGTTGAAGCATATAAAGATATCTTTATATTTGAAATTCAGATGCGCCCGCGCTAGGGCGCGCGTCATAACCGCCCAACTTTCGCAAATCCAGGAGCAGTCCCTTGGCCACGCAGCCCAAGTCCACCTTTGACGACTATGTGATTCACGATCTCTCCCTTGCCGATTTCGGCCGCAAGGAGATTGAGATCGCCGAAACCGAGATGCCGGGCCTGATGGCGCTGCGCGACGAGTTCGGCGCGTCCAAGCCCCTGAAGGGCGCGCGCATCACCGGCTCGCTCCACATGACGATCCAGACGGCGGTGCTGATCGAGACCCTGACCGCTCTCGGCGCTCAGGTCCGTTGGGCCTCGTGCAACATCTTCTCGACCCAGGACCACGCCGCCGCCGCGATCGCCGCGACCGGAGTCCCCGTCTTCGCGGTGAAGGGCGAGACGCTCGAGGAATATTGGGACTATGTGATCCGAATCTTCGATTGGGGCCAGGACGAGACCTGCAACATGATCCTCGACGACGGCGGCGACGCCACCATGTTCGCCCTGTGGGGCGCGCGGGTCGAGGCCGGCGAGACCCTGTTCACGCCGACCAACGAGGAAGAGGAAGTGTTCGTCGCGACTCTGAACCGCTTCCTGGCCGAGCGTCCGGGCTACCTCACCAAGACCGTCGAGACGATCAAGGGCGTGTCGGAAGAGACCACCACCGGTGTCCACCGGCTCTATGAGCTGGCCAAGCAGGGCAAGCTCCCGTTCCCGGCGATCAACGTCAACGACAGCGTGACCAAGTCGAAGTTCGACAATCTCTATGGCTGCAAGGAGTCGCTGGTCGACGCCATCCGCCGCGCCACCGACGTCATGCTGGCCGGCAAGGTCGCGACCGTCGCCGGCTTCGGCGACGTCGGCAAGGGCTCGGCCCAGTCGCTCCGCAACGGCGGCGCCCGGGTCCTCGTCACCGAGATCGACCCGATCTGCGCTCTTCAGGCGGCGATGGAGGGCTTCGAAGTCGTCACCATGGAGGAGGCGGTCACGCGCTCCGACATCTTCGTGACCGCGACCGGCAATGCCGACGTCATCACGCTCGATCACATGCGGGCGATGAAGGACATGGCGATCGTGTGCAACATCGGTCACTTCGACAGCGAGATCCAGATTGCGGGCCTCAACAACATGAAGTGGACCGAGATCAAGCCGCAGGTCGACCTCGTCGAGTTCCCGGACGGCAAGAAGATCATCGTGCTGGCCAAGGGCCGCCTCGTGAACCTCGGCTGCGCGACCGGCCATCCGAGCTTCGTCATGAGCTCGAGCTTCACCAACCAGGTTCTCGCGCAGATCGAGCTCTGGACCAAGTCGGATCAGTACGACAACAAGGTCTACGTCCTTCCGAAGCATCTCGACGAGAAGGTCGCGGCGCTCCACCTCGACAAGCTCGGGGTCAAGCTGACCAAGCTGAGCAAGCAGCAGGCCGATTATATCGGCGTGCCGGTCGAGGGGCCGTTCAAGCCGGACCATTACCGCTACTGAGGCCTTCCCGAGAGGTCACTCGAGCGCCCCCGGCGCCCCCCTCCGGCGGCGGTTCTCGTTCGGGCGGGCCGGGATGTGCCACTGTTGTAATCCAGTAACACTCGTGGCGGGATGATCGCCGCTCGTCAAATTGGGCTTCCGTTCGACGCTTTTCTGGAGCTGATATAAGGAGATAACACAGCAAGAAGCGAGGCTCCCGATGCGTTCCATAGAGATTGCGCGCCGCCTTTCCTCCACCGCTTCCCTGATCGCCTTTGCCGCCCTTGCGGCGCCGACGGCGGCCCTCGCGCAGGACGATGAGCAGCCGCCCGTCACCGGCCAGGCCGCCGAAGGCACGGCTGCGCAGCAGACCGGCGGCGAGAATGTCGTCGTCGTCACCGGCTCGCGAATCGCGCGCCCGGCGCTGGCATCCCCCAACCCGATCACCAGCGTCGACCAGGAAGCGATCCAGCTGTCCGGCGAGACGAATCTCGTCGACTACCTGCAGGAGATACCGGCGCTGGTCGGCTCGCTTGACTCGACCCAGACGTCCGGCTCGGCGGGATTCATCGGCTCGACCGGCCTCAACCTCCTCAACCTGCGCAATCTCGGCACCCAGCGCACCCTGATCCTGGTCGACGGCCGGCGCCATGTCGCCCAGCTCCCCGAGACGGCCGCGGTCGACATCAGCACCATTCCCCAGGACCTGATCGAGCGGATCGACGTCGCGACCGGCGGCGTGTCCGCGGTCTACGGCGCCGACGCGGTGTCCGGCGTGGTCAACTTCGTCATGCGCCGCGATTTCGAGGGGCTCGTGGCGCGCGCCCAGATCGGAGTCGCGGGCGACGGCGGCGATCCGCTCAACGGCACGGTCAGCGTCGCCGGCGGCGCCAACTTCGCGGGCGGCCGCGGCAACATCGCGTTCGCCTATCAATATACGCGCGACGGTCGCCTTCGCGCCCGCGACCGGTCCTATCTGCGCGGGACGAATTACTGCCTGATCGAGCAGAACAACATGGACGACCCGGACGATCCCAACGTGCCGGACCAGATCCCCTATTGCGGCCTGCAATTCTTCGACAGCACCCGCGCCGGGGCGATCGACGTCGACTTCGATTTCGTGCCCGATTTCAACCCGGACGGAAGGCCGTTCAATCTCGGCGAGTTCGTGCCGCCTTTTTACAGCGTCAACGGCGACGGCACGTTCCGCTCCGACTATATCGGCGACCTGCTCGCGGCGACCGACCGGCACGTCGCCAACGTCTTCCTCAACTACGAAGTCTCGCCGGCCCTGCGCCTGTTCGGCGAGGTCAAGTTCGCCACGAGCGACTCGTTCAGCGAGAGCCAGCCCACCTTCGACTTCACGCTCTACCAGACGGTCGACAACCCGTTCCTGCCGGCGGTGATCCGCGACCAGGTGATCCCGGGCATCGGCGCCGATCTCGAGGCGTTTTTCGAATTGCCGCCGGGGAGCATCCCGGATGGGGTCGCCATCTCGCGCGACAATTTCGATCTTGGCGTGCGCGCCGAGGACATTCACCGCGAGACCTGGCGCGGAGTCGTCGGAGTCGCCGGCGAGGTCACCAGCGGAATCAATTTCGAGGCCTCGTTCGTCTACGGCCAGTCGGACGTCGAGAACCTGGCGCGCAACAACCGCTTCAACGACCGCTTCTTCGCTGCGGTCGACGTGGTGGTCGATCCGGCGACGGGCCAGCCGACCTGCCGCTCCAACCTCGATCCCGCGGCGCTGAGGGCCTATCCGACCTATAATTTCTTCTCGGGCTTCGGCTTCCCGGCGACCTTGTCCTTCACTCCGGGGCCGAACAGCGGCTGCCGGCCGCTCAACCTGTTCGGCGAGGGGGTGGCCGACCCGGCCGCGATCGACTGGGTGTTCACCGACAGCCTGTCGACCTCGCGGATCACCCAGGCTGTGGCCAACGCCTTCGTCTCGGGCAGCGTGCCGGGCCTGGAGCTGCCCGGTGGGCCGATCGGCTTCGTCGTCGGCGCCGAATATCGGCGCGAGACGAGTGAAAGCACCCCGGCGACCGAGGACACGCTCGGCCAGACCTTCGGCAACCAATTGTTCCCGACCGAGGGCGATTTCGACGTGAAGGAGGCCTTCGCCGAACTCCGCCTTCCGATCCTCGAGCAGCGGCCTTTCTTCTGGGAGCTGGAGGCCAACGCCGCCGCGCGAATCTCCGATTATTCGACGGTCGGCCAGACCTTCACCTACAATGCCGGCTTGCGCTGGGCGCCGGCGCGCGACCTCAGCTTCCGCGGCACCTACGCCCGGACGGTGCGCGCGCCGAACATCGGCGAGCTGTTCAGCCCGCAGAGCCAGACGTTCGAGTTCATCACCGATCCGTGCGACATCAACAACATCAACAACGGCACCCAGTTCAGGCAGGCCAATTGCGCCGCGATCCTGAACGCGCTCGGCTTCGATCCGACCACCTTCACCGACCCCAATTCGTCGTCGGTCGCCGGCCTCCAGCGCGGCAATACCAACCTCAGCGAGGAGACGGCGGAGAGCTGGACCGTCGGTGCCGTGTTCCGGCCCCGCTTCCTTCCGGGTCTGTCGATCACCCTCGACTGGTATGACATCACCATCAGCGACGCGATCAACACCGCGCTCGCCGAGGAGGTGGTGGAGCTGTGCGTCGACCAGCCGACCATCGACAACGTGTTCTGCGACTCGGTCAGCCGCAACCCGAACACGGGCGGAATCAACAACTTCATCGTGCAGCCGGAGAATGTCGCCAACTTCCGCACCGCCGGCCTCGACTTCGACGTCAACTACCGGTTCGATCCGGCCTCGATCGGCATCGAGAATCTGGGGATTTTCAACTTCCGACTGATCGGCAATTATCTGGACGAGCTGACCTTCATCTCGACCCCTGGCGCCGACGTGGACGACGATCGCGGCGAGATCCGGGCGCCCGAATATCAGGCCACCCTCGACATCACCTGGATCCGGGGTCCGCTCACGGTCAATTACGGCTTCAACTATTTCAGCGAGACGTTGCGCTTCTCGAATGCCGACATCGCCGGGGACCCGGACCTCGCGTCGCCGGAGAACATCACGTTCGACGAGCGCCGCACCCACGACATCCAGGTCGCCTACGACATCATTCCCGAGCGCTTCCGGCTCTATGCGGGCGTCAACAATATCGGCGACCAGAAGCCGGACTTCGCGACCGCCTATCCGGTCAACCCGATCGGGCGCTTCTTCTATCTCGGCGTCCGCGCCGATCTGGGCGCGCTCAATCCGTTCTGATCGCCGTCCGGCGGTCGCCTGAAGCGGGGCGGAGCGGGGGCTCCGCCCCCTTTGTCCAGGGCGCGGGGCGCTAGCTTCCGTAGGAGTCGATGGCCTCGAACAGAGCGGTCACGGCGCGGCGCTCGGCAAGGTCGAGCTCCGGCCGCCAGATGTCGAAGATTAGGATGATGCGGTCCTCGCCGCTGTCGTTCCAGGCCTCGTGCTGGACCGTGTCGTCGAACACCAGCAGCTTGCCGGCTTCCCACCGCCGGGTCTCGCCACCGACCCGGAAGCCGCAGCCCTCCGGCACGATCAGCGGGAGATGGCAGATCAACCGCGCATTGAGCATGCCGTGATGCGGCGGGATGCGCGCCCCGGGCCCGAGCCGCGAGAACAGGACGGACGGCGCGCGGACCGTGATGTGCGGCAAGGCCAGCTTGCTCACCGCGGCCAGGGTCCGCTCGAAATGCGGCGCCAGCTGCGCGACGGGGGCGCCCTTCTCCCAGATGTAGAGCGTGCTCCACGCCGGATTGTCGACCAGCCCGTGGAAATCTCGGCGCGGCCGGCTGGGATCGTTGACCATATAGGGGGCGAAGCCGGCGGCGCCGCTGGCCAGCCAGGCGTCGAGCTCCGCGCGGATCGCCGGCACCTCGGCCTCGATCTCCGCCGCCCAGGGCAGCTCCGTCCGTTCATAGTAACGCCGCTGGGGAAGGCCTGGATAATAATAAGCGGTCGGGCGCTGGAGCTGCAGGTTCGCGGTTCTGCGTCCGGTGAGCAGGTCGAGCGATTCCTGGAAGCGGGGAGGGCGGTTGCCGGGCTCCAGGCCGGCGGCGGCCAGCGCCCGCTCGAGATGGTCCTCGAAGCTGCCCTGCGCCGCTGCGAGGCCGCGCTGGGCGCGCTCGATCGCCGGCTTCAATGACATCGGTAGGGGGCCGCCCCGCGCCGCGGCCGCATTGAGCGCGGCCGTGTAGAAGGCGGCGGCCGACCGCTCGTCGCGGGCGGCATGGCGGGCGTCCCCCTTGGCGACCAGCGCCTCGATGTCGTGGGGGTGGGCTTCGAGCCTGCGGTCGATCTCGGTTTCGTCGGCGGTCATGGTCACCACCTACCGCAAACGCCACACAAAAAAAGGGCCGCCCGAAGGCGGCCCTTAAAGGCTTGGGTGTCGATCGGCTTAGAAGTCGACCGTGGCACCCGCGTAGAAGTAGCGGCCGATCGGATCGTACGGATCGCCCGCACCGCCACCCAGCAGGCCGAACGGCGGCTGCGTGTCGAACAGGTTGTCCACGCCCATGTAGAGCTGGAACCGCTCGTTCGGACGGATGCTGAACCGCACCGCGTGATAGAAGGTGTCCGGATAGAGCCAGAAACCCTCGGCGCGCTGGTCCGGGTTGGTCGGCGTACGGCCCTGGAACGGCTCACGGGCTTCAGCGGTGGTGGTGTAGCTCTCACCGATGAAGTTGATCGAGTAGCGCAGGTCGAACGGACCCTTGCCGATCACCGTGGTGAAGTTCGCCGCATATTGCGGGTCGCCGAGCTCGTCGAGCTGACGGTCCGCGAAGTCGGGGTCCGTCGGGCTGACGAAGTTGTTGCGCTCGATGACGTAGGTCAGGATGCCGCGAGCGTCGAAGCGCCAGCCGCTGGCGAACCGGCGACGATAGGACACTTCGAAGTCGATGCCTTCCGCTTCGCCGCGGGCGAAGTTGACGCCCGCCGAGCGCAGGACCGGCTCCTGGAAGGTGCCGTCCGGGTTGCGCGGGAAGATGAGCTGGCAGAACTGGTTGTCGAGGCTCGGCAGGTCAACGCACTGGTTGAGGATGACCTGCGGTCCGAGGACCTCGATGCGGTTCTTCAGCTCGATGCTGTAATAGTCGACCGTGATGGCCAGACCCGGCACCCAGCGCGGGGTGATGACCGTGCCGATCGTGTAGCTGTCGCTATTCTCTTCCGAAAGGAACGGGTTGCCCGACGAGATGTACTCGATGGTCTGGCTGCGGGCGAGCGTGTTGATGAAGCCCGGGGGAACACCGAGGGCCGCGCAGTTGGTCGGCCGGTTGGTGGTGCCGGTGTTGATGTTCTGCACGTCGCACGGATCGGCCACGAACGCGAAGTTCTGGGTCGCCGGGAAGAACAGGTCGGCGAGGGTCGGCACGCGCACCGCCCGCGAGAAGTTCGCGCGGAAGCGGATGTCGCTGACCGGGGCCCAGGTGCCGTTGAGGTTCCAGGCAAAGGTGGTGCCGGCGCTGGTGTTGTAGTCGGAATAACGCGCCGCACCGGTGAGCGTCAGCTCCTGGGCGAACGGAACGTCGCGCAGGATCGGCAGCTCGATTTCGCCGAAGCCCTCGAGAACCTCGAGCGCCGGCGGATCGAACAGCTGGAACGCGTTGAAGAAGGTCGCGCCCGCCGCCGACAGCGGATCGGCAATCTGACGCGCCTCTTCACGACGCCATTCGGCGCCGACGACGAAGCGGGCCGGGCCGCCCGGGAACTCGAAGATCTGCGAGCTGTCGCCGTTGATATAGGCCAGCGCATTGTACTGACGGGCGCTGGACTCGAGGGTCGACGTCACCTGGACATAATCCAGAGCCGCCTGGCTCGGGGCACCGTTGCCGAACACGTTGAGCGGCACGCAGGCCGGGTCATCGTTGGTCGGATCGGCGTCGGCATTGACCCGGCAGACGATCTGGCCGGCCGCGTTGCGGACCGCGTCGATCGCGCGAAGGAACGGACCTTCGGCGATGAGATTGCCGTCGGAGTCGATGTCGAAGATCGCGATGTCGTTCTCGGCGTCCAGATGATCGTCATACTGGCCGTAGTTGAACGAGATCTCGTAGTTCCAGTCGCCGTTGAACTCGCCGCCGATGCCGGCGACGAAGCGATAGGTGTCACGCTCGACGAACTGGCGGCGGCCGCCGAAGTCCGGGGCGAAGCGCGACAGCGCGAGCGTCTCGGTCGAGGTGTTGCCGCCGAGGCAGCGACCGACCGCCTGAAGGGCAGTGATGTTCTGGTCCGTCAGGAACGGGTTGTCGCAGCGAAGGCCGCGGCCCGCGCCGAAGAAGCCCGGGAACGTGCTCTGGAAGAAGATCGGCTGACCTTCCTGCAGCGACTCGATGTGCACGTACTTGGCTTCCATGAACGGCTGGAACGCCGGCGACACGTCGAACCGCGCCAGGAAATTGGCGGTGTAACGGTCGAGGCCCGGTGCGATCTGGCCGGTGTTGCGCAGGCTCGAGCCCAGGCCGCCGATGGCGGTCGTGCCGGTGCCGAACGGACGGTGATCCTGGATCGGAACGCTGTCGACGACGTTGCCGGCATGGTCGAACACGACGATGCGCGGCTGACCCTGCGGCGTGCCGGGGAAGCGGCAGCGCGCTGCCGTCGCCGCCGTGATCGCCGGGTTCTGACAGGCCGCGGCCGTCACGTTCGCGAACAGCAGGCCGCCGTCCGAGATGTTGTTGTTGAACGTGCCGCACTGGAAGATCGTGTCGGGGAACCCGTTGCCTTCGCGCGGCTCGCCGGCGGTGTTCTCGGCGGGGTTGAACTGGCAGCGACCGGAAAATGCGCCGGTCAGCGAGTCGCGGTCGGTGAAGAACAGCGGCTCGGCGTGCACATATTCAAGGTTCATCGCCACGTTGAGACGGTCGTCGAGCAGATTCTCGCCGGCGGTCAGCGACGCGAAGTAGATGCCGCGGTCGCCTTCGGACGAGATGCCGCCCTGACCGCGCAGGCGGATGCCCTCGAAGTCGCGACGCAGGACGAAGTTGACGACGCCGGCGATGGCGTCCGAGCCGTAGACCGCCGAGCTGCCGCCCGTCACGACGTCGACGCGCTCGATGAGGTCGGTCGGGATCGTGTTGACGTCGACGACGAAGTCGCCGGGGCTCGAGGTGATGTGGCGGCGGCCGTTGACCAGCACCAGGGTGCGGGCGGTGCCGAGACCACGAAGGTCGAGCAGGTTGAGGCCGGTCGTACCGATGAAGCGGGTCGAGTTGGCCTGGCTGAAGGTCGAGCGCAGCGACGGGAGGTCGTTGAGCGCGTCGCCGACGCTGACGTCGCCCTGGGCGGTCAGCTCTTCGGCGCTCAGCGAGGTGACCGGAACGTTCGATTCGACGTTCGGACGGCGGATGCGGGTGCCGGTGACCGTGATGGTCGATTCGCCCTGGCCCGCCTGAACGTTGGTGCCGCTCTCGATCTCAATCTCGGACTGGCCAGGCTGGCAATCCGGATCGGTGGGATCGTTGGGGTCGCAGGTCGGCTGTGCCTCGTCGGCCGAGACGGTCTCGGCATAAGCGGGCGACGCAAGCGCGAGCGCCAAACCCATAAACGACGCGGAGCAGAGCGCGCTCCGGCGGAGCGTGACTGTCTGTCTCATAGAATCTGGAATCCTTTCGATATCAAAGGGGCAGCCTCAGATGAGCGGGAGGCTGGGCGAGCGACGCGCCTGGATCAAGCAGCATGGTCGTTTCGTTCACAGAAAGTTCAGGACTGTAGCAGTTCTGCAACATAGCCGGAGGCCGCTCGCCCGCGGCTCCGTCCGGTTCGTCAGGGCCGGTGCGCGCCGCCTTCCCGAAACCGCCCGGGCCTGTCTACAAGAGCGGCGATGGTCACCCTGTCCGCATCAGCCGCCGCCCTGCTGGCCGTCTTCGCTGGCGGCTGGCTGGCCGTCGCCTTGTGGGCGACCCTGCGCGGGCGCCGCACGGCCGTGCTCGCATCGGCGCAGCGGCGCGACATGGCGCGGCTGAGCGGCCTCCTCGCATCCGGCCCGGCGGTGCCGCTGGTCGTCCGGCGCGACGGCACGCTCGAAGGCGGCGGCGACCGGCTCGCCGCGTTGCTCGGCATCGAGAGCCTGCCGCGCCGCTTCGCCGAGCTGGTCGGCGAGCGCGGCGCTTTCGACAAGGACGACGCGACCATGTTGTCGCAGCGGCTCGCCGAGGCGGCGCGCGGCGGCGGAGTCGCCGTGCTCGTGCTGAGACCGGCGGCGGGGAGCCGGATCCTGCGCTTCGAGATCGCTCCGGCGCCGGCCGGGTTCGGCAGCAATGCCGCGGTGATGTGGGTGGTCGACGTGACCGAGCAGGAGCGGCGGGCCGATGCTCACGCGGCCGAAGCCGAGCGCCAGGCGGCGGCTCTGCAGGCCTTGTCGGGGCTGATCGAAGTGGCGCCGTTCCCGATCTGGCACCGCGGGCCGGACCTCCGGCTGGCGCTGGTCAACAGCGCTTATGTAAGCGCCGTCGAGGGCCGCGAGGCGGTCCAGGTGGTCCAGGACGGAATCGAGCTGATCGACGAGGCTGGCGGGCGCAATGCGGCGCGCGAGGCGGCCGAGATTCGCGAGCGCGGCGAGCCGGTCCACCGAATCGTCCCCGCCACCATCGCCGGCGAGCGGCGCATGATGCACATCGTCGAGCTGCCGGTCGGACCGTCCGGAGTGGCCGGCTTCGCGATGGACGTCGAGGAACTGGAGCAGACCCGCGCCGAGCTCGCCCGCTTCGTCCAGGCCCAGCGCGACATGCTCGACCGGCTGTCCGCCGGCGTGGCTCAGTTCGCCAAGGACCGCAGCCTCATCTTCTTCAACCAGCCATTCGCTCGGCTGTTCGGCCTCGGCGCCGAGTTCCTCGCCGACCGCCCGGAGTTCGACCGGGTGATTGACGCGATGCGTGACGCCCGCAAGCTTCCCGAGCCGCGCGACTATCCCGGCTGGAAGGCCGAGCGGCGCGCCTGGTTCACCGAAGGGCTGGCGGCGATCGAGGAGGATTGGGAGCTGCCCGACCGGCGCCACCTCAGGGTCCTCGCCCAGCCGCTGCCCGACGGCGGCCTGCTCGCGATCTTCGAGGACCGAACGCGGCAGATGATGCTCGAATCGGACCGCGAGCGGATGCAGCAGGTCCAGGAGACGACGTTCGACAACCTCGCCGAGGGCATCGCCGTGTTCGCGTCGAGCCGGCGGCTGAAGCTGTGGAACGACCGCTTCCTCACGCTCTGGGGGCTCGGCGAGGCCGATCTCGCCGATCGGCCGATGGTCGAGGCGATCGCCGCGCAGATCGGCAAGCTGGTCAAGCGGCCGCGCCAGGCGGTGCTGGTGCGCGACCTCATCCGCGCCGCAATCTCGACTCGCCGCCCGCGCAGCGGCCGGCTGCAGCTCAAGGACGGCCGCGAATATGAGCTCGCCGCGATTCCGATCCCGGCCGACGATGTCCTCTTCACCACCCTGGACGTCACCGACAGCGCCCGCGTCGAGACCGCGCTCAGGGACCGCACCATGGCGCTTGAGGAAGCAGACCGGGTCAAGACCGCCTTCGTGTCCAACATCAGCTACGAGCTGCGCACGCCGCTGACCTCGATCGCCGGCTTCGCCGAGATGCTCGAGGGCGGCTATGCCGGCAAGCTTCCGGGAACCGCGAGAGACTATGTCGGAGCGATCATCGCCAGCGTCGGCCGATTGTCGGCGCTGATCGACGATATCCTCGACCTCACCCAGAGCGACATGGGCAGCCTGCTCCTCGCCGAGGACGAGATCGACCTGGCCGATCTCGGCGAGACCGTTGCCGCCCAGGCCCGCGAGATCGCCGAGACCAAGGAGATCGAGTTCGAGGCGATGATCGACGCCTCGGCCGGAACCGTCACCGGCGACCGGCGCCGACTCAACCAGGCGATGCTCAACCTCCTGCGCCACGCCATCCAGCTCACGCCCGCGGGCGGGCGCGTGACCTTGACCGTCGAGGGCAAGGAAGCGGAGGCGCAGCTGATCGTCTCCGACAACGGCCCCGGCATCCCGCCGGCCGAGCAGGCGCGGGTGTTCGACCGCTTCCAGCCCAACGCCGCCCAGAATGACGGCGGCATGGGCCTCGGCCTGCCGCTCGCCCGCCAGTTCATCGAGGCGCATGGCGGTGCCGTGCGCCTGACCTCCGAGCTCGGCATGGGCACCACGTTCCACGTCACCTTGCCGCGCACCGCCGGCCAGCGCGCCGCCCATCGCGCGCTGGCCCGCCCCGGCGCGCAAGAGGCGCCCCGCCAGGAGCCCCCGTGACACCCATACAACA
>JAEZFL010000068.1 GCA_023417515.1 Pseudomonadota bacterium | reverse complement strand
CATGATCACCACACGCCCACTGGCTGGACGCGCTGGGTGTACTCGACCAACCACAAGGACATCGGAACGCTCTACCTGATCTTCGCGATCGTGGCGGGCATCATCGGCGGCGGTATGTCGGTGCTGATGCGCTGGGAGCTTCAGGAGCCGGGGATCCAGATCTTCCACGGCCTGGCTTCCATGGTCTACGGCTTCGAGGGCGACGCCGCCGTCGATGCCGGCAAGCACATGTACAACGTGTTCACCACCGGCCACGCGCTGATCATGATCTTCTTCATGGTCATGCCGGCGCTGATCGGCGGCTTCGCCAACTGGATGGTGCCGATCATGATCGGCGCGCCCGACATGGCGTTCCCGCGGATGAACAACATCTCGTTCTGGCTGCTGCCGCCCGCCTTCATCCTGCTGCTGATCTCGATGTTCATGCCGAGCGCGCCGGGCGCGTACGGCGTGGGCGGCGGCTGG
This sequence comes from Pseudomonadota bacterium, assembly GCA_023417515.1. Taxonomy (GTDB): domain Bacteria; phylum Pseudomonadota; class Alphaproteobacteria; order Sphingomonadales; family Sphingomonadaceae; genus Allosphingosinicella. The sequence goes on along the minus strand of JAEZFL010000068.1, from coordinate 24,525 downwards.
ACGATCTACCCGCCGCTGTCGACCTCCGGCCAGCCCGGGCCGGCGATGGATTTCGCGATCCTCTCGCTGCACATCGCGGGTGCGTCGTCGATCCTCGGCGCGATCAACTTCATCACCACCATCTTCAACATGCGCGCGCCGGGCATGACCATGCACAAGATGCCTTTGTTCGTATGGTCGGTGCTGGTCACCGCCTTCATGCTTCTGCTCTCGCTTCCGGTGCTTGCCGGAGCGATCACCATGCTCCTCACCGACCGCAACTTCGCGACCAGCTTCTTCAACGCGGAGGGCGGCGGCGACCCCGTCCTCTACCAGCATCTGTTCTGGTTCTTCGGCCACCCCGAAGTGTACATCATGATCCTGCCCGGCTTCGGCATCATCAGCCAGGTGGTGGCGACGTTCAGCCGCAAGCCGGTGTTCGGCTATCTCGGCATGGCCTATGCGCTGGTGGCGATCGGGCTGATCGGCTTCGTCGTGTGGGCCCACCACATGTTCACCGTCGGCATGGACGTGAACACCAAGCTCTATTTCTCTGCCGCCTCGATGGTGATCGCGGTTCCGACCGGAATCAAGATCTTCTCCTGGATCGCGACCATGTGGGGCGGCTCGATCAGCTTCCGGACGCCCTTGCTCTGGGCGCTCGGCTTCATCTTCATGTTCACGATCGGCGGAGTCACCGGAGTCGTCCTCGCCAATGGCGGCGTCGACATCTACATGCACGACACCTATTATGTGATCGCACACTTCCACTACGTGCTGTCGCTCGGCGCCGTGTTCGCGCTGTTCGCCGGCTTCTATTATTGGTTCGGCAAGATGTGGGGCCGCAACTATAGCGAGCTGCTCGGCCAGCTCCACTTCTGGATCTTCTTCATCGGAGTGAACATCCTGTTCTTCCCGATGCATTTCCTCGGTCTCGACGGCATGCCGCGGCGCTACCCCGATTATCCCGACGCCTATGCCGGCTGGAACGAGCTCGCCAGCGCCGGCTATGCGGTGATGGCGTTCGGGATGGTCTTCTTCTTCCTCAACATCTTCTATTCGTTGATGTTCGGCAGCAGGACCGCGGACAATCCGTGGGGCGAAGGGGCCACCACGCTCGAATGGACGCTGTCGAGCCCGCCCCCGTACCACCAGTTCGAGACGCTGCCGACGATCGAGGAGGAGGCCGGGGCGCCGGCGCAGTGAAACGGGCCGCGCATTCGGGGACTGCCCTGCCGCCATCGTGAATCAACGCAGCGGCGGAGGTCGGCGCCCACCCCGCACCGTGTCCATCGCGGCGTCGGGAACTTGCTTCGTCTGGCGGCATCCAATCCTGGACATCGAGAAGGAGTGTTGAGATGACTGCCTCCAATCCCCGCAGCACTGCCAAGATAGCAGGCCATCCCATCCATCCGATGGTAGTGCCCTTCCCGATCGTGTTCTTCGTCTCAGCCTTGGTCGCGGACCTGGTCTTCATCTCGAACGGGGAGCCCGGTTGGGCGACAGCATCGATGTGGCTGCTCGGTGCCGGCCTGATCACCGCCGCGCTCGCCGCGGTGACCGGACTGACGGATTTCGTCGGCGACGCGCGCGTCCGCAGCCTCGGCGATGCGCGGATGCACATGATCGGCAATGTGACGGCGGTCGTGCTCGAAGCGGTCAACCTGTTCCTGCGCTACACGGGCGGCGCCGAGGTCATCGGCTCGACCGGCGTGATCCTCTCCGGCGCGGCCGTGTTGCTCCTGCTCTTCACCGGCTGGAAGGGCGGCGAGCTCGTCTTCCGCCACCGCATCGGCGTGGCCGACACCGATCCGGCGTCCATCGGGTGATGCGGAGCGATCCGCGTCCTATGTCCGTCCACGCGCCGGTCGGCGCGATCCGGGCGGTGTTCTAAGCTTATTTCTTCTGGCCGAGGTTCGACTGGCCGCCGTGGCTTCAGGGGACGGCGCTCCACCTCCCACTCTAAACGGGAATGGCGCACCCGACAGGATTCGAACCTGTGACCTCTGCCTTCGGAGGGCAGCGCTCTATCCAGCTGAGCTACGGGTGCATCGCAATGCGGGAGGCGCGTCTAGCAAAAGGACAAGCGCCGAACCAGCCCCTTATCGGCGCTGCGCGGCCGGGCGCGGAGCATGGCGGTCGATCGCCCGCTCACGAGCCCTGGCGTGCACCACCCGGGCCGTGTTCCCGATGACCGTGCTTCCGGGCGGCACGTCGCGGTAGACCACCGCGCCGGCACCGATCATGGCATGCTCGCCGATGGTCAGTCCGGGCAGGATCACCGCCCCCGCGCCGATCGATGCCCCGCGCCTGATCAGGAGAGGCTGGTAGCGGCCATCTTCGGGGTGCCGGCCGGAGCGCGGCAGCAGGTCGTTGGTGAGGCAGGCATTGGGGCCGATGAAGACGTCGTCCTCGATCACCATGGCGTCGCCGACCATGACGCCGCACTTGATGGTGACCCGGTCGCCCACCACCGCCTGGCCCTCGATCAGGCAATTCGCGCAGATGTTGCAGTCCGCGCCGATCCTTGCGCCATCCATCACCACCGCGAACTGCCAGACCCGGGTGCGCGGCCCGATCGTCGCTCCCGGATGCACGTCGGCGAGCCAGTGGATCATCGGGCTTTCACCCGAAGCATCGGCGTTCGCAGGCATCACGGAGACCGCAGCTCATCCGCGCGTGGCGGCGCGCGCCGGAATGGCGATCTGCTGGAAGCTTCCGAGCCCGCAACCGGCGCGGGCGCTGCCGTCGCCGCGAACCAGCGTGATCGTGTCGGTGCTGCACAGGCGGTCGGTCGAGCTTCGGTAGATGAATCGGCTGCCGTGCAGGCCTTGGCAGACCTGGGGCAGGCGGTTGCGCATGAGGCGCCCGTCATCGAGCGAGAAGTCCACGGTGCGGTCGTCGCGCACCGCGGTGCCGGCGATCCTGGCCTTCTCGATGCAGCTGACCGGCGGCGCCACCGGATTGGCGGTGGCGAGCGCCCAGGAGTCGGTCGAGCGGACCGCGCCGCCGTCGCCGGTGCAGCCGGCCAGCGCGGCGAGAGCGAGCGCGGCGGTCGCGGCAGGAAATTTCATGCCTTCATCCCCTTCCTGGCCAGCCGCGCCGGCACCGTGCCCGGCGGCGGAGTCTTGGGCTGGTAGCGGCACAGATGCGCGACGACGCAGCGCCAGCATTCCGGCTTGCGCGCCTTGCACACATAACGACCGTGAAGGATTAGCAAATGGTGGGCGTCGCGGCGATAGGGCGGTGGGGTCGCCTTATCGAGCTTGCGCTCGACCTCGAGCACGGTCTTGCCGGCGGCGAGGCCGGTGCGGTTGGCGACCCGGAAGACGTGGGTGTCGACCGCGAACGTCTCGTGGCCGAACGCGGTGTTCATGACCACGTTGGCGGTCTTCCGGCCGACTCCGGGCAGCGCCTCCAGCGCGTCGCGGTCCGCCGGGACCTCGCCGCCATATTTGTCGACCAGAATCCGTGAGAGGGCGATGACGTTCTTGGCCTTGGTGTTGAACAGGCCGATCGTCCTGATGTGCTGCTTGAGGCCCTCCTCGCCCAGTTCCAGCATCGCCTGCGGGGTCCGCACCTTGGCGAACAGGTCGCGGGTCGCAAGGTTCACCCCGGCGTCGGTCGCTTGCGCCGACAGCAGGACGGCGACCAGCAAAGTATAATCGTTGACCGATTCGAGCTCCGTCTCGGGATTCGGCGTGCGCTCGGCGAGCAGCCGGTAGAATTCCGGTATATCCTTTTTCTTCATGGGCCTTACCGGACGGCCCGAGCCTGCCGGCGACCTGTCCTCCCCCTCTCCCAAACGGCCGGGAATTCGGCAGGCTCAACCACCCCGCCCATTCAAAGACCCAGGACGTCGGTCATCGCATAGCGGCCGGCGTCGCGGCCGTGCAGCCACACGGCCGCCTGTACGGCGCCCCGCGCGAAGATGGTTCGGCTCTCGGCGCGGTGGCCGAGTTCGATCCGCTCCCCTTCCGCGGCAAGAACGACCTGGTGGTCGCCCGCCACGGACCCGCCCCGCAACGACGCGAAGCCGATATGGCCCGGCTGGCGCGCGCCGGCGATGCCGTCGCGGCCGCGCTCGCTATGACCGGCGAGGTCGATGCCGCGCCCCGCCGCGGCGGCCTCGCCGAGCAGCAAGGCGGTGCCTGACGGCGCGTCGACCTTGTGGCGATGGTGCATCTCGACGATCTCGATGTCCCAGTCCGGCCCCAGCCGGGCCGCCGCCTCGCGCACGAGATGGGCGAGCAGATTGACCCCGAGCGACATGTTCGCCGCCTGCAGCACCGCGATTCGCGAAGCGGCGCGGCCGATCGCCGAGTGATGCTCCGGCCCGAGCCCGGTGGTGCCGATCACGACCGGCCGGCCGGCTGCTTCGGCCGCGGCGAGCGTGCCGTCCAGGCCGGCGGGCGAGGAGAAGTCGATCAGCACGTCGCACGAAGCGGCCAGCGCGGCGACGTCGTCGCCCTGGTCCGCGCCGCCCGCCAGGCGCGCTTGCTCATCCTCATCCAGGACGGCGGCGATCGCGCGCCCCATCCGCCCCTTCGCTCCGACGATGCCGATGCCGATCATGCCGCCTCATGTCGCGGAAAGCGGTGGCCCATGCAACCGGGACGGGGGCGGAACAGTCGCATCCAACGGACGTTGACCGCCGCAACAGGAACTTGCCGGAGTGATTGAGATGGCAGAGCGTGATCGTGAGACCGTGGTGGTGACCGACGGCGATCGTGGCGGCGGCGGTGCCGTCCTCGCGGTCGTCCTTCTGATCGCGGTGCTGGTGGTGCTGTTCCTCGTGTTCGGAGGCACCGAGATGTTCAGCGGCGGCTCGGACCCGACCGAGATCAAGGCCGACATCAACGTCAAGCCGACCACCAACTAGGTCGGTCGGACGCGAGTAGGGCGCGAGGCTCAGTCGGCCTCGCGCCCTTTTTCATGCGTGTGGAACGCCTCAGGCCCGGTCAGGCGATGGACTGGCTGCCCGGCCGCCCGTCGAGCGGCTCGGAGGCGCGCCAACGGCCTTCGGCGCTCCGCTCCAGCGGACGCGCGCAGGCCTCGCAGAAAGCGACATAGCCGCCTTGTCGCCGGGTGATGGACTGGAGGGAAGGGCGGTGATGACCGAACAGGCAAGCGATACTCATGGGCCTCAAGATATGCTCACGCGAGTCGCCCGGTAAGCGGCGAAGCGACGAGCCGATTCAACTTGAGGCCGCCCTGTGGCCGAATTGCTGCAGCGCCGGCTTCGCTCGGCTCAGTGCCGAGCGACCGCCATCGTGGCGCGGCTCGGGGCCGGCGCCTGTCCGGGCGCGAAGGCGTCGTAGATGGCGCGCGCCGCGGTGGCGATGACCGCTGGGCGGTTGTCGCCATAACGGGCGAAGAAGACGACCGCGACGCGGGTGCCGTCTGGCAGGGTGAGGAAGCCGACGTCGCCGGTATAGCCGTTGAGCGTGCCGGTCTTGTTCTCGACATGGGCGCCCGGCGGAAGCAGGCCGCGGATCCGGTTGGACCCGGTGCGGCAGCGCGCCATCATGTCGAGCAGCATCGCCCGGCTCCGCGGCTGCAGCGCCTGGCCCCCGTCGATCAGCCGGAGAAGGTTCAGCATCGCCACCGGCGTGCTGGAATCGCGGACGTCGCGAAGGTCGCGGCGGTCGGCGAGGAGCTGGGCGATGGTGCGGTCGACGCGCATCCCGGTGATGCCATAGGTCCGCAGCCATTGATCGATCGCCGACGGACCGCCGAGCATCGCGATCAACTGGTCGGTCGCGCGGTTGTCGCTGCGCGTGATCATCGCATCCATGAGCCGATAGGCGCTGACTCCGCCGATGCTGTCGTCGAGGCTGCGCCGGCCGGCCTCGACCTCGTCGAGATAGACCGCGGCGACGGCGATCTTCATCGTGCTCGCCATCGGAAAGGCATCGTTGCCGTTGAAGCTGACCGTCTCGCCGGTCGAGAGGTCGAGCGCGGCGAAGCCATAATCGCCGGGATTCTCCGTCGCCAATGCCGCCAGCCGCTCTTCGAGCGGCTGAAGCCGCGCCGACGTTTGGGCCCAGGCCGGCTGCGCGACAAAAACGAGGATTCCGACTAGCAACGCAACAAGCCGCATCGCGACGCTCCACTGAAATCTGGGCCCCTTTGCGGGCCTGGAACCATTCCTCCATCAGAATTCCCGATGTCGCGAGAGCTTAAGGTTAATCGGCCCTCATCTGTGCGATGCCCCGAGACTTTTTTGCGCCGACCGGACGGCGGCGTCGGCAACCCCGTCACTCCGCTCGCGAACTTTCGTCGCCCGGGCTAAGCCGCGGCCATGGACATGGCCGACATCCGCAACATCGTCATCCTCACCGGCGCGGGCATTTCCGCGGAATCCGGCGTCGCCACGTTTCGGGGGCCGGACGGCCTGTGGGAAGGTCATCGGGTCGAGGATGTCGCGACGCCCGAAGGCTTCGCGCGCGACCCGGCTCTGGTCCAGCGCTTCTACGACGCGCGGCGGGCCCGCCTCCACGATGTCGAGCCCAATGAGGCCCACGCCGCGCTGGCGCGGCTCGATGGCGAGTGGAAGGGCGATCTCCTCATCGTCACCCAGAATGTCGACGACCTCCACGAGCGCGCCGGCGCCAGGCGGCTGCTCCATATGCACGGCGAGCTCAAGTCCGCCTTGTGCCTCGCCTGCGACGCCCGCTCACCCTGGGAGGAGGAGCTTGGCAGCGGCCCGGCCTGTCCGGCGTGCGGCGTCGCGGGCAGGCTTCGGCCCGATATCGTCTGGTTCGGCGAGATGCCGTACGAGATGGAGCGGATCGACCGGGCACTGATGGACGCCGACCTGTTCGTGTCGATCGGCACCTCGGGCGCGGTCTATCCCGCCGCCGGCTACGTCCAGACCGCCCGCTATTGCGGCGCCCGAACGCTCGAGATGAACCTGGAGCCGAGCCAGGGCAGCATCTTCTTTCACGAAACGCGGCTTGGAAGGGCAGGGGACCTGGTCCCCGCCTGGGTCGACGAGATGCTGGGCGCCAACGCCTGATCCACCTTCCCGTCATGCTGAACTTGTTTCAGCATCCATCTTGGAGCTGCATTCCAGGCGACGGAATGGACCCTGAAACAAGTTCAGGGTGACGAGAGGATCTTACCCCGGCTCCCCCGCAACCGTCGCATGCTCGGTCGGCTGCACGCTGCCTTCCTCGCGGATGTCCTGCTTGGTCGGCTTGTGCGGGAAGCCCTCGAACACCGACCCGAGCCGGTACGGCTCGACGCCGTCGCTGGAGATCAGGGCGACCGAGGCGTTGGCCGGGTTTGGCTGGGCCTGGAACCATTCCGGCGTCAGGTGCAGCCATTGCATGATGAAGGCGCGCACCGTCACGCCGTGGCTGACGATGATGAAATTGCGGATCCGCCAGCCATTCTCGCGCTCGCGATTGTCGCGGATGAGCGTTCCGAACACGCCCTTCACCCGGTCGGCGACCTGCACCCGGCTCTCGCCCATCGGCATCGGCGCGAAGAACTCGCCCTCGAAATCGACATGTTTCTGGTAATGCGCATGCTCGCGCGGGAAGAGCTGGGGCAATTCCTCGTCGGCGATTCCGTCGAACAGGCCGAAGCTCATCTCGCGCAGCGCCAGTTCCTCGATCCGGTCATGGGCGATGTCGTGCGCCTTCAGCGCCGCCTCGATGCTGGTGCAGGTCTCGCGGGTGCGCTGGTAGGGCGAGCAGTAGATGCGCGTGCCGCCCGGCTCCTGCGTCTTCAGCCAGGTGGCGATCGCGTCGCCCGCGGCGCGCGCCTGCTGATGGCCCTGCGGCGCGAGCGGCACCTTGGGATCGGGCAAGCGCTGGTAGAGGCTGCGGTCGAGATTGGCCGCGGACACCGCGTGGCGGACGAGCAGGATGTTGATCGGGCGCGGCATGGCTGGGCGATAGGCGAACGCGCCTGGGCGCTCAACGTGCCGTGTCCGTCCGCGTCAATAGAGCCGGACCAGCACCATGTTCTCACCTGCTTTGAGGCGGTCGATCTCCACCCCCACGCGTGCGAGCAGGGCGCCCGCCGGCCGCCACGGCGCGGGATAGCGCTCGACGATTTCCAGCCCGCCCGCCTCGTCGGCCGGAACGAGCGCGTGACGCGCATCGCTTCGAACATTGGTGAGTCCCGCCCAATGAAGCCGCAGTTCGGCGCGGGAGAGGGTATCGGGAGAAGCGGCCACCGGGCGCGACGGATCGGCCGCGGCGGCCGCGACCAAGGCTGTCGCCTCCCAGCGCGGGTGGTTGTTCTGGAGCGACAGCATGGCGAGGTTCGCCGCAACCGCGACCGCGAGGACCGCCGCCGCCCGCCTCGGCGTCATTCGAGCGAGCCAGGCGGCGACGAGGATCGCCGCTGCGACAGCGGTCGGCGTGAAGTAGCGCGGGTTGAGCACCAGCTTGTGCGACAGCAAGGCGACCAGTGCGAACGAGGCCGCGCCCATTGCCAGCATCGGCGCGAAGCGGCGCCAGTCCATGCCGCCGCGCCGCAGCGCCAGCGCCGCCGGGATCGCCAGCCAGAACAGCAAGGCGAACTCGTTGTTCACGAACAGCACGAGCAAAGGGTCGAGCGCCGGGTGGATCAGCAGATTGCCTTCCTCGTTGGCGGCACGGTCGAGGCTGGAATCGTGATTGAAGGCGAGCGCGTAGCGGTGGAGCGGGTCGCCGGTCATCGCCCACTGGAACGCCGCCTCGCCGAGGAGGACCAGCGCCGCCCCAAATCCAACCGTCAGCAATGCCCGGCGCGGAAACGGCCGTCCGAGCAGGAACAGGATGCCGAGTCCGGACAGCGCAAGCACCGCCGTTTCCCGGCTCAGCATCGCCAGGCCGAAGGCGATCCCGGCAAGCAGGCATCGGCCGGCGCGCGGGCGTTCGACCTCGCCCACAAGAAGCCAGGCGCCGAGCATCAGGAACACCGCTTCCGGATTGTCGCAATTGACGATCGACCCGCCCGTGGCGATGAGCGGCATGCTCGCGAAGAGCAGCCCGGCCATCCATCCCGCCCGCTCCCCCGCAATCCGCCGCGCCAGCAGGATGCCGACGGTCACGAAGGCGCCGTACCAGGCGATGGCGGTCACGTTCAGCGCAACTGCGCCGGCGCCCACCGCCTTGATCGCCGCGGCGAGGCTGAGAACGAGCGGGAAGCGCGTCGTCCAGTGGCTGTCGCCCGCGAACGGGCCGTTCTTCGCCCATTCGAGCGCTCCGAAATAATAGAATTGGTCGTCCGACGCGATGAACCCGGTCCAGCCGACCGCGACGGAAATGACGCCGACCAGCATCACCAGCGCGGGCCAGGCGAGCTCAAGCCGCCTGGCGGGGGTTGCGTGGAGCGGGCGGATGTCGTGCGCCAGGGTAGCCATCCGACTGCGCTACGCCTTCAAACGGGAGCCTGCGACCGTCCAGTCAGCGCCGTCCCGGAGGCGGACAGGGGACGTCCAAAAGTTACTCGACCCAGTCGAGCCCGATCTCGCGATAGAGGCCGCGGTCGTCTTCCCAGTCCGGCTTCACCTTGACGTGGAGGAACAGGTGGACCTTGCGGCCGAGGAGCTCGGCGAGCTCGGTGCGCGCGGCCTCGCCGATCTGGCGGATCATGCTTCCGCCCTTGCCGAGAACGATCGCCTTCTGGGTCGGCCGCGCGACGAGGATCTGCTGGTGGATTGCGACCGAGCCGTCCTTGCGCTCCTCATATTTCTCGGTCTCGATCGCGCTCGCATAAGGCAGCTCCGCGTGGAGCTTCAAATAGAGCTGCTCGCGGGTGACCTCGGCGGCCATCATCCGGTCGGTGGCGTCGGACACCTGGTCCTCGGGGAACAGCCACGGACCCTCCGGCATGCGCTTGGCGAGCGCGGCCTTGAGGTCGGCCACTCCGTCACCGGTCGTCGCGGAGACCATGAACGTGTCGGTGAAGTCGACGCGCTGGTTCATCCCGGCGATCAGCGCGAGAAGGTCGTCCTTCTTGGTGATGTCGACCTTGTTGAGGACGAGGATCTTGGGCTCGCGCCGCTCGGCGATGCGCTGGACGATCTGCTCGAGCCCGCGGCTGAAGCCCTTCGACGAGTCGACCACCAGGGCGATCGCGTCGGCATCCTTCGCGCCTTCCCATACCGCCGCGTTCATCGCCCGGTCGAGGCGGCGCCGCGGCTCGAAGATGCCGGGCGTGTCGACCAGCAGGATCTGCGCCTCGCCGAGAATCGCGATGCCCATCAGCCGGGTCCGAGTCGTCTGCGCCTTGGGCGAGACGATCGCCACCTTCTGCCCGACCAGCGCATTGACCAGCGTGGACTTGCCCGCGTTCGGGGCGCCCACCACGGCCACCAGGCCTGCGCGTTCTGCCATCACTTGGAGTCCTTACTCATGGGGAGAACGTAGGGGTTACCCCAATTTCTCCAACAGCAGGCGGGCCGCTTCCTTTTCGGCCTCCTGCTTGCTCGCACCCTCCGCCTGCGCCTCGCCGGCGCCGCGCACCGACACCTCGACGACGAAGCGCGGCGCGTGCTGCGGCCCCGATCGGTCGACGAGGCGATATTCGGGCGGCTTGCGGTTGTTCGCCGCGGCCCATTCCTGGAGCCCGGACTTGGGATGCTTGGGTGCCGAGCGTTGCTCGTCGAGCAGCTCTTCCCAGTGGCGGCGGACGAACGTCTCGGCCGCTTCAAGCCCGCCTTCGAGATAGAGCGCGCCGAGCAACGCCTCGACCATGTCGCCGAGCACGTTGTCGCTGTCGCCGGCGCCGTCCTCCAGCGCCTGCTTGCCTAGCCTCATGCGCGGGGCGAGGCCGATGTTGCGCGCGACCTCGGCGCAGGTCTCGCGCGAGACCAGCACGTTCAGCCGCCGCGACAACTGGCCCTCGCTCTCGTCGGCGAAGCGCGCGTAGAGCCAGGCGGCGACGACCATGCCGAGCACCCGGTCGCCGAGGAATTCGAGCCGCTCATAATCCGCGCCGCCGCGGCTCGAATGGGTCAGGGCCCGCTCGAACAGCGCGATATCGGCGGGGGCGTGGCCGGTTTCGGCCGTCACCCACGCGGCGAGGTCGCTCACGGATAGGTCATCCCGATCCGCTCCCATCGGGCCGCGCTGAACCAGGTCCAGGGCAGAAGCCACTGCGCCGATCCGTCGGTCGACCAGAAGCTGATCAGGGCGCGGCCCTGGAGGTTGTCGACCGGCAACAGGCCGACTCCGCCGCGCGCCACCGGGAAGCGGCCGTCGAGGCTGTCGTCGCGATTGTCGCCCATCACGAAGACATGGCCCTCGGGCACCGTGAATTGCGCGACATTGTCCCCTTCCGACGCCGGGAACTGGTCGATCGTGTCGAAGCTGCGCCCGCCCGGCAGCGTCTCACGCACCAGCGGATAGGAGCAGGCGGGCGTGCCGTCATCGGTGGTGATCAGCCGGGCGGCGCTGCCCGGATAGGGATTGCACGGGCTGTTGTCGGACACCGGCACCACGAACTGGCCGGCGGCCTGGCGCTGCACCGGCTGGCCGTTGAGGATGGTGGCGCCGCCGCGTATCTCGATCGTGTCGCCGGGCAGGCCGATGACCCGCTTGACGAAATCCTCGTTGCGCGGGCCGGGATAGCGGAACACGGCGATGTCGCCGCGCTCGGGCAGCGCTCCGAACACGCGCCCGTCATACTGGACGATCCCGAACGGGAAGGAATAGCGCGAATAGCCATAGGGCCATTTGGCGACGAACAGATAGTCGCCGATCATCAGGTTGGGCAGCATCGACCCCGACGGGATGCTGAACGGCGCGAACAGCAGGCTGCGCACAAGCACGGTGACCACGCCGAGGATCAGAAGGAAGCGCAGGAAGCTCCAGATCGATTCCTTCTGCTCCTCCTTTTCGGGTTCCTGCTTCTTCTCGGGCGGCGCTTCGGTGGCGGCGGCCTCCGCGGGAGGAGCCGCATCCGCCGCAGGCGCGGCCTTGTCGCTTTCGCTTGCCATTCCCGTCCCTTCGCTTGGGCGCGGGGTGCGGTCAAGCGCGCCCGTATCTCGGGCCGGTGCAGCAATCCGCTTCAATGGGCGTTCAACTGCGCCTAGTGCGGCGGGAACGACCAGGGAGTGTGAAATGGAACAGGCCTGGCAGGCGCTGGACGGCGCCGGCGAGACGAAGACGCTGACGGAGCTGTTCGCGGGCGAGCCCGACCGGCTGGACCGGCTCGTGCTCGACGCCTGCGGAATCCGTTTCGATTTCGCCAAGACTCATCTCGACGCGCGCCTGATCGAGGGGTTCGCTGCTTTGGCCGACGCGCAGGACCTCGCCGGCCGCCGCGAGGCGCTGTTCGCCGGCGCCATCGTCAATCCGACCGAGGAGCGTGCCGCGGAGCACAGCGCCGAGCGCGGCGAAGGCGCCCCGGACAGCGTCGAGCAGGCGCGCCGCTTCCACGCCCGCATGCGCACCCTGATCGACGCGGTCGAGGCCGAGGCCTTCGGCCCGGTGCGCCACGTCCTCCATGTCGGAATCGGCGGCTCCGCGCTGGGCCCGGAACTGATCGTCGACGCGCTCGGCCGCGAGGCCGGCCGCTACGACACCGCGATCGTCTCCAATGTCGACGGGTCGGCGCTCGCGCAAGCGATCCGCCATTTCGACCCGCATTCCACCTTGCTGGTGATCGCGTCGAAGACCTTCACCACCACCGAGACGATGCTGAACGCCGCCTCGGCGCTGCAGTGGATGGAGGAGAATGGAGTCGCCGACCCCTATGGACGGGTGATCGCCGTCACCGCGAGCCCCGACAAAGCGCTCGAGTTCGGCGTCGACGAGACCCGAATCCTGCCGTTCAGCGAGACGGTCGGCGGCCGCTTCTCCTTATGGTCGTCGATCGGCTTCCCCGCCGCGCTCGCGCTCGGCTGGACCGCATTCGAGGAGCTGCTCGAAGGCGCCGCCGAGATGGACCGCCATTTCCGCCACAGCCCGGCCGCCGCGAACGTCCCCGTCCTCGCCGCGTTCGTCGACCGCACTTACGCCAACCTGCGCGGCTGCGCGACGCGTGCCGTCTTCGCCTATGACGAGCGCCTTCGGCTGCTGCCCCCCTATCTCCAGCAGCTCGAGATGGAATCGAACGGCAAGAGCGTCCGTCTCGACGGCTCCCCCGTCGGTCGCGCCACCGCGCCGATCACCTGGGGCGGGGTCGGTACCGACGCCCAGCACGCGGTGTTCCAGCTGCTCCATCAGGGCACGCATATCGTGCCGGTCGAGTTCATCGCCTGCGTCGAGCCGGGGCACAGCATGGCGTTCGATCACCACGCCCAGCTCCTCAGCAATTGCTTCGCGCAGGGTGCGGCGCTGATGGCGGGCCGGCGGTCCGACGATCCGCACCGTTCCTATCCGGGCGACCGTCCCTCGACGACGATCCTGCTCGACCGTCTCGACCCGCGCACCCTCGGAGCCCTGCTCGCCTTCTACGAGCACCGGGTCTTCGCCAATGCGGTGCTGCTCGGCATCAACCCGTTCGACCAGTTCGGAGTGGAGCTCGGCAAGGACATGGCCAGGGCGATCGACATGCCCGGCGCCCTCGACTTCGACCCCTCGACCCAGGCCCTCATCGACCGCGCCTTCGGGATTGAGGGAGAGGGCTAGCTCACTCTCATCGAGATCGTCCATTAGGCGGGAGGCCGTACGCCGCCCATATCGCCCCCCGTACCGAAATCTTCCAGGAGCCGACCCGATGCCCGCCACCTACGACTATGACCTGTTCGTGATCGGCGGCGGATCCGGCGGGGTGCGCGCGTCGCGGGTCGCGGCGGCCCACGGCGCCCGGGTCGCGCTTGCCGAGGAATATCGCCTCGGCGGCACCTGCGTCATCCGCGGCTGCGTGCCCAAGAAACTGCTCGTCTACGGTTCCCATTTCGCCGAGGACCTGCAGGACGCCCGCCGCTTCGGCTGGGACGTGCCCGCCTGCAGCTTCGACTGGCCGACCCTGCGCGACAACGTCCTCGCCGAGGTCGACCGGCTCGAGGGCATTTACGGCGGCATCCTCGAGAACAACAAGGTCGAGCTGTTCGACAAGCGCGCCACCATCACCGGCCCGAACGAAGTCACGCTCGCCGACGGCACCAAGGTGAAGGCCGCCACCATCCTCGTCGCCACCGGCTCATGGCCGTTCGTCCCCGACGTTCCGGGCGCCGAGCACGGAATCACCTCGAACGATGTCTTCCATCTCGACGAGCTCCCGCAGCGCGTGGTGATCGCCGGCGGCGGCTATATCGCCAACGAGTTCGCCGGCATCTTCCACCAGTTCGGATCCAAGGTGACCCTGGTCAATCGCGGCGACCGGATCCTGCGCGGCTATGACGAGCAGATCCGCGACCGCCTGCTCCAGATCAGCCTGACCAAGGGCATCAACTTCCTGTTCAATGCGCCGTTCGAGCGGATCGACAAGCAGGAGGATGGCAGCCTCCTCATCCACTCGGCCGGAAATGAGCCGATCGCGGCGGACATGCTGCTGTGGGCGGTGGGCCGCAACCCGAACACGGTCGGCCTCGGCCTCGAGAAGGTGGGGGTCAAGCTCGGCAAGAACGGCGCGATCCTGGTCGACGAGGACAATCAGTCGAGCGTTCCGAGCATCTACGCGATCGGCGACGTCACCGACCGGGTCCAGCTCACTCCGGTCGCGATCCGCGAAGGCCAGGCCTTTGCCGACAGCCTGTTCGGCGGCAATCCGACTCGCGTCGACTATCAGAACATCCCGAGCGCGGTGTTCAGCCACCCGCCCATCGCCGGAGTCGGCCTGACCGAGGGCGAGGCGCGCGACAAGCTCGGCAGCTACAAGACCTACACCGCCGACTTCCGGCCGATGAAGAACGTCCTCGCGGGCCGCAACGAGCGCGCCCTCTACAAGATGATCGTCGACGAAGGCACCGAGCAGGTCGTCGGCCTCCACATGATCGGCCCCGACGCCCCGGAAATCCTCCAGGCCGCCGCGATCGCGGTGAAAGCCGGCCTCACCAAGGCTCAGTTCGACCAGACCATCGCCCTCCACCCGACGATGAGCGAAGAGCTCGTGCTGATGCGCTGACCCTAAGCCCCCTCCCCTTCAGGGGAGGGGTTGGAGTGGGGGAGTCCGCCGTCAGAAGCGCCGCCGGAGGCATCGAGCCCCCGTCGCCGCTCCCACCCGCGACCCCTCCCCTGAAGGGGAAGGGCTGGCTACTGCGTCCGCGTGTACGTCCCCTGCGGCGCATCTCCGATCGGCGTGATCGTGAAGGCCGTCGCCCGGCTCCCATCCGCCGCGAACTCGACCTGGAGCAGCGGGTTGTTCTCAAGCGCGAAGCGGTGGGCGCCCAGCGGGATGAGCAGCTCGCGCGGCCGCTGCCCGCGCTGATAATAGAGCCGCTCGCCTTCCAGCAGGATCGCCCGTTCGCCGAACGCTCCGGCATAGGCCGCGAGCGGCAAAGCGGGCGCTCGCCGCTCGCCCCGAGCCGCCATCGTGTCGGCCAGCGCCAGAATGCGGTCGCGGTCGGCGCCGGTCGCGCTCTGCGCGAGCTGGCGCAGCGCCGTCGCATGGGCGACGTCGAGCGCCGCGGGAACCGGGGTGACGAGGTTCGGCGCGTGGCCGACCGCTTCCCAGTCGCGGCCGGTCGAGGCGAGCACCGCCCGGCCCACCGAGACGCTGAGGATGAAGCGGCCCTGGATCGGCACCA
Organism: Pseudomonadota bacterium; assembly: GCA_023417515.1. GTDB lineage: Bacteria > Pseudomonadota > Alphaproteobacteria > Sphingomonadales > Sphingomonadaceae > Allosphingosinicella. The sequence continues at coordinate 8,906 of JAEZFL010000068.1, read as the reverse complement.
GGTCGTTGCGGAAGCCCGCGCCGGCGGTGGTTTCGCCGACCAGAGTGCCGAGCCGATAGCCGGCGACATGGCCGGCAAATTCCTCGGCGGCCGAGGCGGTCGCGTTGCTGGTGAGGACATAGAGCGGCTTGCCGATCATCCGCCCCGCCGGCACGTCGGCCAGGGTGGCGGTGCGGTCCGGGGTCTCCGAGCCGTTCATGTGGAACGTCATTAGCGGCTGGCCGCCGGCCATGAAATGGCTGGTGATATATTGCACCGCCTCGGGGCTGCCGCCGCCGTTGCGCCGCAAGTCGATGATCACCGCGTCGCCGCCCGACAGGAACCGCATTGCCGTCTCCAGCGCCGCCGCCGACGTGTCGCCGGTCCAGTCGAACCCGTCATAGGCCATGTAGCGCACGTTGCCGGGCAGCACGCGAAGCTCGCGGATTCCGTAATTGCGCCGCTGCGCCTGGCGCTCATAGGCGGCCGGATCGGGCTCGCGCCCGCCCTGGCCGGTGAACAGCGCCGCCGCCCTCGGATCGTAGCGGAAGTTGAGGTGCCGGTCGCGCCCGACCCGGTTCAGGTCCTCGTTGATCCGCTCGGCGAGGAGGTTTGCGTCGCCGGTGGCGTAGCGGCCCGACGACAGCCCTTCCGCGAGCACCGCGTCGAGCGCCGGTCGCCGCTCCGGCAGCACGTAGCGCTCGGCGATCACGCGCCGAACCTCGCTCACCACCTGCTGCGCGTTCACCGCCTCGGCTGCAGGCGCGGGGTTGCTCGGCTGCGCCGCGACCGGCGCGGCGAGGCAAAAGGCTGTGGCGAAAAGCAAGGCGGTCCTACGCTTCATCGGAAAAACTCCCCTTTCCCTGCCGCCTTATCCCTTGGGGAGTGCGCCGGTTTGCGGCAAACAGCAGCGGAAGCTTGCCAATTTCTGGCATGCAAGGGACGGAAGCGGCGCCATGCGGCAAACACTGGACGCGCTCGACCGCCAATTGCTCGCCGCGCTTCAGCGCGACAATCTCCAGACCGCCGACCGGCTCGCCGAGCAGGTCGGCCGCTCCCCCTCGGCGATCGCCCGACGTGTCCGCCGCCTTCGCGCCAGCGGCGCGATCGCCGCCGACGTCGCCATCCTCTCCGACCGAGCCGCCGGCCAGCCGCTTTCCGCCATCGTCCACATCCAGCTCGAGCGCCACGCCCCCCAGGAAGGCGACCGTCTGCGCCGCCGCCTCGCCGCCAGCCCCAACGTCCAGCTCCTGCTCGACATCGCCGGCACCTTCGACATCCTGTTGCTGGTCGTCGCCCCCGACATGGCCGCCTACAACGACTTCGCCGATTCCACCCTCGCCGAGCACCCCGCCGTCCGCCGCTTCGAGACAAGCTTCGTCAAGAAAAGGGTGAAGGCGACCCTGGCCTTCCCGATGGAGACCCGCGATCCATGATCGTCACCCCGCACTTGATCCGGGGTCCACCTTCTTCAGGCCGGAGTCTGAAGGAGAAGGTGGATACCGGATCAAGTCCGGCATGACGGGCCACGAGGTCGCGGAATGACTGCGATGCCGCGATGCTCCGCCCCGGAGGCGCGTCCCCGCAGCTTACGTCCGAAACGAACCGCAGCTCGGCTTCAAATACGCCTTCGGCGCACGATCCGCAAACATTGCGGCGCCGCCACCCCTTCCAAAATAGGATTTCGCCTGCCACCGTCGGCGCGTGACTTCTCGTTTTTCGCCACGCGCCATCGCTCCCTGCCTGCCACAAGGGGCCGCCTCATCCGGATCGATCAATAGCTCCATGGCCACTGCGAACATCGGTGACCATCGGGCGTCCGGCGGGGCCTTTCGATGAGCCGAATCGGGGGCGACTCGGCCGACGTCGTCATCGTCGGCGCGGGCCATAACGGGCTCGTCTGCGCCTACTATCTCGCCGCCGCGGACATGAAGGTGACGGTGATCGAGGCGCGCGACGTGATCGGCGGCGCCGCGGTGACCGAGGAGTTCGCGCCCGGCTTCCGCAACTCGACGGCGAGCTACACGGTGAGCCTGCTCCAGCCGCAGGTGATCCGAGACATGGACCTGGAACGCCACGGCCTCCGCGTCGTGCTTCGCAAGGTCGACAATTTCCTGCCCACGACAGGCGGCGACTATCTGCTCGGCGGCCGCGGCGGCCTCACCAAGCGCGAGATCGCGCGCCACTCGCCGGCCGATGCCGCCAATTACGACGCCTATGTCGCCGCTCTCGATTCGGTGGTCGGCGTGCTTCGCCAGTGGCTGCTGCGGGCACCGCCGAACGCCGGCGGGGGCCTCGGCGACCTCATCGCGCTCGCTTCGCTGGGCCGCGGCGTCGGGCGGCTGCCGCTCGAGGAGCAGCGCCACCTCGTCGACTTCTTCACCAAGCCGGCGGCCGAGGTGCTGGAGCGCTATTTCAGCACCGAGCTGGTCCAGGCCTTGTTCGGGTTCGACGGCGTGGTCGGCAATTTCGGAAGCCCGTGGACCCCGGGCTCGGCCTATGTCCTTCTCCACCACGTCTTCGGCGAGGCGGCCGGGGTCCCGGGCGCCTGGGGGCACGCCATCGGCGGCATGGGCGCGATCACCCAGGCGATGGCCAGGGCGTGCCGCGAGAAGGGCGTCGAGATCGTCACCGGCGCCCCGGTCTCCGAAGTGATCGTCGAGAAGGGGAGGGCGGCCGGAGTCGTCGCCAACGGCACGACCTATCGCGCCAGGGCCGTGGCGGCGGGCGTCCACCCCAAATTGCTGTTCACCAAGCTTCTGCCCGAAGGCGCGGTGCCGGAGGATGCCGCCACCCGAATGGCCCATTGGAAGAGCGAGTCCGCAACCTTCCGGATGAACGTGGCGCTCTCGGAGCTTCCGCGCTTCACCTCGCTTCCCGAGCCGGGCGATCACTTGACCGCCGGGATCATCATTGCGCCGTCGCTCGACTATATGGACCGCGCCTATATGGATGCGCGCCGCGACGGCTGGTCGGCCGAGCCGATCGTCGAGATGCTGATCCCCTCGACCCTCGACGACAGCCTCGCGCCGAAGGGCGCCCATGTCGCAAGCCTGTTCTGCCAGCATTTCCGCTACGAGCTTCCGGGCGGCTGGGACTCCAGTCGCGACAAGGTCGCGGGCGCGATCATCGCCCATGTCGACCGTTACGCGCCCGGCTTCGCGGCGTCCGTGGTCGGCCGGCTCGCGCTGTCGCCGCTCGACCTGGAACGCCGCTTCGGCCTGATCGGCGGCGACATCTTCCACGGCCGGATGAGCCTCGACCAGCTTTTCTCCAACCGGCCGACGCTTGGGGCTGCCGATTACCGGATGCCGCTCAAGGGTCTCTATCTGTGCGGCTCCGGCGCCCATCCCGGCGGCGGAGTGACCGGAGCCCCCGGCCACAACGCCGCCCGTGCCATAATGAGCGACCGCCGCTCGTTGCGGCGGCGCAACTGAGGGAACTTCCATGGCCCCTGACCGCTTGTGCTCACCAAGTTCAGGTTACGACAGGGGTGATGAAATGAACGCACGTCGCGTTGCAGCGGCGATGGCGATCCCGTGTCTGTTGGTCTTGGCCCATCCGGCCGATGCACAGAATCGCCGCGCCCAGGCGCCCGCCGCCTTCGACCTCCGCCACATGCCCGCCGGGCAGCCGGACGAAGGCCTCCGCTTGCGCCCGCTCGAGGAACCGGCCCAGCCTGTGAGCACGGGCTTCCTCGAAAGCTGGGATGTCGACGACAATGCCGTGGTGGCGATCGGCCGCTTCCGAATCGGCGATCTGCCGCGCCGCCGCAGCAACATGGAGCGGGTCCGCGACAATCTGATGGAGCGCGAGAACCGCGCCATCGCCGGCGCCGGAGTGCGGATCAGCTTCGACTAGCTTGCCGGGCAGTCCTTCCTGGCTCTAGGGAGCCGCGCAAAGGGAGGACACGTCCATGCAGCTCAATTCCGACATCGCCGCCGTGGTCACCGGTGGCGCCTCAGGCCTCGGCGAGGCCACCGCCCGGGCGCTCGCCGAGCGCGGCGTCAAGGTCGCCATCTTCGACCGAGATTCCGACAAGGGCGAGAAGGTCGCCGGCGAGATCAGCGGAATCTACTGCCAGGTCGACGTCACCTCCGACGAGGCGGTCGATGCCGGTTTCGCCAAGGCCCGCGCCGCGCATGGCCAGGAGCGCATCCTGGTCAATTGCGCCGGGGTCGCCAATGCGATGAAGACGGTCGGCCGCGACAAGGAGACCGGAGCGGTCAAGCGCTACCCGATCCACCAGTTCGAGCTCGCCATCCAGATCAACCTGATCGGTACCTTCCGCTGCATCGCCGCGAGCGCCGCCGGAATGGCCGATCTCGAGGCGCTCGCGGACGGCGAGAAGGGTTGCATCATCAACACCGCGTCCGTCGCAGCCCAGGACGGCCAGATTGGCCAGGCCGCCTACAGCGCGTCCAAGGCAGGCGTTCTGGGAATGGCGCTTCCGATCGCCCGCGACCTCATGAACGAGGGCATTCGAGTCAACACCATCCTCCCCGGCGTGTTCAAGACTCCGATGGTCGCGATGATGCCCGCGAAGGTGCAGGACGCGCTCGGCGCCCAGGTGCCGTTCCCCAAGCGCCTCGGCCAGGCCGAGGAATATGCCAGACTCGCCCTGTTCATGGCCGAGACCGTCTATCTCAACGCCGAATATGTCCGCCTCGACGGCGGCATCCGAATGGCGCCGCGCTGAGCTGAGCGATCAGGCGCCGCTGCTGCGCTGGAAGGCGACGGCGGCGCCGAGCAGGCCGGGCTCTGCATAGGTGCACAGCTGCACCGGCACGCGCTCCATGCGCGGCCGGTAGCGGCCCTTGGCGCAGAACGGCTCGTGGAACAGCGGCGTCGCCAGCCGCGCCTTCATCCGGTTGGCGAGGCCGCCGGTGACGACGACCCGCATCGATCCGTGGGCGAGGCAGATGTCGCCCGCCGCCGCGCCGAAGCTGGCAACGAGCAGGTCGAGCGCCCGCGCCGCGAGCGGATCGCTGCCGTCGATCGCCGCGCCCCACAGGGTGCCGGCGTCGAGCACGTCCCACTCGCCTCCGCCGAGCATCGCGTAGATCTCGACAAGGCCCGGACCCGACACCACCCGCTCCACCGAGCAACGGCCATAGCGCGCCCGCACCACCCGCTCGACCGCCTCTTCCTCCAGGGTCTGCGGTGCGAAGGCCATGTGCGCCGCTTCGGTCTCGACCACTTCCACTCGGCCGCCGCGGCGCAGGAAGGCCGCGACGCCGAGGCCGGTGCCTGGACCAATTACCGTCGTCACACCTTCGGCTTCGGGCTGCGCCTCGGGTCCGCCGAGCGCCTCGAAGGAATCCGTTCCGAGCGCCGAGACTGCATGCGCGACCGCGCCGAAATCGTTGAGCAGGACCAGCCGGTTCAGGCCCAATTCCGCGGCAAGCGTGCGCCGGTCGAGCGCCCAGTCATTGTTCGGGAAGCGCAGCACCTCGCCCTCGATCGCGATGGCAACGGCAAGCGCCGCCGCGTCCGGCAATTCGCCGCCATTATCGCGCTGGAATGCCGCCCAAGCCGAGCCGAAATCGGCATGCTCGCGGGTGCGGTATTTGTGCATCGGTCCTAGCAGCGGCGGCGCGCCGGGCATCAGCTCGGCGATCGCGAAGCGCGCATGGGTCCCGCCGATGTCGCCCGCCACGATCCTCATTCTCGGTTCCGCCCCAACTAGCCTAACGCCTCTTTAATCGTCTTTCGTCTATCGGGGTCCATGGCCAGGCGTCCCGTCGATCTTTCCCAGGCAATGGCGAAAGCCCGAGCGGCCCCGCATTCGCGGGCGGCGGTGCTGAATCGCCTGCTCCGGCGCCGCGCTTATGCCCAGCAGATCGGCGACCTGGAGACCGAGGCGCGCCTGCGCGAGCAGATCCGCTGGAGCCTGCCGATGCAGACTCCGGACTCCGACCGCGACTCCTGACGCCTAGCGGTTCCGCCTCCCTTCGATCAGGCTGTCGACCAGCGCCGGCTCGGCGAGCGTGCTGGTGTCGCCGAGATTGCCGAAATCGCTCTCCGCGATCTTCCTCAAGATCCGCCGCATGATCTTGCCCGAGCGGGTCTTGGGCAGGGCCGGCGTGAAGTGGATGAGGTCGGGGCTGGCGATCGGGCTGATCTCCGTCCGCACGTGCCGGCGCAACTCCTGCTCGAGCTCCGGCGAGCCTTCCTGGCCGACGACCAGGGTCACGTAGCAATAGATGCCCTGGCCCTTGAGGTCGTGCGGGTAGCCGACGACCGCCGCCTCGGCCACGAGCTTGTGGCTGACCAGGGCGCTCTCGATTTCGGCGGTGCCGAGGCGGTGGCCGGAAATGTTGAGCACGTCGTCGACCCGGCCGGTGATCCAGTAATAGCCGTCCTCGTCGCGGCGGCAGCCGTCGCCGGTGAAATAGCGGCCCGGATAAGTCGAGAAATAGGTCTGAACGAACCGCTCATGGTCGCCATAGACGGTGCGCATCTGCCCCGGCCAGGAACGGGTCATGCAGAGGTTGCCGGACGCCGGGCCCTCGAGCGGCTGGCCACCCTCGTCGACGATCTGCGGCACCACCCCGAAGAAGGGCCGCCCGCCCGATCCCGGCTTCATCGCATGGGCGCCGGGCAGCGTGGTGATCATGATCCCGCCGGTCTCGGTCTGCCACCAGGTGTCGACCACCGGGCAGTTTTCGTCGCCGACCACGTGCCAATACCAGCGCCACGCCTCCGGGTTGATCGGCTCGCCGACCGTTCCGAGCAGGCGAATCGACGAGCGGTCGTGGCGCTTCACCGGTGCCTCGCCCTCGCGCATCAGCGCGCGGATCGCGGTGGGAGCGGTGTAGAAGATGTTGACCTTGTGCCGCTCGACGACCTGCCAGAAGCGGCTGAAGTCGGGATAGTTCGGCACGCCCTCGAACATCAGCACCGTCGCGGCGTTGGCGAGCGGCCCGTAGACGACATAGGAATGGCCGGTCACCCAGCCCACGTCGGCGGTACACCAGAAGACTTCGCCCGGCCGGTAGTCGAACACATAGTGAAAGGTGCTCGCACTATACACGCCGTAGCCGCCGGTCGTGTGGAGCACGCCCTTGGGCTTTCCGGTCGATCCTGAGGTGTAGAGGATGAACAGAGGATCCTCGGCGTTCATCGGCTCGCACGGGCAGGTGTCGGGCACCGTCTCTCCCAGGCGGTCGTACCAATGGTCGCGGCCCTCGACCCAGTCGATGTCGTTGCCGCAATGGCCGACGACGAGCACCGCGTCGACCTCGGCGCCCTTGGCGACCGCGGCGTCGACATTGGCCTTCAGCGGAATGAGCTTGCCGCCGCGATTGCCGCCGTCCGCGGTGACCACGATCCGGCTCGCGCAATCCTCGATCCGCCCGTGCAGCGCCTCGGGCGAGAAGCCCCCGAACACCACGCTGTGAACCGCTCCGATGCGGGCGCAGGCGAGCATTGCCACCGCCGCTTCGGGAATCATCGGCATGTAGATGGTCACCCGGTCGCCCTTGGCGACGCCCAGCGCCTTCAGGCAGTTCGCCATCCGAACCACCTCGCGGTGGAGCGCGCCGTAGGTGAGGGTTCGGCCCTGGCCCGGCTCGTCGCCTTCGAAAATGATCGCAACCTGGTCGGCGCGCGCCTCGAGATGGCGGTCCACGCAATTGTAGCAGAGGTTGAGAACGCCATCCTCGAACCACTTGATGTCGACGGGGTCGTACGACCAGTTCGCGATCCGCGTCGGGAACCTGCTCCAGTCGAGCCGCCCCGCCTCGCGCGCCCAGAAGCTCTCCGGGCTGTCGAGCGACTCGCGGTACAGCCTCTCGTAATCTTCGCTCGTGCAATGGCTGCCCGCGACCGCGTCGGGCGGCGGTGGGATCATCTCGTTCATCGGGGATCCGTCTCCACGTCTCTACGGAGACGATTAGCGGCCTGACGCGCCCTAGGCCAGACGGATCGCCGCGATCGGTACAGGTGTTGGGTTGTACTAATACACCTGATGGAGTATGAAGGGGACCTTATCCCATGCGTTCGCTGACCTTGCCTCGACCCGTATTTCCGGCCGTGCCGGGCCTCCTGCGGCTCGGCACGGTGCGACTGCGCGCCGTGCTGGCCGGGCTGGTCCTTCTGCTCGGCCTCGGACTCTACGCGATCGCCGCTTTCTCGCTGACCATGGGCAGCAACGACCCGTCGGTGCCGACCGTGGCGGCGCGCGCGGTGCTCGCCGGGGTGGTGTCGCCGGTCGCGCCGGAGAGCGATCCCAACGCGCTCGCGCCGATGTCCGCCGAGGATGCGCAGAAGGCCAATGCGGAAGTGCCTCTGGCCACCGGTCCCAACCCGGCCGCCGCCGCTTTCCGCCTGAGCAATGACGACGTCGCTCGGATGCGCTCGATCGACTGCCTCTCCGCCGCCATCTATTACGAGGCGGCGCTGGAGCCGGTCGACGGCCAGCGCGCGGTCGCCCAGGTCGTGCTCAACCGAGTGCGCCATCCCGCTTATCCCAACACGGTATGCGGAGTCGTCTTCCAGGGCCATCAGCGAATCACCGGCTGCCAGTTCAGCTTCACCTGCGACGGTTCGCTTCGCCGCACCCCGGTCCCGGCGATCTGGAACCGCGTGCGCGCGGTCGCCGAGGCGGCACTGGGCGGCTACGTCCACCGTCCGGTCGGCCTCGCCACCCATTATCACGCCAATTACGTCTTCCCTTATTGGGCTCCGACGCTGGCCAAGATCACTCAGATCGGCGCTCACATCTTCTACCGCTGGCAGGGCGGCTGGGGCCGGCCCGCGGCGTTCAGCTCGCGCTATGCCGGCGCCGAGCCCGCAATCGCCTGGCGCGGCGGCTTCGGTCAGCCGGACCGGGCTGAGCTCGCTGCCGCCGCCGCTGCCGCCGCCGCGGCCGGAGGCGTGGATGCGCTGGCCGCCGAAGCTGCCGCCGAGGCCCAGAAGGAAGC
>JAEZFL010000038.1 GCA_023417515.1 Pseudomonadota bacterium | reverse complement strand
GCCGCGCGCGGCTGCGCCGCGCCCCCACCCCCTCGATCCCCTCCCCTGAAGGGGAGGGGTGAAGGCAGGTTCTAACGGAAGTCGATTCCGTAGAGCTCGATCTTGAAGCTCTGCAGGTTGAGCACCGGGCGGCCGTCCCGGGTAAGAGCGAATCCGGAACTGCGGTTGAGCAGCGACGCGTCGGCGAGGTCGGTCACTGCGCCGGTCTCCATGTCCAGGCGCTTGAGACGGGCGCCGCGGCGAACGCCCTCGGGCCGCTCGACATAGAAGACGGCCTTGTCGGCGAGGCCCCAATTGGTCGAGTCCGCCACGGCAAGCCCGTCGACGACCTGCTGCTCAGGGCCGGTCAGCGACGCGCCGTCCCGGGACAGCGCGCGGCGCCACAGGCCGGGGCTGCCCGACTGGACATAATAGAGCCAGCGGCCCGAGGCATCGATTCGGAAATGGCCGATTCCGGGCGGGGTCACTCGAGCGGCGCTTGCGCCATCGGCGAACGGGTCGATCCGCCACACCGACGGCCCACCCTCGCGGCGCGAGCTGAAATAGAGCTGCCGGCCGTCGGGCGACCAGTCGGGCGAGCCGTCCTCCGCCGCGTCGCGGGTCAGCCGCCGCGGCGGGCCGCCGTTGCGCGGCATCACATAGAGGTCGGCGACATCGTCGACCACGGCGACGAAGGCGACGTGGCGGCCGTCCGGCGACCAGCGCGGCTGAACGATTCGCCAGCCGTCGAACTGGGTGACCTGGCGCGGCGTGCCGCCCGGGTCGCGCATCCAGATCTGCTCGCTTCCGGTGCGAGTCGACACGAACAATTGGGTGCCATCGCGCGCGACGTCGGGGAACCAGTCGCGGAACTCCGCTTCGCCGGCGAGGATTTCAGGCGAAACGCCGGGCTCCAGCTCGTGGAGGCTGCTGCGGTCGCGAATGCCCTCGAACACGATGCGCGGGCGGCTGCGCGCCTGGCTGAGATAGCCGTAGCGAAGAAGGCCTTCCGAGATGCGCTGGGGCTCGCCGCCGCGGCGGGATATCCACCACAGGCCGGCGTCGCCGCGGCGTTCGGACGAGAACAGGATGCCCGAATCATCCGCGCTCCACGCGACTCCGCCGACTGCCCGGCCGTCGCTGGTGAGCGGGGTCGCCTCCTCCGTCTCCAGATCGAGCAGGACGATGTCGGCGGACTGGCGCGACGTAAGCCTGAGGAACGCCAGCCAGCGGCCGTCCGACGAGACGGCCGGTTCGAGGTCGCCGAAAAGGTCCGACGAAGGCCGAGTGATCGCAACCGTCCGGCCGCTGTCGAGCGCGAGCCGGTGGATGGCGAGCGGCGCCTCGGGCGCGGCGCGATCGCTGTACAGGAGGTCGCTGCCGTCCGGAGTCCAGGCGAGGCGGGTGGTGGTGACGGCTCGGCAGGCGGCGACCGGGCGCTCGGTCCCGGCGGGCACCGTCATCACGAACAGCCGGCACGGTTCCGAGCCGTCGGGAGCAGCGCGGGTGAACGCGATTCGAGTCCCGTCCGGCGACCAGGCGGCATTGTCGTCGACCGCCGCATCCTGGGTCAGCCGCACCGGGGCGCTGTCGCCGATGGTGAACAGATAGAGGTCGACGTTCGTCGAATCCGGCGATCGGGCGGTGAAGGCGACCCGGCTCCCGTCAGGCGACAGAGCGGGACGGCCAGTGACGACGAGCCCGTTGGCGATCGGGAAGACCCGCTCGATTGCCGGCGCCGCATTGGCGGCGCTGAACCAATCGTAGCCGCCTGCGGCCAGCCCGGTCGCCGCGAGAGCGGCGATCCCGGCGGCCAGTTGCCAGCGCCTGCGGCGTGGACCCGGCGCGACCGGCGCGGTCGGAGCGGCGACCGGCAGCGGCGCGACCGGCACCTGCTCCTCGTCCGTCCGTTCGGCGGCCGGGTCCGGCGCCGGCACGGGCACGGAGACGGGAGAGGGCGCCGCTTTCTCGGTGCTCCGCCGTCCGGCGCTGATCTCGCGGAACAAGGCCTGAGTCTGCGGCTCGGGGTCGACGCCGAGCTCGCGCGTCAGGGTCTCGCGGAATGCGTGATAATGGGTGAGCGCGGCGGCGGCACGGCCCTGGCGGGCGTGGGCTCGCATCACTGTGCGGTGGGCATTCTCCTCGAGCGGGTCGAGGATGAGCAGCCGCAACGCGGCGCGCATCGCCGGATCGCTCGCTTCGGCGCGCGCCGCATAGACGTCGAGCAGACGCCGAAGCACCGACCCCGCCAATTCGCGCAGCCGCTGGCGCTCGAACTCCGCCCAATCCTCGAAGGCGGGGGCGTTGCGGATGGCGAAGCCGTCGAGAAAGTCGCCGCCATAGAGCGCGGCGGCGGCCTCGAGCCGCTCCGGATCGTCGCCGGCGGCCTCGGCCGCAGCGAGGAATTCGTCGACGTCCGTTGCGACCAGCCCGTCGGGGATTGCCAGCCACTCGCCGTCGCCGGCGACCGGCGCCGGCGCGTCGGAATCCGCTTTCGCGCTTTCCGAGCGCACCAGCCACAATGCCTTGCGGACATGAAGCCGGCCCTGATCGGCGTCGGCATCCTCCCACAGCAGGTCGGAGACCCGCTGGCGGCGGGCGCGCCGGTCCGGCTGAAGGGCCAGATAGGCCATCAGGGCGAGCGACTTGCGAGTCGAGAGACGGGTGGTTTGTCCGGACGGCGACAGCAGGGCGCAGTCGCCGAGGAGCTTCAATTTCCAGGGATTCATTCGATTCTGTCAGTCACAATCCCTGTTGGGTCCCGCCTAGCAGCGCCTTCCGGCGCTTTCCACGTTTATTCCATGCTTCCCGCTACGTCTCGGGAGATGGGGGCAGTGCAGGAGAAGCGCAACGGAAAGCCGCCGGGCAGCCTTCTCCCCCAAAACGGCACACTCCCACCTGCCGCGACGGCGGAACGGCGGCTTTCCCGAGGGACCGGAGCATGGGCGCTCCGGTCCCTTTTCATTTGTCCGCTATACTCAAATCGATGTTCATGGTGGTTCGTCAGCCGGCCTGGACGCCGTCCGGGCCGAACTCCAGCTTCGTCGTCAGCAGCGCTCGGAAGGCGTTGTAGCCGCCGGTGCCGGGGAAGAAGGCGTGGAAGAAAAGCTGGGGCTCTTCGTCCAGACCGGGCGCGACCGAGGCATGGCCCGGCGCCCACCAGCTTCGAGTGGTCTTGAGCAGCGGCTCGTCCTGCTTGACGTAGGGACCGAGCGGGTGGTCGGCGACCGCCACGCCGATGCCGTAAGCGGGCGTTCCGAAATCGTTGCCGGCGTAGAACATCCAGTAGCGGCCCTGCTGGCGGGTCACCCAGGGACCCTCGATCAAATGGCCTTCCCATTCGAGGTCGTTGGTCAGGACCACCTTGTCCTCGCCGACCAGTTCGCCTTGCTCATTGAGCAACTGCGCGTGGATCGGCGTGCTCATCGCGTCGAGGATCCAGTCCGCGCGCTCGACCGTCTCGAGCACCTCCTTCACATGGGCCCAATTGTCGAGCACCGCCTCGATCAGCGGCTGCATGAAGAAGAATCGCTCCATCGGCCGGCGCGTATTGGCCCAGGGAAGGACCGCTGCCGCGAAGGCCGCGGTTGAGCGGTCGGCTTCGGAGGAAAAGAGCCGCTCGATCAGCTCAGGGTGCTGGCGGAGCAGCCCGGCCAACGGGCGTGGCCACACGCCGTTCGTGTCGCGCTTCCAGAACAGGTAGCGATCGCCGTTCGAGTCGATGAAGATGTGGCTGTCGATGACCCCGCCGCTCAGGCTCGGCTGGGCGGGATCGTCGGGAAGGCCCGTCGTGTTGATCGCAAAGCCGCCGACCAGGGGGTGGCCGAGATCCTTCCACGGACCCGTAGGATGAGGCGCCTTGGCGAGTCCGATGGCGAGCGCGTTGCTGCGCTGGCGGGCGGTGTAGACGAGCCAATATTCGTCGCCGACCCTCGCCATTTCCGGCGCCCAGAAGTCGCCGACAGTGCGGCCGTGAGCGGCCCAGTCAGGCGCGAATCCGGCGGGGAAGACGAAGCCTTCGTGCCGCCAGCTTTCGAGGTCGGTGCTGTGGAGGATCGGGAAGGCGTCCGGTGCGTCGTTCGACGTCGCGACCAGCCAATAGCCCTCGTCGGTCTTGAGAACCGCGGGGTCGCCATAGCCGGCGGTGGTCAGCGGGCTCAGATTGTCGAGGATGAGCGGGCGCCAGTCGGGCTCCTCCTGATCGCCCGCGAGCGGTGGGCCGGCATGGGCATGGGGCACGCGCGTGCCGAAATCGCGGGCCAGCTCGCTGTAGAAGAGCGCATAATGCTGATGGTTGCCGGTCGGCAGGCGATAGCTGCGCCGGAGGTCGCCGCGGCGGACATTGATGCGGGTGGCGATGCCCTCGGCCCGGGCCTCCACCTCGAAAGGTTGAGTCGACATCCGGCGCCCGATAGCTAAACCTCATTTATAAGACAAATCGTGATTGGAGCGGACGGATGAGCAGCGATCCCGGCGCGACATGGGAAGCCGCCGAACTCATGGGCGGCCTCTATGGCGACGGCATCATCGGCCTGAAGGGCGCGTTCAGCACCGACTTCGCCGATCGCCTGCGCGAGGATGTCGAGGCGCTCTACGCCGAGGCGAAGCAGGTGCCGGGCGGCGCGCTGCCGCGCGGGCCTCAGCGCTGGTACGTGGAAGTGCAGCCCGAGCGCATCCGCGGCTTCGTCGAGATCGTCACCCATGAGTGGTTCGTCGCCGTGTGCGAGGCAGTGCTCGGGCCGGACTACCGCATCGTCGAGGTCGGGTTTGACATTCCCTTTCCGGGCGCGGCCGACCAGCCCTGGCACCGCGACTTCTTCGTTCCCGAGGCGACCACGAAGGGGCGGCGGCTCAACTCGCTCGCCTTCAACCTGACCACGGTCGACACGCGGCCCGAGCACGGGCCGTTCGAGGTCGCGCCGGGCACGCAGTGGGACCAGTTCGAAGGCTGCGACAAGGGCATGTTCCCGCCGAAGGAATTGTGGCCGCGCTATATCGAGCGGGCGGTGCAGAAGCTCCCGCAGCGCGGGGACATCTCGGCGCGCTCGGCGCTGACCATCCACCGCGGCACCGCCAATCGCTCGAACGAGGCGCGGCCCGTGCTGGTCGTCGGGGTCGACGCGCCGGACGCGACCAATGCCGCGCACCACGACCTGCAGGTGACTCGCGCCTATCTCGACGCGCTGCCGGCCCGGGTTCGCGACCATCTCACCTGCCGCGTCGTCGATCGCCTCGAGCCGGTGGTGCAGCACCATGTCATCGAGGGGCTTCTGGAGCCGACCTACTGACCGCGATTGACGGCGCCGCGGCGCTCCGCCAAGAAACCAATAAATCATATAAAAGCAGGATGCCTTGGCCAGCCTAGACCTCCGCAACATCCGCAAGGCCTATGGCGACACGCTCGTCCTCGACGAGGTGTCGCTGACGATGGAGGCGCGCGAGTTCATCGCCTTCCTCGGCCCGTCCGGCAGCGGCAAGTCGACCCTGCTTCGCATCATCGCCGGGCTCGAGACGCCCGACAGCGGCGAGGTGTGGCTGGAGGGCGAGCGGATCGACGGACTTCCGCCCGGCCAGCGCGGCGCCGCCATGGTGTTCCAGCATTACGCGCTCTACCCGCACATGAGCGTTCGCGAGAATATGGCGTTCGGGCTCAGGAACGCCCGCGTGGACCGCGACGAGATCGATCGGCGCATCGCCGAGGCGGCGCGGGTTCTGGAGATCGAGGACCAGCTCGACAAGAAGCCGGGCCAGATGTCGGGCGGCCAGCGCCAGCGGGTCGCGATCGGCCGCGCCATCGTCAAGCAGCCGAAGATCTTCCTCCTCGACGAGCCGCTGTCGAACCTCGACGCGGCGCTCCGGATGCGCACCCGGGTGGAGATCGCGCAGCTTCGCCAGCGGGTCGACGCGGCACTGATCATGGTCACCCACGACCAGGCCGAGGCGATGACGCTGGCCGACCGCATCGTCGTCCTGAACGACCGCAAGATCCAGCAGGTCGGGCCGCCGATGGAGATTTACAGCCGGCCGGCCAACACCTTCGTGGCGCGCTTCGTGGGATCGCCGGCGATGACCCTGCTTCCGGCGGAGCTGGTCGCGGGCGACGGCAGGCACGCGAAGGTGCGGCTCGGCGACGGCGCCGAGGTGGCGACCCGGGTGCCGAAGGACGGCCTTCCGGCGCAGGGGCTGCAGCTCGGCGTCCGGCCGGAGAATGTGCGAGTCTGCAGCGGCGACGGTGCGATCAGCGCGAAGGTCGAGCTGGTCGAGCGGCTCGGCGAACGCACCCTCATCTACGGCAAGCTCGCCGACGGCCAGGCCATCACCGGCGAGGATGTCGGCACGAGCCAGGTGAAGATGGGCGACACGGTCGGCCTCGTCATCGACGGCGGCGCGGCTCATCTGTTCGGGCCGGACGGCGCCGGCCATCATTCCGAGGCCTGAGATGAACCGGCGGCGCCTCGACGGCTTCCTCTTCGTCGGACCCTTCCTGATCGTCTATGCGACGATCCTGATCTATCCGCTGCTGCTCGGGATCGGCATCAGCTTCCACAAGGCGGATCCGTTCGGCGCAAGGACCTGGGTCGGGCTCGACAATTATGCGCGGCTGCTCGCCGACCCGATCTTCTGGCAGTCGCTGACCAACACCTTCATCCTCGCTTTGATGATCGTTCCGCCGCTGACGATCATCGCCCTGCTCCTTGCCCTGGCGCTCAACCGGGCGACGCGCACGGCGGCCATCTTCCGCGGCGTGTTCTTCAGTTCCTCGGTTCTGTCGGTGACCATCGTCACCCTGATCTGGCGATTCATCCTGACGCCCGATGCCGGCCTCATCGCCGAGATCACGACGTCGCTCGGCGGCGAGCCGATACCCTTTCTCAGCGATCCCGACCTCGTCCTTCCCGCGCTTGCGGTGACCACGATCTGGTGGTCGCTGGGCTTCCCGATCATGGTGTTCCTGGCGGGCCTCCAGCAGATCCCGCATGACATTTACGAGGCGGCGGCGCTCGACCGGGCGAGCCGATGGACGACCTTCTGGCGGATCACTCTGCCGTCGATGCGCCGCACGCTGGTCATGGTCATCATGCTCCAGACGGCGGCCCAGCTTCAGCTGTTCGGCCAGTCGCAGCTGCTGACCGCCGGCGGGCCGAGCGGCGCGTCGCGGACCATCGTGCTGTTCATCTACGAAGTGTCGTTCGGCCGCTGGGAGCTCGGCTATGCGGTCGCGGCCGCCGAGATGCTGTTCCTGATCATCCTGTGCGTCACGCTCTTCCAATATTGGGCGGTCACGCGCCGCGAGGTCGAGCGATGAGCGCCGGACCGTCCCGCAACCGGTTGCCGCTGCCCGCCCTGATCGCGGTCACCATCGGCGCGCTGATCATGCTGACGCCGCTGCTGTGGACGCTGCTGCTGTCGTTCAAGAGCAATGCCGACCTGATGCGTGACAGCGGCGAAGCGTTCAACGCGCCCTATACGCTTGAGAATTACCGCGCGATCTTCGGCTCTCAGGTGACCCGCTGGCTGCTCAACAGCCTGATCGTGTCGCTCGGCACCACCGCGGGCGTGCTCATCCTGTGCTCGCTCGCGGGCTACGGCTTCGCGCGGCTGGAATTCCCGTTCCGACGCACGTTGTTCGTGTTCGTCCTGCTGGGCCTCGCCATTCCGGAGCAGGCGGTGATCCTTCCGCGCCACCAGTTCTTCGCCGAGCTCGGGCTGCACAACTCCTATATCGGCCTGATGCTGCCCGGGCTGACCGGATCGTTCGGCGTGTTCTTCATGACCCAATATTTCCGGGCGATCCCGCGCGACCTCGACGAGGCGGCGATGCTCGACGGCGCCTCGCGCTTCACCTTGTTCTGGAAGGTGCTCCTGCCGCTCACCATCCCCGCGCAGGCGACATTGGGGGTGTTCACCTTCCTCGCCGCGTGGAACGATTATTGGTGGCCGCTCATCTCCGCGACGACCAGCGACCGCTTCACGCTGACCGTCGGCCTCGCCTCGGCGCAGATGAACTATGCGCAGACCAGCGGCCTCGGCTTCCTGATGGCTCAGGCGGTGTTCGCGTCGATCCCGATCCTGATCGTCTACATCATCTTCCAGAAGCAGATCGTCCGAGCCATGGCCGGGACCGCGGCGCGGTGATCAAGCGGCTCGCCATCATCCTCGGCGCCGCTCTGGCGCTGGCCGGCTGCGGGAGCAGCGACGACCGCACCGAGATCGTGGTCCAGCGCTTCTTCGGCGAATGCGGCGCGGTCTATGGACAGATGACCGACGTCTCCCAGGCCGAGGGCGAGTGCGGGATCCTCACCGCGCTGATCAACAAGTTCCAGGCCGAGAATCCCGACATCGACCTCAAGGTCAACGTCGTCGCCTGGCCCGGCTATCCGCAGCTCTCCGCGCAGATCGCCGCCGGCGACCCGCCCGACCTCGTCACCATGCACCAGTCGGTCATCTCGGATTATCAGGGCAGGGGGCTGCTCGAGCCGATGGACGGCATTCTGCGCCAGGTCGGCATCGGGCCCGAGGCGTTCACCGAGGCGGGCCGAGCCGGGGTGATCAAGGACGGCCAGGTCTTCGGCCTGCCGTGGGACACGATCGGGCGGCTGTGGCACATCAACACCGGCCTGATGCGCCAGGCCGGGCTGATGGACGGCGACCGGCCGATCCTGCCGACCTCGCCAGAGGAGCTGATCGAGCATGCCCGCCGCTTCAAGGAGGCGACCGGCAAGCCCTATCTCATTCTCGCCCAGGTCAACGCGCCCGACTATCACGTCGCCAATCTCTACACCTATCTGCTCGCGCAGGGCGTGGAGATATTCCCCGACGAGCGCCACATCCGCCTCGACACGCCCGAGGCGCGGCAGGTCGTCGAGTTCTTCAAGGCCCTGAACGCCCAGAACCTCGTCACCCGCAACCAGGATTTCCCGGCCGCGACCGCCGCCTTCATGAACGGGGAGGGCGGCATCTTCCCGACCGGGACCTGGATGATCGGCCCCTATGACGCCGAGGCGCAGACCGAGGGGCGGCCGCTTTACGGTAGTTATGCGGTCCTTCCCTTCCCGCGGCTGTGGGGGCAGGAGGCGGCCTTCGTCGACGGCCATGCCTGGGTCATGCCGAGCGACGGAGGGCGCTCGGCGGCGGAGCGGCAGGCGATCGGACGGTTCCTTCGCTTCCTTGCCGAGCATAATTTCGACTGGTCGCGGACCGGGCATTTGCCTGCGTTCCAGTCGGTGCTCGCGACGGCGGAGTTCAGGGGGCTTCCGCACCGCAGCGGAATCGCCGCGATGGCAGCGACGGGGGCGCAGCTGCCGGACTACGTCCAGCGCCAGTCGGCCATCCAGGGGTTGATCGGCGAGGAGCTGGAAGCGGCTGTGGCGGGGATCAAGCCGGTCGACCGGGCGCTCGCCGACGCCGAGCGCCGGGTCAACGAGCTGCTCGCTCAGTCGCTCTGAGACAATTGGATACAGTTTTTTCCGAGGAGAAACCGGGGAATTCAGAGCTTTGAAAACTATCTGTGAGTAAATTTCGATCAATGCTTGGCGGGGGAATCCCCCAAGCGTTATGAACACCCACTGCCAACCCGGGGGGGTTGTATGAGTAGATTGATCAAGGACTATGTCGAGCTGGACAACCATCTGTCGCTCGACGCGCTGATTTCCCGACTGACCGAGATCCGCGACGCGATGCCGGCCGAGGCCGAGGCCCAACTGGTCATGCGCGGCGACGACGTGTTCGGCCGCCACCTCGCGGTCTCCTTCCTTCGTCCGCTGACTGCGGAAGAGGCGGCCGTCGAAGGCCGCTACGGAAGCTGCCCGGTCAAGCTGAGGGCCGTCGCCTGAGACAGGCCTAGCCCCTCCTCTTCGGAGGAGGGGTTGGGGTGGAGGCGGCGCTTCGCGCCGTGCGAGCCTGCGGCTCGCCCCCACCCCTTGCCCCTCCCCTGAAGGGGAGGGGTTTTCAACCATCGGTTTCCGGACTGACGGATTCGCTGAACAGCGGGTGGACGCTGCCGTGCGTGCCCGTCGGGCGCTCGGCAGCGCTCCGCTGGGGCTCCGGCGCGAGCGGCTTCACCGGAACGACCAGGCACATGCTCTGCGCGGGCAGGATTTCGCGCCAGTCGGCGATCAGCTTCTTGTAGGCCTTGCCGACCGGTCGGATGTTGCGGTCGAGATCGTAGAGACCGACCGGGTGGACCCGGTGGTTCTTCTCGCGAAGCGCGGTGTCCCAGTCCATCTGGTCGGTCAGCGAATACCAGGTGAAGCCGACGGTCGGGATTCCGACGTTGCGGATCCTCAGCACGTTGGCCCATTCCTTCCACAGCCACTGCACCGCCTCGTCGCCGCGCTCGCCCTGGCGCAAATTGGTCTCGGTATGCATCACCGGAAGGCCGTAGCGCTCATAATATTGGCGGGTGATCTCGGAATAGCCGAACACCTCGCCAGCCGAGGTCGTGTGGCCGTCCGCGAACACCCGGTGCTCGTTGGTGTAATAATAATCGTTGCCCAGGATGCAGTGCTGCTTGAGGCGGTGCTCGAGGAACCAGTTATATTCCTCGCGGCTCATGCCGTGCTCGAGCAGATATTCGTACATGTCGCTGTTGACGCGATTGCCGTAGTTGAGGTCGAGCGACAGGAAGCGGACGCGGTTCATCACCTCGGCGTCGTGGATCGCCGCCGGACTGTCGGCGTGGAAATATTCCGACGATTCGCTCTGGATGAAGATCGCGTCGGGGCGATGCTTCAGGATCTCGATCATCGCCATGACGTTCGCCTTGACGATGTGCTTCAAGGCCGTGACGAACGTCCGGTCCGTCTTCCCCTGCTCGTTCCACCAGCCATATTTCGCCGAGAAGACGGCGCAGATGAACATCTCGTTGACCGGCGTGTAGAGCTGCACCCAGGGATAGCGCTCGGCGAAGGCGCCCGCATAGAGCGCGAACAGCTGCGGGAAATCGGGGTTCTGGAAGTCGCCGATCCAGTCGGGGACTCCGAAATGGCACAGGTCGATGATCGGCACGATGCCGCGGCGCTTGAGGTCCGCGAGCGTGACGTCGGCGAATTCCCAGTCATATTCGCCGGGGCCGGTATAGGTGGTGTGGAGCGGCGGCCCGTAGCGCAGATAGTGGAGGCCGATCTCCTCGACGCAGTCGAAGTCGAGCTTCCAATGCTTGTAGTGGCCGCAGGATTCCATCTGGTCGACACGGGTGCGGCCGTTGTCGATGGTCGGGATGCTGTTCTCGATCCCGGTCGCGAACATGAAGTTGGCGATTGGTCTTCTCCTTGGGGCTCGCCAGGTCAGCCGGCGAAGAGCGGTTCCGGAACGCCCCGGACGCCGGGAACGGTCATGAACAGGCCGCCCGCCTGCGGCTGCCCGGCCAATTCCTCGGGCGAAAGGCCGCGGGACGCGGTGGTGATGAACAGTCGGTCCACCTCGGGGCCGCCGAACGCGCAGCTCGTCACGAGCTGGGCGGGGACGGCGATCTCCTGAAGCCGCTCGCCGGTCGGCGAGAAGCGGCGAACGCACCAGCCGCCCCAGAAGGCGATCCACAGGCAATCCTCTGAATCGACGGTCATCCCGTCCGGGTAGAAATCGCCCTCGCCGAACTGCAGGAAGGTGCGGCGGTTGGAGACGGTGCCGTCGGCCGCGAGATCGAAGGCGTAGACCCGCTGGATCGCCGAATCCGTGTGATACATCGTGCGGCCATCGAGGCTGAAGGCCGGGCCGTTGGTGACGCGGTAGCCGCTGTCGACCCTGGTCCAGTCGAAGTCCGGGTCGAGCCGGTAGAGCGAGCCGCTGTCTTCCCGCTCGAACCGGTCCATGGTGCCGGCCCAGAAGCGGCCCTCGCGGTCGACCTTTCCGTCATTGAATCGGTTGGTGTCGAGCTCCGGCTCGGGATTGCCGATCAGGCCAATCCGGTCCTGGTCGAAATCGATGTCCAGGAACCCGTCATAGCCTGCGCCGATGAAGCCGCCTCTCGCACGCGGCAGGATCGAGCAGACGTGGAGACCCGGGTCGATCACTTGAGTCCCGTCCGCCTCGGACCAGCGGAACAGCTTCTTCTCGGGGATGTCGACCCAGTAGAGCGCCTGCTCGCGCTCGACCCATATCGGACCCTCTCCGAGCGTCGCCCGGACGTCCGCGATGCACTCCATGTCAGGCCTTCCCTTCGGCGTCCGCGATCAGAGTCATGACGTCGGCGATCAACGCGGTCATGCCGGCTTTGGCCCCGTGGGAATCACGCTTTTCGATCGCATTCAGCACCTGGAGATGCTGCGGGAGGCTGGCGGTGCGCCCCTTGAAGCGGTTGGTGAAGCGGATCGAGGTCCTAAGCGCAGTCTCCACCACGTCGCGGAACTGCTGGTAAAAGGGATTGGCGCAGGCATTGAGGATGGCGATGTGGAAGGCGATGTCGGATTCGAGCGGATCGTCGCCGCCGGCTTCCGCCGACTCCATCCGCTCATAGCCGGCGCGGATCGCGGCGAGGCCGTTTTCGTCGGCGGCCTTGGCGGCGAGGGCGGCCGCGGCCGGCTCCATCGCGATTCGAAGCTCGGTGAACTGGCGGAGAAGCTCCAGCGAGAATTTGCGCTCGAGCAGCCAGCGCAGGACGTCGGGATCGAACAGGTTCCAGGAGGAAGAAGGCTGAACCGTCGTGCCCTTGCGCGGCCGGGCGGTGAGCAGGCCCTTGGCGGTCAGCATCTTGACCGCCTCGCGGGTCACCGAGCGGCTGACGCCATGCTGCTTGGCGAGCTCGGCCTCGGTGGGAAAGTGACTGTCGGCATAGCGACCGGTGACGATCGCTCGCCCCAACGCGTCGAGCAGGCCGTAAGTGAGGTTGCGCCCCCCGGCGGCGGACGCCTGAAGGCCGGCCGCGTCGCTCGCCACTCCCCGCACCTCCTGCCTAGCCTCGATCATTCCATGTCCGATCAATCACACATTTGGCGGCGAAGCAAAAGCTGCGCCTCACAGGAACGGCTCGGTGGGCTCGCGCCGGCCGACCATGAAGGCGTCCGCGACGATGCGCAGAGGCTCGCGGTCGACCTCGCTCTCGCCGCGCTCGACGAGCCCGGCGAAGCGGTCGTAGATGGATGGATATTCGCCATGCTTGCCGAGTGGCTGTTCGTCGCCGCCGATCAGCAGGCGGGCGCCGCCGTCGCGCAGCTCAACGGCGTCGCCGGCTTCCGTCTCGACGCGGATCGTCCATTGCTCGCCTTCGCTGAATCGCCAGTCCATCTCGGCGCTCATGTCCTCGCCGGAGAAGGTGAGAGTGGCGGCGATCGGCGCCTGCTTGTTTGCGGGGACGAGCATGGTCGCCTCGCGCACGAACAGGGGCTCGGGCAGGATTCGGGTGGCGATCGACAAGGCGTTGATGCCGGGATCGAACACGCCGAAGCCGCCGGGCGCCCAGATCCATTCCTGGCCGGGATGCCATTTGCGCACGTCCTCGAGCCAGGAGATGCGGAGCTTCGCGACCTTCGCGCAGGCGAGCGCCTCGCGCGCCTTGGCGACGCCGGCGGCATGCTGGGAGTGCCAGCCGGTGTAGAGGGTTCGGCCGGTCTCGCGGGCGATGGTGTCGAGATGCTCGATCTCGCCGAGAGTCGCCGCCGGCGGCTTTTCCAAGAGGACGTGAAGGCCGGCCCGGAGCGCGTCGCGCGCGATGGCGTGGCGGACGATCGGCGGCGTGCAGATCGCCACCGCGTCGAGCTTTCCGCGAAACTCTTCGAACAACCGCGCCGGCTCAGAATAGCAGGGCAGGCCGCTGCCATGATCGGCGCTTCGGGTCGAGATGGCGACCAGCTCGAAGCGGGGATCGGCGGCGATCGCCGGGACGTGTTGGTCCCTGGCGATCTTGCCGTAGCCGACGATGGCGACCCGGATCGCCATCAGCCGCGCCGCTTGAGCGCCGACATGAACGCCCGGCCCTGCTCGAGCACCTGCGCGCCCTTCTGGCCCGGCTTGTAGAGCGCTCCGCCGAGGCCGAAGCCGTCGGCGCCGGCATCGAGATAGGCGTCCATCTTGTCGGGCGTGACGCTACCGACGACGAGGAGAGGTGTCGACTTCGGGATCACCGCACGCTGCGCCTTCACCACCGCGGGCGAAGCGGCCTCGGCCGGGAACAGCTTCAGCGCGTGGGCGCCGGCTTTCAAGGCTCCGAACGCTTCGCTCGGCGTGAAATAGCCCGGCGACGACACCATGCCCGCCGCGACCGTGGCCTCGATCACCTCGGGATCGTAGCCAGGCGACACGACGAGGCGGCCGCCGGCCTGCTTCACCGCCGCGACCTGGTCGGTGTCGAGAACGGTGCCGGCGCCGATCAGCGCCTTGTCGCCGAGCAGCCGCGCGAGGCGGCCGATGCTGTCGAGCGGGTCGGGCGAGTTCAGCGGCACCTCGATGATCCGGATGCCGCTGTCGTAGAGTGCCTGGCCGATCTCCTCGGCCTCCTCCGGCCGGACGCCGCGGATGATCGCAACCAAAGGGCTTTCGGCGAAATAGGCGCGAAAATCGGCGACGGCGTCCATCAGAGCATCTCCGTGAGCATGTGAATCCCGGCGAGGAAGGCGGCGGCGCCGTCCACCTCGATCGTGTCGCGCCCGACGGCCTTCAGCGCCTCGGCGTACAGCACGCACAGGTCCGGCCGCCCGATCAGCGCGATCGTGCCGTCGCCGCCCAGAGCGAGGCCGGCGCGGACGTCGCTGCCGATCAGCAGTCCGCTGGCATAGGTGGCCGCGCTTCCCTCGCTCACCCCGAGCACGTGGCGCGCGCGAATCCCGAACAGGGTGGACAGCAGGTCCTTCCCGTCCAGACCTTCGTTGACTCCGCGACGGAAATTGTCGTCAGGCGCGACCTCGCCCTGAAGCTGCTCGCCGAGGATGGAATGCTTGCGGATCAGGCTGAACAGCTCGCCGGTCATCATCGTGTTGAACGCGGCGATGCGGCCGCCCTCCAGCCGGATCCACTTGGCGTGGGTGCCGGGGTGGCAGAGCAGGCCGTCCGGCGGGACCTGCCGGGCTGCGACGGCGCCCAGCACCTGGACCTCCTCGCCGCGCATCACGTCCTCGTCGGGCGCGCCCTGGCACACGCCGGGAACGATGCCGGTGCGGCCGGGCTCGATCCACAGGATGCGCTCGGCAAGGCCGTCGGCGCCGGCGGGGCAGGGGACGTAGGGCGCCTCGCGCCAGCCGCGGTTGGAGCCGACCATCCCGCCGAGCAGCATCGGCAAATCGCCGAGCCGCTCGCGAATTTGCGCTGCCGCCGCGTCGAAGCCGCCTTTGGGAACCGCCATCAGGCCTCGTTCGTCCTCGAAGCTGTCGGTCACCCGCCCGTCGCCCGCGACAAGATAGGCGCGGCGGTTCGTGGTGCCCCAATCGACCGCAATATAGCCGTCGCGAAAGCTCATGAGCGCAAGTCTTCCTTATTCCGCAGCGACTCCATACAGGCCGCCACGAACCTTGCTAGAGCCGTTTTATCATATAAATGAACCAGTGCTCGACGCTCCCATAGAGGCTGTCTGATGAAGATCGCACGGATTGAAACGTTCCTTGTCCCGCCCCGCTGGGTGTTCGTCCGGATCGAGGCCGACGACGGGAATTTCGGCTGGGGCGAGGCGAGCCTGGAAGGCCATGCCGAGGCGGTGATCGGAGCGTTCGAGCCGTTCCGCGACCGTTTCATCGGCGCCGACCCGCGCCGGATCGAGGACATCTGGCAGGTCGCCTATCGCGGCGGCTTCTATCGCGGCGGGCCGGTGATGATGTCGGCTTTGTCCGGGCTCGACCAGGCGCTGTGGGACCTCAAGGGCCGCCATTACGGGATTCCGGCCTGGGAGATGCTGGGCGGCAAGGTGCGCGACAAGATCCGCGCTTATGCCTGGATCGGCGGCGACCGGCCGGACGACGTCGCCTCGGCGGCCAAGGTGCGGCGCGACCAGGGCTTCTCGGCGATCAAGATGAACGCGACGGCGGAGATGGATTATCTCGTCGCGCCCAAGCTCGACGACGTCGTCGAGCGGGTGAAGGCGGTGCAGGAGCAAGGCATGGACGTCGGCCTCGACTTCCACGGCCGGGTCCATCGCGCCATGGCCAAGCAGCTCGCCAAGGCGCTCGAGCCCTTGGGCCTGCTGTTCATCGAGGAGCCGATCCTCTCCGAGAACCCCGAAGCGCTCAGCCAGCTCGCCAACCTCGTCAGCATCCCGATCGCGGTCGGCGAGCGGCTCTATTCGCGCTGGGACTTCAAGCCGTTCCTGGCGAGCGGCGCGGTCGACATCATCCAGCCCGACCTCAGCCATGCCGGAGGCCTGTCCGAATGCCGGCGGATCGCGGCGATGGCGGAGAGCTTCGATGTCGGTGTGGCGCCGCACTGCCCGCTCGGCCCGCTCGCGCTCGCCGCCTGCCTTCAGCTTGCCGGTTGCGCGCCCAACCTGGTCATCCAGGAGATGTCGCTCGGAATCCATTACAACCAGGGCGGCCACGACCTCCTGAACTTCTGCTCCAACCGCGACGTGCTGACCCCGGTCGACGGCTTCCTGCCGATCCCGGAAGGCCCGGGCCTCGGCGTCGAGATCGACGAGGCGGCGGTGCGCGCGGCGCACGAGGAAGGGCATCGCTGGCGCAACCCGGTGTGGCGCTACACGGACGGCAGCTTCGCCGAATGGTGAGATAGCCTCGCACCCGTCGGATCGGGGGCGGGGCCGGCGAATTCCGCACTGTGCCGCGGAAAACACGCTGTCCGATAAATCTTATAAATGGATTGCAAGGCCGCTGGACCCCCTCTTATAACGCGGCCGTAAAGAGCCGCCGGGAGAGCGGCCGTTCTGCATGGGGAGAAGCCAAGATGCGCCTCAAGACATTCGTCCGTTGCTCGGCCTCCGCCGCGGTTCTCGCTCTCACGGCCTCGCCGGCCTGGGCACAGGACGAGCCGCCCCAGCAAGTGCCGACCGCGGGCGGCGAGGTCGCGCAGACCGATCCCGCCGCCGAGGACGAGAATGTCGTCGTCGTCACGGGCATCCGCGAGTCGCTTCGCTCGAGCCAGAACATCCGCCGCAACTCCGACGAGATCGTGGACGCGGTGGTCGCCGAGGACATCGGCAAGCTCCCCGACCTCAACACCGCGCAGACCGCGGCGCGAATTCCGGGCGTTCAGGTCTATCGGCAGGGGGGCGAGGCGCAGAACGTGCTCGTCCGCGGCCTTCCCAACTTCACCACCACCTATAATGGCCGCGAGATCTTCACGGCGGAAACCCGTGTCGTCGCCCTTCAGGATTTCCCGTCGGCGAACATCGCCGCGCTGGAAGTCTTCAAGACCTCGGCGGCGGACCTGGTCGAGCCCGGCCTTGCCGGCCTCGTCAACGTCCGCTCGCGGCGCCCCTTCGACTTTTCGGACGGGCAGGTCGCCGGGTCGGTGTGGGGCATCTACACCGTTCAGGCGGACAGCATTACGCCCAATGCGAACCTGCTCTTCACCGAGCGGTGGAACGTCGGCGACGGCGAGATGGGCCTTCTTCTCAACGCCTCTTACACCGAGCTCGACTATCTCGATTCGGAGCCGTCCAACACCGACTTCATCGCCGACCCGATCATCAACGGTCAGCGCGTCCGCTTTCCGGACATCCAGCGCCTGTTCTACCGCTCTGGCAATCGCGTGCGCCCGTCGGTCAACGCCGCCTTCCAGTGGCGCCCGAGCGACAATTTCGAATTCTACGCCGAAATGTTGTGGCAAGGCTTCCGCAACAAGATCGACGACCGGCTGGTCGCGGTCCCGCTTTATGGCGGAGGGACGTACAGCAATCTCGTCTTCCGCGACGGAACGAACGTGCTGTCGAGCGGCACCGTCACCGGCCTCGGCGATCCGATCTTCAGCTTCCAGGGCGGCACCTTCAACCGGACCGATACCTTCCAATATGCCGCGGGCGGCATCTACGAATCCGGCCCGTTGAGGATAGTTCTCGATGTCGCGCACACCGACACCACCTTCCGCGGCTCGACGGAGTCGGTCGACCGGATCTTCGCCGGCCAAGGCAGCACCAGCGTCGACTTCAACCTCGAGGTGCCGGAATTCACGATCCGCAACTTCGACCCGACGAACCCGGCCAACTATTTCTTCGACGGGCTGTTCGAGGAGAAGCAGGAGGCCACGGGCGAGGACTGGCAGATCCGCCTCGACGCCGATTACGAGATCAGCGATTTCGGCTTCCTGCGCAGCGCCGAGGTCGGCGTCCGCTACACCGACCGCGACGCTCACCGCGAATATGGCAACCGCTTTGCCGGTTTCCGCGGCCGCAACATTCCCGTTTCCGCGCTGCCGCTCGATTTCCAGCTGACCCCGCCGGGCTTCGTCGGCACCAGCGTTCAGAGCGGGTTCCGAAGCTTCCTCGCGCCGACCTATGCGAGCATCCGCAACAACCTGGCCGAGCTGCGGCAGTTCGTGATCGCGAATGGCGGAACCAACTACACGGTCGAGGACCTCGTCCCGGGGACGCTGTTCAACGCCACCGAGGAAACCTTCGCCGGCTACGCGCAGCTCAATTTCGGAATCGGCGAGCAGTTCGACGGGGTCGTGGGGCTCCGCTACCTGCAGGTGAGCACCCGCGTCGCCGGGCCGAATCCGACCGGGATTCCGTCCGTCGACGAAGGCACCGAGAGCGACGAGCTTCTTCCGAACGCGAGCATCCGCTGGCGTCCCGCCGACAACCTCCAGCTGCGCGCCGCGGTCACGAGGACCGTCACGCGCCCCAACTTCTCCGATCTCGTCCCGTCGATCGTCCTCGGCCCGCCGCCGCCCGGCGGGATCGGCACGGACAGCGCCCCGCGCACGGGCTTCGGCGGCAACCCATTCCTCCGCCCGTTCGAATCGTGGAACTACGACGCCAGCATCGAATATTATTTCGGCCGGGCGAGCTTCGCGGCGCTCACCGTGTTTCACCGCGATATCGACGGCTTCATCCAGCCGGCGACGTTCCGCTTCACCGATCCCGAGCTCGGCGTGGTCCAGATCACCGGCCCAACCAACACGGGCGCCGGCCGGATCGACGGTGTCGAGGTCCAGTTCCAGGCCTTCGCGGATTTCGATTCGCTGCCCGACTGGGCGCGGGGCTTCGGCGTCCAGGCGAACGTCACCTATCTCGACGCCGAGACCCAGCAACCGGACGGCACCGGAGGCCTCGCCTTCCTGCCGATCACCGACCAGCTCAACGGCGTTTCCGAGTGGAACTACAATCTGGTCGGGATCTACGAGCGCTACGGCTTCTCGGCGCGCCTGACCTATAACGGGCGTTCCGAATATGCCGCGACGCGCCAGTTCCGCGGCGACGACGTCTACACCGAGACCGCCATGCCGGCGGACCGGCTCGACCTGTCGCTCAATTACGAGGTTCTTCCGAACGCGACGGTCTTCGCCGACTGGACCAACATCACGCAGAGCCCGTTCCGCCAGGAGCTGAGCTCGGCCAGGGCCGGGGCGCCGCGGGCGGATTATGTCCGCTACCTGCGCTACGACGAGACCACGGTGTCGCTGGGCCTGCGCTTCCGGCTCTGAGCGCAACCTGGAAGTCTCGCGGGCCGGGCATTGCCCCGGCCCGTTTCCATTCAAGGCCGGGCAGCGGGCCTCAGGCTGACGCCGATCTGCGGCGTGCCGTCGCGCCAGAAGAGGGGGGCGACGTACATGTAGCGGCCCCGTTGCGCGCGCCGGCAGCCGGCGGTCGCGCCATGGGCGTGGAACGAGATGAACTGGCGCTCGCCGACCGCGAAGATGCTCTGGTGACCGGGACCGCTGAGGCAGCCCGCCTCGCGGTCGTGGTAGCTGTAGAGGATCGGGTTGTTCGGCGCCTTGGTGCACGGCCCCATCGGTCCGGTGCAGCGGGCATAGCCGATCGCATAGGCCGACAGCCGCTGGTCCTCTTCCCAGCCGAAATGGTTGGCCGAATAGAACAGGAAATAGGAATCGCCGTGGCGGACCATGGTCGGCGCCTCGATCGCGTGCGCTTCCCAGCGCGCATCGTTGCGGATCAGGGCGGCCGGCTCGCCGGTGACGCCGAGGCCGTCGGGGGTCAGCCGTTGCGCATAGATCGTGGTCGGGCGGCGGAAGCGCGGGTTGTTCCCGTCATTCTTGTAATAGAGGTAGAGCTGCCCGTCGGAGTCGCGGAAGGCATGGGAGTCGATCGTCCCGCCCTCCTCGGCCTGGCAGACGAGCGGCTCGGCCGCCTGCGACGTGAACGGCCCGAGCGGATCGGTGCTGAACGCCGCGCCCAGGCATTGCAGGCCCGATCGGCGGTCCCTGGCGGTGAAATGGAGCACATATCCGGCATCGGTGCGGATCACCTCCGGCGCCCAGGTGAAGCCCTCGCGCGCCCAGGCGGGCAGAGTAGGCATGGCGTCGTGGCGGCGATCTCCGTCGCGGATCAATTCCCAGTCGATGAGGTTGGTCGATCGCGCCATCTGCACGTTGGCGACATTGTTGGTCGCATAAGCGAGGAACTCGGCCCCGTTGCGAAGGATGAAGGGATCCGGAAAATCGGTCTCGAAGACGGGCACGAAGGCCGGCTGGTCCTGGGCCTGCGCGGGTGCGAGGCAGGCGAGGACCGCCAACGCGAACAGGAAAGGCTTGCGCACGCAATGCTCCTTGGGGAGGGGATCGGGCTATTATCCGATAAATAGGCTGAATAGGAAGGGCGGCGGTGGCGAACGTGAAACGTGAGGCCTTCGGCACGTTGCCGGGCGGCGAGACGGTGGAGGCGATCACCCTCGCCAACCGCGCCGGCATGGAGGCGCGGATCATCACTTATGGCGCCTCGCTGCAGGCGGTGCTGGCCCCCGACCGGGCCGGCAGGCTCGCCGACGTGACCCTCGGCCACGCGACTCTGGAGCCCTATCTCGACCAGCCGCAATATTTCGGCTCGACCGTGGGCCGGGTCGCCAACCGAATCGCCGGCGGACGCTTCGCCCTCGACGGCGTCGACTATCAGGTGCCGGTCAATAACGGACCCAACTCGCTCCACGGCGGTTCGACCGGCTTCGACAAGCTGAACTGGGAGGTTCTGGAGCTGGACGACGGCCCGCCGGCCAGCGTCACGCTCGGCCTGGTCAGCCCCGACGGCGACCAGGGCTATCCCGGCACGCTCAAGGTGACCGCGACCTATTCGCTGACCGACGAGAACGGCCTGCGAGTCGACTATCGCGCCGCGACCGACCGGCCGACCTTGGTCAACATCTCCAACCACGCTTACTGGAACCTGGCCGGCGAAGGCTCCGCGGAGGGCGCGATGGGGCATCTGCTCACCATCCCGGCCGACCATTACCTGCCGACCGACGACACCGCGATCCCGACAGGCGAGTTTCGCGCGGTCGCCGGCACCGCGTTCGATTTCCGCCGCCCCACCGCGATCGGCGCGCGCGTGCGCGAATCGGCGGACGAGCAAATCCGCTTCGGTCGCGGCTACGATCACAATTGGGTGATCGCGCGGGACGTCGCCGACGAGCCGAGGCTGCTTGCACGGCTCGAGGATCCTGCGTCGGGGCGCGTGCTTGAGACCCGGTCCAACCAGCCCGGAATTCAATTCTATTCGGGCAACTTCCTCGACTCGACCAGCTTCGGCAAGGCCGGGCGTCTTTACCGCATGGGCGACGCGGTCGCGCTCGAGCCGCAGAAATTCCCGGACACGCCCAATCGCCCCGAATTCGGCTCGCTTCGGCTGGAGCCGGGCGAAACCTATCGCAACGTCATCGAGTGGCGCTTCTCGACACGATGAGCGGCGCCCGGCGGGGCGCGCCCGAAACCATGTGTTGGGCGTTGAACCGTCAATCGCCTAAGACGGCGATGATGCCGACCGGGGACGACGGATGAGGAGTAGAGGCGCGTATATCAACGCCGTCGCCGGCGCGGTGCCCGACCACGACATCCACCGAGCCTATATCGACTGGGCGCGGGCGCAGATGACGGACCGGCGTCTCCGGTCGCTGTTCGAGCGCATGGCGGAGCGATCGGGCATCGAGCATCGCTGGTCGGTCCTTCCGCGTGCGGCGGAAGGCGGCTCGCCCGTCGATCCCGGCGGATTCTATGCGGAGCGAATGCCGGGCACCGCCGAGCGCATGCAGCTCTACGCCGACGCCGCGCCGGACCTGGCGCTGGCGGCGATCGGGCGGCTTCGCGACCAGATCATGCTCGGCGCGATCACCCATCTGGTGGTGGCGAGCTGCACCGGCTTCGTCGCCCCCGGGGTCGACCAGATCATTGCGGCGCGGATGGAGCTCGGCGACGTCGAGCGGACCCTGGTCGGCTTCATGGGCTGCTACGCCGCGGTCGCTGCGCTCCGCACCGCCTTCCATATCGTCCGCTCCGAACCGGCCGCGCGGGTGCTGGTGGTGACGGTCGAATTGTCCTCGCTCCACCTGCGTCCGATGGCCGAGCCGGAGCCTCTTCTCGCCGGACTCCAGTTCGGCGACGGCGCCGCGGCGGCGCTGGTGAGCGCCGATCCGGTGGGCTTCGGGATGACGGCGCAGTTCAACGCGACCCTGCCGGATTCCGGCGAGCTGATCCGCTGGACGATCGGCGACACCGGTTTCGAGATGACCCTGTCGGGCGAGGTGCCGGGACGGATCGGGGCCGCGCTTCACGAGCCGCGCGTGCGCGAGCGACTGCTCGGCGGCTGGGCGCCGGCGGACATCGACGCCTGGGCGGTCCATGCCGGCGGCCGCTCGATCCTCGACGCGGTCGAGCGCGGCCTGGAGCTGGCGCCGGACGCGCTCGACTGCTCGCGGCGGATCCTCGCCGATTTCGGCAACATGTCGTCCTCGACCCTGATGTTCGTTCTGGCCGACCTGCTCGCCCGGCCCGAAAAGAAGCGCGGGGTCGCGATCGCCTTCGGGCCGGGGCTGGCCGCCGAGGGATTCCGCTTCGAGCGGGCTGAGTGAGCGACGGCCGGCGCTTCGTCGAAACCCTTGTCGTCGGCGGCGGACCCGCGGGATCGGCCGCGGCCCTGACCCTCGCCCGCAATGGCGCCGCGGTCGAGCTCATCGAGCGCCGGTCCGGGCCGCACGACGTGGTGTGCGGCGGCTTTCTCGGCTGGGACGCGCTGGCCGCGCTGAGGCGTCTCGGCATCGATCCGCAGGCGCTGGGGGCGCGGCCGATCGGGCGGCTGCGCCTGGCGGGCGGAAGGCGGATCGTCGAGGCGCGGCTGCCCCACAAGGCGGCGGGCTTGTCGCGGCGAGTCCTCGACCAGGCGCTGCTCGACGAGGCGGAGCGCGCCGGCGCGCTGGTCGCGCGCGGAGTCGCGGCGCGCAGCGGCGATGCTTCGAGCCGGACCGTGCGGATGGACGACGGCAGCGAGGTTCGGGCCGGCGCCCTGTTCCTCGCCACCGGCAAATATGAGCTTCGCGGCATGGCCCGGCCGCTGGACGAGCGGCAGCGCGGCGCCGTGGGCCTGCGGGCCGCCTTTGCGCCTGATCCGCGGCTCGCCGCAGCCTTGGACGGAGTCATCGAGCTTCACCCGTTTGACGGCGGCTATGCCGGCCTGCTCTTGCAGGAGGACGGGCAGGTGAACCTGTGCATGTCCGTGTCGAGAGCGAAGCTGCGCCGGAGCGGCGGAATCCGCGACCTGATCGAGATTCTGGCGAAGGAGACAGCGCTCCTCGCCGAACGGCTGGAGGCGGCTTACGAGGCGGCGTGGATCAGCGTCGGCAACGTGCCCTATGGCTGGCGGACTCCGGGATGCGTGCCGCACCTCTATCGGGTCGGCGACCAGGCGGCGGTGATCGCGTCGCTTGCCGGCGACGGCATCGCGATGGCGCTGACCAGCGGGATGGCGGCGGCCGAGGCCTATCTGCGCGGCGAGGAGGCCGATCGGTTCCAGCGCCGCTGGTCGGCGCGGGCGGCGCGGCCGCTGCGTGTGGCCGAAGGTCTGCGCTGGGCGGCGGAGACAAGTGCCGCGCGGCGGCTTGCGATGGGCGTGATGGGCGTTGCGCCGGGCTTGGCCGCGGTCGCTGCGCGGCTCACCCGGATTGCCTAGCGCCCCGTCAGCGCCGCCGGCGCATCCTCGCGCCAGTGGCCCGACTGGCGATATTCCGGGCGGACCTGCAGGTCCTGGACCGGCTCCGGCACATGGGAAGCGGTTTCGGCCGTGCGCGGCTGCGGCCGGGTCGAGCTGGTGGCGGTCGCCAGCCAGGCCGGGATGTCACGCCCCTGCGACGGCCGGTTGTACTGGACGGTGATCGGGTTGGGCCGGGCGATGGGCTCGACCCCGGCATAGCGGGCCGTGAATGCCGCCGGCGCTCCGGCGGCGCCGGGCAGGCGATAGAAGAGGTGGTTGCCGATAACGGCGGTCTTGAGAAGCCGCGGCGCCCAGGCCGGGAGCACGTAATTGGCGTGATAGAAGGTCGACAGCCCGACCGGGGCATGGACCCGGCCCGCCAGCGCCTCGGCGGCCAGCCGGCGCGCGCGCGCCCAGTCCTCGCCATAAGCCCGGAAGCGGAGCGATCCGTCGCAGGTGAAGGTGAACTGGCAACCGCCCCCAGGCCGCGCCGGTCCCTGGTAGACGACTCCGCATACGCTGTTCGGCCAGGCGGGATGGCGGACCCGGTTGAGCACGACCTGGGCGACGGCGCGCTGGCCGTCCTCGGGCTCCGAGCGGGCCTCGTAATAAATTGCCTGGGCGAGGCAATCGAGCGCGCGCATGCCGGCGAGCGCGTCCATGTTGCCGAAGGCGAGCGAGGCCGCGGCCGGCCCGGCCGCGCCGGCGAAGGGCAGGTGGGCATTGGCCTCGATCGCATCGGCGCCGGTCAGAATCGGCGGCAGCGACGGGTCGAGCGCCGCCGCGTCGGTGATCGGGATGAGCGTCCCCGGGCGGGCGATCTGTGCGGTCCCGGCCGCCATCGGCGCGCAGGAACCGGTGATTGCAGCGACGGCGAGGGTCGCGACGAGACCGCGGCGCGGCACAGGCAGCCGCCGCTTCATCGTCCTGCGCCTCGAGGGAATCATGACCGCGCCGCTGCTCCGCATCGCTTCCGACCCCGATCTACGCGAGGCGGGGGATGTCCGCGCCGGTTGATTCTGCCTCGTCCCAACGGGGAACAGGCGCGAGCTACGCGGTTTACATGCGCCCCTATTGTGCGCCGGTCGTCGCTTCGGTCGCTTTCGTCGCGGCCGATGCAGCTTCGCCGAAGCTTATGCCGCCGCGGTCGAAGCGGAGAGGCGCGACGCGAAGGCTTCGGCCACACAGGCAATGCGGGTTCGGGAAGTCAGCACGCCCCTGTCACCTTCCCGGCCCGCAACCGTTCAACCAGGCCGCCTTCCCCGGCCGCAGTGATGAAGGAGACGAACATGCGCATTGGAGCCATGATCCTCGCCGTCGCCGCCGCCGGCACGATGATGAGTGCGGCCGCGGGTCCGGATTTCGCGAGCGACGCTCGCCAAGTGGCGGTTGCGCCATCCTATAGCGACCTGGATTTCGCGGCGCTCGACGCGCCGCGGCAGCCGGTCGTCAGGGAGACGATTGCGCGCCGCTAACGAAACGTCCCGCCGGCCAGCTGCCACGGTCTGCCCACCCTCGCAGCTCCCGCTCCGGCGGACCAGGGAGGCGACGACACGCCCGTCGCCTCCCATTTTTTCTGGACCCGCCCAACGCGGCACCCGATACGGGAGCCATGTCCAGGCGGGTCTTGCTCCTTCTGCCCTGCTGCGCGGTCCTCGCGGGCTGCGGCCCGAACATCGAGGCGGAGACGATCGCCAACCGCGTTGTGATGCTCACCAACGCCGAGGACGAGCCCCTCACCATCCACAAGATCGTCGCCAACGACCGCCCCGGCCGCGCCGAATGCGTCGACACGCCGAACGCCCAGCTCGGCCCGGGCAGGACCTACACGAAGACTTTCTTCTACTGCGACGACGTGAGCGAGGTGGACGTCGAGACGGATCGGGGGACGGTCACGATCGATCTGAACTGAGGGGGGAGGGGGATATGCGGCTGCGTCTGCTTGTCATTGCGTTGGGGAGCATTGGCCTTGCCGGATGCGATGCGCCCAGGCTCGACGCGGGATCGATCGGCGGCCGGACCTTCATCCTCACCAATCGAAGCGACGGCAACATCCGAATCGACGAGATCGAGGCCAACGACCGGGAGGGAAGCGCCGACTGCGTCCAACGCCCCAATGTCACGCTCGCTCCGGGCGAGGCCTACCGGACCAGCTTCACCAATTGCGGCGACGTCACCCTGCTCGAGGTCGAGACCGACTGGACCGAGTATGAATATACGTTCCCGCCGTTCAACCCCGCCCCGTCATCCTTCTGACATTGTCCGCGTAGCTCCTTCCGATGCGCTGTTCGGCGCCGTCGGGGAGGCGGGCGTTCCAGTGGCCGGATTCGTCGCGATGGAGGCCGACGATCGTGTCGCGGCGAAGGATCACCGAGCGGTGGACCCGGACGAACATCGCCGGATCGAGCTCCTCCTCGAGCTTGGCGATGGTTCGGTGGATGAGCCAGCTCCGGTTGCCGACATGGAGCCGCATGTAATCGCGTTCGGCGGTGATCCGCTCGATCCGGTCGGCGCCGATTCGGACGAGGCCGTGAAGCTCGGGCACCCAGAATTCCTCGACATAGCGCGGCGGCTCGGTCGCTTCGGCCGGGGCTCGGCGGGGATGCTCGCGGGCGCGGTCGAGGGCTCGCGCGAGGCGGTCGGGCATGACCGGCTTCATCAGATAGTCGACCGCCGAAACGTCGAAGGCGGCCACCGCGAAATTGTCGAAGGCGGTGACGAAGATGACGAGCGGGACGTGCGGCCGGCCGCTCAGGGCACGGGCGACGTCGATCCCGTCCATGCCGGGCATGGCGATGTCGAGCAGGACGAGGTCGGGCTTCATCTCGTCGACCATCCGGAGCGCCGATTCGCCGTCATTCGCGGTGGCGGCGAGGACGACGCCCGGCTGCTTCGACAGCAGGATCTGCAGCCGCTCGACCGCGAGCGGCTCGTCGTCGACGGCCAGGACCTTGAGGTCAGTCATCGGTCACCACCGGCATGAAGACGTGGACGGTATAGCCGCCGCCGGGATCGGGGCCGTGCAGGCAGCCGGCGCCGGCGCCGAAGCGGGCGGTGAGGCGGTTGCAGACATTGGCGAGGCCGACCCCGGTCCCACCGCCCGGCGCGATCTCGGCCGAATCGCCGCCATCGTCCTTGACCTTGATGTGCAGCCGCCCGGCTTCCTCATAGGCGGAGACCTGGATGGTGACCGGACGGCGCGAGCGGGCGACTCCATATTTCACCGCATTCTCGACGATCGGCTGGAGGATCAGCACCGGCACCCGGCGGTCGAGCAGATGCCCGGGAACGTCGATCTCGACCTTGAGGCGGTCGGGGAAACGGATCTGCTCGATCTCGAGATAGAGCTTCTGGAGATCGATCTCCTCCGCCAGCGACACGTCGGCGGCGGGATCGGCGGCGAGCGTCGAGCGGAAGAAGGCGGACAGGTTCATCAGCATCTTCTCCGCCGTTTCGATCCGTTCGGCGAGGACCAGCGAGCTCAGCGAATTGAGCGTGTTGAACAGGAAATGCGGGTTGATCTGGTAGCGGAGCGCGCGCAGCTGGGCGTCCTGGGCCTCGCGGGCGAGGATGGCGGCGCGCTGGTCGGCGGCGCGAAGCTGGCGGGCATAGCTCAACGCGACGTAGATCGCGGACCAGGCGGCGAAGAAGAAATACCAGGAGAAGGCGCCGTCGGCGAGCATCGCGACCGTGCTCTTCTCGCGGTCGCTCAGCATCGCCTCGTCGCGGACGATCCACACCGCGTCCATCGGCGAGTAGACGTAGAACATGTAATGGTTGAACGCCGAGAAGGCGGCCGCGGCGGGGAGGCACAGGATTGCAGCCGCGATGATCTTGGTGCGCACCGGGGATTGGCTGGTCGGGCGCAGGAGCACGTACATGATGCCGGTGAGAAGCATCCCCGCAACGACCACGAAGACGCGCCGCTCCAGCATCTCGAGCTGGCCCTCATAAGCGACGATCACCCCGCGCAAGGTCGCCTGCACGAGATAGAAGAGCCAGAAAGCGAGGATCGTCTTGAGCGCCAGCGGCCAGTCCGGCAGCCAGCGCCCGTGCGATCGCGGAAGGGCGCGGTCCATGCCTCCGTCTAACCGATGCGGATTGCCGGCGCCGCCCATCGGCCCGGCGTTCGCAGAAGCGCCGCCGGCCTTAGTCGAAAATGCGGGGTCGCCGCGATCCGGCAGCGGCCGGCGATAGCCCGACGAGTCCGCCTCGCCGGCCAATGTGCGGCCGTGCCGCGCCGAGTCTTCCCGCGATTCGTTCATCACTCCCCCTCCCCCTGCTAGCATCGCACGGGCAGCCGGTCAGCGGGCGTGAATCCGGCGCGACTCACGCCCTGTTGCACGTCAGTGACAGTTCCACAGGCCCGTTGCGGCGGCGAGCATTTCGCATTGCCGCCGACTCCATTGCGTGATTCTATCGCCGTCGGGGCACGCGGGGTGCCAGGGTTAACGGGCTGGAAAGCCTGGATGATGCATGATGCTCCGCGGGGATAAGGAGCGGGATCATGAGTACGAATACGCGTCAGCCGCGTCAGCCCAACGGGGCCCTGGCCCTGTCGGAGATGCGTGAGTTCGCAACCTTCACCAAGGGCACGCAGCGCTACATCCGCCGCTCGCTCGACGTCGGCCTCGGCCGCCGCGACGCGGTCAAGCGCTGGTCGCGCGACATCGCCGAGGCCGCCAGCATCCGTGCCCAGGAGCGAGTCTATCAGCGGCTCGAGCATGTCCGCTCCTACGTTCCGGACGATTGCGGGCTCGACACGATGGAGCCGATGATGGCGCCGCTGGTCACCATGACCGCGTTCGACCTCGGCCAGGACCGGTTGAGCTGCTTCGCCTCCTATCGCTTTCTCTATGAGCGGCTGATCGGCGCGTCGGTGCGGCCGTGGCTGCCCGCCGCCTTCTGCTCGGCGGCCGCGCTTCCTCACCTCCACCCGACCCGCCGCCGCACCTTGCTCCAGTCGATCAGCGAAGCCGCGGCGACCGCTCCGGGCTGGTCGAGCCGCGAACCGATGTTCGTTCCCGACTGGGTCGAGAAGGTCGACGTCGCCGTCGCCGGCTGACCGGAATTCCTCCCTGTCGCCGAAGGCGATGGGGAGGGGACCACCCGCAGGGTGGTGGAGGGGTAAGGCCCTCCAGCGCCGCTCAATTTCCGGTTTACCCCTCCACCATCTGCTCCGCAGATGGTCCCCCTCCCCGAGCAAGCTCGGGGAGGAACTTCAGGCGAGCCGCCCGACCAGGTCCTGAGCGAACTGGCTCAATGTGTCGTCGCGGGCGCCCATGATGACGATGCGGTCGCCGGGGCGGGCGAGCTCCAGCAGGCGCGCCGTCGACTGAGTGCGCTCGGGCGGCGGCTCGGCAATATGCTCCGCATTTCGGCCGCGCGCTTTCACGCCTTCGACGATGCTTTCGCTACCGACCGAGCGGTCCGTGGTTCCGCCATGATAGACCGGGTCCGGCATGATCAGCACGTCGTCGGGACGCAGATTGTCAGCGAACGTGTCGATCAACTCGCGGCCCATCTTGGCGAGCGGGCCGAAGCCGTGCGGCTGGAAGAAGACCAAAAGCCGGCCGTGCGAGATGTGCAGCGTGTGCAAGGTGGCGGCGATCTTGTCCGGGTTGTGCCCGAAATCGTCGATGACCGTGACTCCGTTTGCCTCCCCGACCCGTTCGAAGCGGCGGCGGAGGCCGGTGAAGCCTTCCAGCGCCCGCGCGGCGTCGGGCAGAGGGACGCCCGCGGCCATCACCGCGCCGATGGCCGCGAGGGCGTTGGCGGCATTGTGGCGGCCGGGCACCTGAAGGCGAAGCGGGACCGCTTCGCCGGTGCGGCGGTCGGTGACGGTAAGGGCGATCGCGAACGGCTCCTCGCGAAGCTCCGAACCGACGAGGTCGGCCTCGTTGCCGTCGAGGCTGTAGGCGATCAGCTTGTCCGCCGGCAGCGTTGCGGCGAGGAGGCGCGTCTCGTCGTCGTCGAGATTGGCCACGACCCTCTCCGCCTTGGCGGCGAAGTCGCCGAACAGGTGGCGCAGCTCCTCGAGGCTCTTGTGATCGAGCGTGACATTGTTCAGCACCGCGACCTTGGGGCGGTACAGCACGATCGTGCCGTCGCTCTCGTCGACTTCGCTGACGAAATCCGGGCCGCTGCCGACCAGGGCGCTTGCGAACGGTTGGTCGGCGGCGACGAAATTCTTCATCACCGCGCCGTTCATCACGGTCGGATCGCGGCCGAGCGCGTGAAGGATCCAGCCGATCATTCCGGTGACGGTGGACTTGCCCGACGTGCCGCCGACGGCGATGCCGGTCTCGGCTTCGTTGAACAGCTGGGCGAGCAGCTCGGCGCGGCCGAGCCGCTCGGCGCCGATCTCGCGGGCCTTGACGACGTCGGGAACGCTGTCCTCGACCGCCGCGGAGGCGACCAGGATCTGGTCGGCCCCGGTTATCCCGGAGCCGTCTTGCGGAAACAGGGGGATGCCGCGCGCGCGCAGAGACTCGAACTTGGCGGCCAGCTTGCCCTGGTCGGCCGAGCGGTCGGAGCCGGCGACATTGCCGCCGCGGCCCTGGACGATCAGAGCGAGCGGGAGCATTCCGCTGCCGCCGATCCCGCAGAAGAAATAGCGTTTGTCGAGATTCATCGAGCCGCCCTATTGGCAGAGGCTAGGAACTTCAAACGGGAACGGGTTCATGCGGATCGGCGTCGTCGCGCCCAGCGGGCGTTTCGTCCGGGAAAGCGCGGAAAGAGTGACGGCGATCGCGGCCGAGCAATTTCCGGGCGTCGAGCTGGTCTTCCATCCGCAATGTTTCATGGAGGACAATCATTTCGCGGGGAGCGACGCGGCGCGGCTGGCGGCTTTCGTCTCGGCGGCGAACGATCCGGCGCTCGACGCGATCTGGTTCGCACGCGGCGGCTACGGGGCATGCCGGATCGCCGAGGAGGCGGTGGCGGCGCTCGGCCCGGCGGCGCGCGACAAGGCCTATCTCGGCTATAGCGACGGCGGCTATCTGCTCGCCGCGCTCTACCGAGCCGGCTTTCCCCATGTCGCTCATGGACCGGTCGTGCACGATATCGCGCGGGATGGCGGCGACGCCGCGGCACGGCGGGCGCTCGCCTGGCTGTCCGAGCGCGCGCCGGACTCGCTCGAGCCGGGGCTGGAGCAGGGCACGGCCTATGCGGCGTTCAATCTCACCGTGCTCGGGCTGCTGACTGGCACGCCGCTGGAGCCGGATCTTGGCGGCCATGTGCTGCTTCTCGAGGACGTGTCGGAACATGCCTATCGCACCGACCGGGCGCTGTTCCACGTTACGTCGCAGCCGCAGCTGCGCCGGATCGCCGGCATCAGGCTCGGGCGCGTGAGCGATGTGCCCGACAACGATCCCGATTTCGGTGCGACCAGCGAGGAGATCGCGCGCTACTGGTGCGACCGTTCGGACATCGCCTTTCTCGGCCGCGCCGATATCGGCCACGACGCCGGCAACAAGATCGTGCCGTTCGGCGTGTTCTGAAGGACACACTTTCCGGTGCGAGCCCTCATAGAAGGCACATCGTCACAACGCCGTGACGCACTCCACTTGCAAACTGATTTGTATTGGTTCTAATCGAGGGCACAGGTTCACAGGAGGGAATGTAAATGGCGAATGCGCAACAGAGCGGTCTGCAGCGGCCGGTCACGCCGTCGAAGGATCTTGCCGAGATCACCGGGAGCGCGCCGCTGCCGCGCAGCCAGATGGTCAAGAAGGTGTGGGATCACATCAAGGCGAACAATCTGCAGAACCCGCAGAACAAGCGCGAGATCCTGGCCGACGACAAGCTGAAGAAGATCTTCGGCAAGGACAAGGTGTCGATGTTCGAGATGAACAAGCATCTGTCCAAGCACGTCAGCTAAGACGAACCTGACCTTTTTCGGGGGCATCCGCCCGTCCGGGACCTCCCGGGCGGGCGGATTTCTTTTGGGGCCGGCTCATGGTCAGCGGCGGATACGAAGACCGATCCACAAGGTGCGCGGCGTCGCGCGCTCGATGATCCCGTCGGAATTGATTCCCGCCTCGACCCGCCTGTCGGTGAGATTCTCGCCCCGCGCCTCGACCGACAGGCGGCGTGACAGCGGCCACAGCAAGGCAGCGTCGAAGGTGAGGGCGTCGTCGAGCGCCTGGCGGTTGAGGTCGTCCTCGAACTGCGCGCCGACATAGCGCGCGCTGAACGAGGCGTGGGCGCCGTCGCGCGGCGACCAGGCGAGAGTGGCCGCGGCGCTGTGACGCGGGGTCTGCGCCGGCCGCAAGCCGTCGAGCGGGGCGGCGGGACCGACGGCGCTCACCTCCGCGTCGGCGAAGCTGTAGCCGGCGCTCAAGGTGAACTGGCCGAGCGTCACGCCGCCGTCGATCTCGATCCCGCGGCTGTCGATCGCCTCCAGGTTCTGGCGCTGGCGATATTCGCCCGCGGCCGAGACGAAGCCGACGCCGGGAAACACGCCCGGCCCCTGGGCAAGGGTCACG
Source organism: Pseudomonadota bacterium (assembly GCA_023417515.1). Classification (GTDB taxonomy): domain Bacteria; phylum Pseudomonadota; class Alphaproteobacteria; order Sphingomonadales; family Sphingomonadaceae; genus Allosphingosinicella. The sequence goes on along the minus strand of JAEZFL010000038.1, from coordinate 5,509 downwards.
TTGGCGATCGGATTGTCGAGGCGGTTGGCGAAGAGCGTCACCCCGATCCGCGCCGCGGGCAGCGGCCGCCACTCGACGCCCGCCTCGGCGCCGCGCAGCCGCTCGGGCCGGAGGTCGGCATTCGCGGCGGTGGCGTCGGGCCCGACCCGGAACGGCCGGTAGAGCTCGTTCAAGGTCGGCAGTCGCCAGCCGAAATAAGCGGCCGCGCGAAATGTGACGCCCGGCGTGGCGTGCCACGCGATCCCGCCGCGCGCCGTCGGCTCCCAGCCGCTTCGGTCGGCGAAATCCGTGTCGGTGATGAGCTCGGACGTGGCGAAGAGACGCTCTTCGATCCGACCGTCCGCGATCCACCAGCGGTCGATCCGGCCCCCGCCGCTCAGCACGAACGGACCTGTCTCCAGGCTCGCCTCGCCGAACGCGCCGGTCGTTCGGGTGCGCCCGCCGGCCTCGCGGCCGCGCGTGCCGATTCCGTTCTGGAAGTTGAACCGTTCGCGAGTGACGCCGGACGTCTCGCGCCAGTCGCCGCCGAGGCGAAGAGCGACGGCGCCGAATGTGGGCCGAAGCTCGACCCGGGCGCCAATGCCGGTCGACGGCACTTCATGCTGCTCGGCAACTCGGGTGGCCGTCAGGCGATCGTCATCGACGGAGGCGAAGCTGTTGTAGAAGCTGCGCGTCTGGACATAAGCGAGTGCCGACCAGGGCAGCGCGCCGGAGCCGACGAGACGAAGCGAAGCGTCGAGACCATCGGTGCGGATGTCGCTGAACGCGGTGCCGCGCTCGCGTGCGTCGTGGAAGGCGAGGCCCCCTGCCTGAAGCTCAACGTCGTCCGCGAGCGGCGCGACCGCGCGAAGGGACAGGCTCGCCTGCTCGTACGGCGCCGCCCTGTCTACCGCGCCGCGCTGCTCCGCGACGATGGGAATGAAGCCGTCGCCGCGGGCATAGCTGCCACCGGCGGTTAGGAAGCCTCGGCCGAGATCGGCTCCCATCGTGGCGGAGCCGTCGAAGCTGGCGCGGCTTCCGGCGGCGAGCGAGGCGCCGACGCCGCGCAACTGGTCCGGGCCGGCGCTCTCCATCTCGATCGTTCCGGCGAGCGCACCGGGGCCGGCCGCGCCGCTGCCGCCGCCGCGCACGACTCGCACCTGGCCGAGCCGGCGCGGATCATAAGCGGGCCAGCTGATCCAGCCGCCGAACGGATCGGTCTGGGGAACCCCGTCGAGGATCAGCAGCGCCCGCGACGAGGCGTTGCCGCCGAGAGCGCGCAGGGTCGCACCCTGGCTGGTCGGATTTGCCGACCGCGTATCCGACCGGCGGAAAAGCTGGAACCCCGGGACGTCGCGAAGCACCTCCTCGAGGCGGTTCGAGGACGACAGGTCGAGCCGTTCACGGCCGATCGTGACGGTGCCGTACACGGCCTCGCCGGGAGCCTCGCCGAGGCCGCGGCCGGTGACGACGACGACATCCTCACCGGTCGGTTGGGTCTGGGCGGCGGCTGCGGCAGGGGCGGCGAGGAGGGGGAGCAGGGCGAGGGGGAGGGTCACCCCCAAGCCCTTACAGCAAAAAGCGGCGCCGACGAGGGTCGTCGGCGTCGCTTCATGTCCCGATGGGACGGTCGGTCAGGAGCCCGCGGCGATCTGTGCGGCGGCCGCCTCGAACTGGGCGCGGGTGGCGCCGATCAACAGACCCTGCTCGTCCTTGCGGAAATTGTTGACGCGCAGATAGAGCTTGGCCGAGCCGGTGGTCACGGTCGCGCCCTCGGCGTCGGTGAACTCGATCGTGCCGACGGGGTTGCCGTCGCTGCCGCGGACCGCCGCGCCTTCGACGAGATCGGCCAGGCTCACCGGGGCGGGAGCATCGGCGGGCGCCGCCTCAGCCGGAGCGGCTTCCGTCGGCTGCGCCGCATCCTGGGCGGTGGCGGGGGTAGCAAGAACGGCGCCCGCAGCCGCCGCAGTCAAAACATGGATAAGCTTCACGCACTTCTCTCCAATTTTCTGGGGGCGGTCTTCCTCACAAGCGAAGGCCGCGAGGGCAAATGCGCACCGCCGAGAATGCGGCGAGCCGAGCCTATCCGTCGATGAGGCGCCGGAACGAATCTAGAGGACGTATTTGCTTAGATCGGTGTTGCGGGCGATCTCGGCAAGCTGCTGGTCGACATAGGCCGCGTCGACCGTGACTGTCTCGCCCTGGCGGTCCTCGGCGTCGAAGCTCACCGTTTCGAGCAATTTCTCCATGACCGTCTGAAGCCGGCGGGCGCCGATATTCTCGACCTGCCCGTTCACCTCGGCGGCGACCCGGGCGAGGGCTCGGATGCCCTCGTCGGTGAATGCGACCTCTACGCCCTCGGTCTTGAGCAAGGCACGATATTGCTCGGTGAGGCTGGCGCGGGTGTCGGAGAGGATCCGGACGAAATCCTCCTCGGTCAGCGCCTTCAATTCGACCCGGATCGGCAGGCGGCCCTGAAGCTCGGGAAGCAGGTCCGACGGCTTGGCGATGTGGAAGGCGCCCGAGGCGATGAACAGGACGTGGTCGGTCTTCATCGGCCCATATTTGGTGGCGACCGTGGTGCCCTCGATCAGCGGCAGCAGGTCGCGCTGCACCCCTTCGCGGGAAACCGAGCCGCCGTGCACGTCACTGACCGCGATCTTGTCGATCTCGTCGAGGAAGACGATTCCGTTGGCCTCGGCGTCCTTGAGCGCAACGCGGTTGACGTCGTCCATGTCGAGGCGCTTGTCGCTCTCCTCCTCGATCAGCTTGGCGAGCGCGTCGCGGACCTTCATCTTGCGGCGTTTCCTGGGCGGACCGCCCATCGCCTTGCCGAGCATCTCGCTGAGATTTATCATCCCGACCTGGCCCGGCATCCCCGGAATTTCGAACGACTGGTTGGGGGTGTCGACCAGCTCGATCTCGACCTCGCGGTCGTCGAGATGGCCGGCCTCGCCCATCTTGCGGAAGCTCTCGCGGGTCGCCTGGCTGGCTTCCTTGCCGGTCAGCGCGTCGAGAAGCCGCTCGACCGCGGCCGCCTCGGCGGAGTCGCGAACCGCCTCGCGACGGCGCTCGCGCTCGAGGCGAACCGCCTCCTCGACGAGGTCGCGGGCGATCTGCTCGACGTCGCGGCCGACATAGCCGACCTCGGTGAACTTGGTCGCCTCGACCTTCACGAACGGCGCGTCGGCGAGGCGGGCGAGACGGCGGCTGATCTCGGTCTTGCCGCAGCCGGTCGGCCCGATCATCAGGATGTTCTTGGGAGTCACCTCCTCGCGCAGCCCCTCGGGGAGCTGCTGGCGGCGCCAGCGGTTGCGAAGCGCCACCGCGACGGCGCGCTTGGCCTCGTCCTGGCCGATGATGTGCTGGTCGAGAGCCGCGACGACCGCCTTGGGCGTGAGGCCCTTCTTGGCGCGGGCGGTTTCTTCGGGGGAGGGCTGCTGCCCCTCGGGAGTCCCGCGCTGGGCGGGGAAAGCGCTGACATTTTCCATCGTGAGGGGAAGATGGATGCGCGGCGCGGACGCTTCAAGCGTCGGCTATTCCGCCGCGAGGAGGCGCTCGGCGCCGCCGAGGTCGACGCTGACGAGGCGGCTGACGCCTTTCTCGACCATGGTGACTCCGAACAGGCGGTGCATGCGGCTCATCGTCACGGCGTTATGGGTGACGATCAGATAGCGGGTGTCGGTCTCCTGGGTCATCCGGTCGAGAAGGCTGCAGAAGCGCTCGATATTGGCGTCGTCCAGAGGCGCGTCGACCTCGTCGAGGACGCAGATCGGCGCCGGGTTGGTGAGGAATAACGCGAAGATCAGGGCGACCGCGGTCAGCGCCTGCTCGCCGCCCGAGAGCAAGGTGAGCGACTGGAGCCGCTTGCCCGGCGGCTGCGCCATGATCTCGAGGCCGGCCTCCAGCGGATCGTCGCTCTCGACCAATTCGAGATGCGCCTGGCCGCCTTCGAACAGGGTGGTGAACAGGCTCCGGAAATGGCGGTCGACCGCTTCGAAGGCGGTGAGCAAGCGGGCACGGCCTTCGCGGTTGAGGCTTCCGATCGAGCCGCGCAGGCGGTGGATGGCAGTGCCCAATTCCTCGCGCTCGGCGGCGCTGGTGGTGACCTCCTCCTCCAGCTCGGCAAGCTCGCGCTCGGCGATCAGGTTGACCGGGCCGATCCGCTCGCGGTCCTGGGTGAATTTCTCCAGGCGCGCGGATTCCTGATGCGCCTCGCCGAGCTCGGTTTCGACGAAGCCGATGCGTTCCGGGAGGAGCGGCGGCGGGCATTCGAACTTCTCGCCGGAGATTCGCCCCATCTCGACCCGGCGATGGTCCTGGCTCTCGGCGCGGGCGAGGGCGCCGGCACGCGCCTCGCGGGCCACGGACAGCGCCTCATTGGCATTGGCGAGGCGGCCCTCGGTCGCCTGCAGAGCGGCTTCGGCGGCGCGCTCCTCCGCGGCGGCTTCGGTTGCGGCTCGGGCGGCGTCGGCCGAGGCGCTCTCGGCGGCGTCGGCCTGAGCGCCGAGCCGCTCGGGCGCATCGGCGAGCGAGGCGGCCTCCGCGTCGGCATCCTGGATTCGGCGGGCGAGCTCCTCGTCGCGCTCGACCGCCTTCGATGAGCGCTGGACCCAGGCCTCGATCTCCTGAGCCGCGGCGGTCCGGCGCTGCTGGTCGGCGGCGAGGGCGCGGGCGTGGGTCGCGAATTCGGCGCGTGCCTCGGCAACGCCGGCCTGGGCGATTTCGGCATTTTCGGCAGCAACTTCGACCCGGCTTCGGGTTGCGGCGGGGTCGGGCAGGGAGTCGAGCGCGGCCTTCGCCTCGGAGTGGCGGGCCTGGGCTTCGGCGACGTCCCTGGCGGCCTGGTCGGCGCGCTCGTCGAGCCCGGAGCGGCGGATCTCGAGCCGCTCGAGCTCGGTGTTGAGCTGGTCCTCCTCGCGCATCGCGTCGCGGAACGCGCTCGTCGCTTCGGTCTCGGCCCGGCGCGCGGCGTCAGCGGTTTCGCGGGCGGACTGGACGGCGGCGGTCGCGGTGTCGATGCGCGCCTGCGCGGCAGCGACCGTGTCGCGAGCGGCGGGAAGTGCCGCGTCGATCTCTTCGAGCCGGTTGACCCGGATCAGCCGCTCGGCGGCGGCGGCGCCGAGGCCGGTCGCCACGAAGCCGTCCCAGCGGCGCAGACGCCCGTCCCTGGTGACCAGGCGCTGGCCGACGGCAAGATCGAGGCTGCCGTCGTCGCTGTCGACGACGGCGATCTGGGCGAGGCGCCGGGCGAGCGCGGCCGGGGCCTTCACATGGTCGGCGAGCGGCGCGGCGCCGGCGGGCAGATCAGGGTCGCCCGGCTTTGGCGAAGCACCGGTCCAGCCGCGCGGGCCGTTGTCCCCGATCGCGGCTTCGAGGTCCTCGCCAAGCGCGGCGGCGAGCGCGCGCTCGAAACCCTTGGCTGCGCGGACCTGGTTGATGGCGCGGTCGCCGGTGCCGCCTTCGACCGCCTTGCGCAGCGCGCCCGCCTCGGACTCGAGCGCGGCAAGTGCGGCGCGTGCCGCGGCGG
>JAEZFL010000009.1 GCA_023417515.1 Pseudomonadota bacterium | reverse complement strand
GTGTCCGACGACCCCGACGCCTCGGCGAAGATCGCCCGCTTCGCGGCGGGGGAGCAGCCGTGGATCATCGCGGTGCGCATGGTGTCCGAGGGCGTCGACATCCCGCGGCTGCGCATCGCGGTGTTCGCCACCACCACGACCACCGAGCTCTTCTTCCGCCAGGCCGTGGGCCGCGTCGTGCGCTGGACCCGTGGGGTGCCCCGCCAGAAGGCGTACTTCTTCCTGCCCGACGACGCCCGCCTGCGGCACTTCGCCACGCACCTGTCCGAGCAGCGGCGCCACAGCCTGCGCAAGAAGGCCGATGCCGACGAAGGTCTGGTGCAGCCCGAGGGTGAACCGGAGCTCGACGCGATCGACGACCCCGAGGAGCAGATGAGCCTGTTCGCGGTCATCGGGTCGGTGTCGCTCGGGGAGTCGGGTCGCAGCGGGCCCGACGCGGACGTCGACGAGGGTGTCTTCGGTGAGGACCCCGACGGCGAGCTGCACGACCTGCGCGACGCCCCGGGTGTCGACCTGATCCTGCTGCCCCCGCCACTGCCGGGCGGCGGCATGCCACGTGGTCTGGCCGGTGACGACGGCACCCACTCCGGCGGCGACACCGTCAACCTGCGTCAACGCAAGGTGGCGCTGCGCGACTCGAACGCGGATCTGGCCCGCGACCTGGTGCGGGTGACGGGATGGAGCCACCCGCAGGTCAACGCCGAGCTCAACCGGCTCGCCGGGATCCGCAAGATCTCCGAGGCCACGCTCGAGCAGCTCGAGCGTCGCCTGGTCGTCGGCCGCAAGTGGCTCAAGTCCGCCTGACACCCGACTGCACCTGTCACGTTCGATCCCCGAAATGACACTTGTTTTCGCGGTGACCACCGCGAAAACAAGTGTAATTTCGGGGCTGCGCTGAGGCGCGGTGGCGGGGTCGGCGACCGCCGCCCCAGTGGTTGCTGAGAGAACGATCAGGGGTGCGGGCCTCGAGCCGCCGGCGCGAGGCGGACGCCACTTAGGTTGAGGGATCGTTCCCGGGGGAAGGGGTCCCATCAATGTCGATGGGTGCTGCGGTGAAGAGCGCGGACGTGTCCGCGCAGGTCGACCACTCCGACGGTGCCGAGACGCCCGTCGCCGGGCGTGCGCCGATGTGGTCCCGGCGGGCGTGGCGCTGGCTCGTCGCCCTGACGCTGATGGGCCTGATGCTGCGACTCGGTTGGCTCCTGGTCGCACAGCCCGCAGCGGTGTCGGACGCGCTGGGCTACAAGAGCCTGGCGAACCGCTGGGTGACCGAGGGGCTCTACGAGCGCTTCGGTGAGCCGACCGCCTGGCGCAGCCCCGGCTACATCGGGTTCATCGGGCTCGGCATCGTCGTGTCGAGCTCGGAGCTCTGGCTGAGCTTCCTGAACGTGCTCGCCGCGGCGACCGTCGTGCCACTGACCGCCGTGCTCACCCGGCGCCTGGGACTGTCGCCGCGCACGGCCTTGATCGCTGCGGGCCTCGCCGCGGTGATGCCCCCGATGGTGCTGTGGGCGCCCGTGCTCGGCCCCGAGAACCTGCAGACACCGCTGCTGCTCGGCGGTCTCGCACTCGCCGCCGATCCGAGCCGTTCGCGTCGCAGCGCGATCTGGTGCGGACTGGTGTTCGGACTCGCCGTGCTCGTGCGGCCCGAGAGCCTGGTCTACCTGCCGGTCGTGGCGCTCGCGGCGCTGCCCGCGCCGTTCGCGGTCGTCGTGCGACGGACCGCCGTGGTCGGCCTGGTCGCCGCGGCGGTGTGCGTGCCGTGGGTGGTGCGCAACCAGGTGCAGGTCGGACCGGTCGGACTGTCCTCGGTCGGTGGCGTCAACTTCTACCTGGCCCATCGCGACGACGGCTACGGATTCGCCCACTACGACACGACCGACCTGGCGGGTCTCGACGAGGTCGAGATGAGCCGGCGCGGCTACGAGCTCGGCACCGCCTCGCTGCGCGAGCAGCCGAGCCGGTTGCTCGACGACATCGTGACCGGCACCCAGGAGCTGTACGGCCCGCCCCGCTACGCGCCGTACTTCTCCAGCAGGGACTTCGCCGAGAAGGCGCCGTACCCGCTCGGCGTGCGCGCCGGCACGATCACAGCGGTCCGCACCTACAACCTGCTCGGTTGGTACTCGATCGCCGCGCTCGCCGTGGTCGGCTGGGCGGCCCTCGTCGTGCGACGCCACCGCGCCGCGGCGGTGCTCACGGCGATGGTCGCCGCGAACTGGATCTGCTTCACCGTGATCTTCTGGGCGCTCGCCCGCTACCGGTTCCCGATCGAACCGATGCTGTGCATCGCCGCGGCCGTCACCCTCGGTGCGTTCGCACGACTCGGCACCCCGCCGAACGGCCCAATTGCGACTCGGATTCGGGGTGATCGCCCCGAATCCGAGTCGGAATTGATGCCCTCGGTCGCTGTCACACCGGCTCCCACGGTCGCTCCGGCCACGGATGCTTCGGGTAGCGGCCCCGCATCTCGGCCCTGACCTGGGCGTAGCTGCCCCGCCAGAACCCCGGCAGGTCCGCCGTGCGCTGCAGCGGGCGACCGGCCGGCGACAGCAGCTCCACGCTGACGGGCACCCCGCCCACGCTCGGGTGCTCGTCGGTGCCGAGCAGATCGCGCAGGCGGATCGACGCGGTGACCGACGCCGGGTCGCCGTCGAGCGTGCCGTAGTGCAGCGCGACCCTCCGGGCATCACGACCACCCCGAGCCGGTGGCTGCCAGTGCGTCGGTGCGAGCTCGTCCAGCGCACGCTGGCGGTTCCAGTCGAGGCCGCTCACGAGCGCCTGGCGAACGTCGACCCGGGCCAGGTCCGCCCGGCGCCGGACACGACCGACGAACGGACCGAGCCACTCCTCGACCGTTCGTGACAGCGCCTCGTCGGACCAGTCGGGCCACTCGTCGCCGTGCGTCGCCCGCAGGAACGCGACCCTGGCTCGCAGCTCGGCCACGCCCTCGAGCCCCGGCAGGACCGACAGGTCGGCGGCCACCGCTCGCAGCACCGCGCCGGACATGGCGGCCCGGTCCGGGTCGCGCAACCGCTCCTCGCCCACGGTGATCGCACCGAGCGAGCGACGTCGCACCGCGGTCAGGTCGTCACGGCCCGGGTCCCACTCGACGACGTCCTCGGTGTGGATCGCGTCGCCGAGCACGTCGAGCACGACCGTCGAGTCGATCGCCGCGCCCAGGTGCAGGCGCCCCGACCGTCCGGCGTCGCCGCCGTCGAGGTCAGCGACGACGATCCACTCGGCGTCGCTCAGGTGGTGCGCGTCGGGACCCTTCGTCAGGGCGACCTCGCCGCCGGAGCGCAGATGGAACACCGTGACGTCGCGCCCGCGGTCGTCGCGCCGCTGCGACGAGCGGCGTCGTGCCACCCGGTCCGGGTACCCCGCCAGCAGCAGCCGAGCGACATCGGCGTCGAGTGCGTCGTCACCGGTGCGCTGCGCCACGCTGCCGGCCTGTTCTCTGCCGGCCTGTTTCGTGGCGCGGAGCGTGCGGCGCCACTCCCTCGCTGCATGACGGGCGTCGCCGGTCGCGTCGCCGCGCTGCAGTGACCGGACCCGCTCGGCGACGTCGAGCTCGCCCGAGCGTGAGGTCTCGAGCACCGCCAGCACGTCGGCGGTGAGGTCCGCGTCGATGCCGTGGTCCTCGGCCGCGAGTGCGACGGCGGCGAGTCGCGGGTGGAACCCGATGCCGGCCATGCGCCGCCCCCGGGCGGTCAGGGACCCGTCGTCGTCGAACGCGCCCAACGACGTCAGCAGCGCCGTCGCCCGGTCGAGCGGAGCCGGCGGCGGCGGGTCCAGCCAGGCGAGGTCCCGGGGCTCGGTCACACCCCAGGCGCGCAGCTGCAACAGCAGGGCGGCGAGCTCGCCGTCGACGATCTCGGGCACGTCCGCCGGTGGCCGGTGACGGTCCTCGGACTCGGCCCACAGCCGGTAGCCGACGCCAGGACCGAGTCGCCCGGCGCGGCCACGACGCTGGTCGGCCGCGGCGCGACTCGCCGCCACCGTCGTCATCGCCGGTAGTCCGGTGTGCGGGTCGGCACGCACGGTCCGGCGACGTCCCGCGTCGATGACGACCCGCACCCCCGGCACCGTGATCGAGGTCTCCGCGAGGCTCGTCGACAGGATGACCCGCCGCCGACCCTCCGGGTCGAGTCGCACCGCCCGGTCCTGCTCGGCGGGCGACAGCGAACCGTGCAGCTCGACCACCACGACCCCCTCGGGCATCCGCAGCTGCTCGAGGCGACGGGCCGTGCGGTGGATCTCGGGACGTCCCGGCAGGAAGACCAGGACGTCGCCGACGTCGTTGCGCAGCGCCTCGCCGACGACCGTCGCGACGCGGTCCTCGAGCCGGTCGTGCGCGGAGCCGTGCCGGTAGCGCGTCTCGACCGGGAAGATCGGTGCCACCGCCTCGATCGTCGGCACGGGGCCGCCATCACCGGCCTCGTCGGAGCTGCCGATGAGTGCCGCGACGGGCGCTGCGTCGATCGTGGCCGACATGACGACCACCCGCAGGTCGGGGCGCAGCGAGGCCCGCACGTCGAGCACCAGCGCGAGCGACAGGTCCGTGTCGAGTGAGCGCTCGTGGAACTCGTCGAGCAGCACCGCGCTCACACCGTCGAGCGACGGGTCGCGCTGCAGGCGCCGCACGAAGAGGCCCTCGGTGACGACCTCGACGCGTGTCCGCGCTCCCGTGGCCCGCTCGCCGCGCACCGAGTAGCCGAAGGTCCCACCCACGCGTTCGCCCGCGACCTCGGCCATCCGTGCGGCCGACATCCTGGCTGCGAGCCGACGGGGTTCGAGTACGAGGATGCGACCCTCGCTCGCCCACGGCTCGTCGAGCAGCGCCGGTGGCACACCCGTGGTCTTGCCCGTGCCGGGCGGGGCGACCAGCACCGCGGCGCCCCGGTCCGCGAGCGCGGCGCGCAGCTCGTCGATGACCTCGAGCACGGGAAGCGTCGGGCTCTCGCCGGGTCGGGTCATCGGGAGCGAGTCTATGGAGCGACCAGGGCGGCTCTAGCGTGGCGGCATGCTTCGAACCGGCGCGACCCCCCTCCGGCAGGTGTCCACCGTCCACCGGCGGGGCCGGAGCGTCGTCGCCGCACTGGCGCTGGTGCCGTTCCTGCTCGCGCTGCTCGGCTGCGGTGGCGACTCCGCAGAGGTCCCCACGGCGACCGAGGGTGAGGTGACGACGATCGACGCCGGACAGGCCGCAGCACTCATCGAGTCCGACCGCGAGGTCCTGGTCCTCGACGTCCGCACCGTCGACGAGTACCGCGGCGGCCACATCGTCGGCGCCCAGAACATCGACGCCGGCGACGCCGGACTCTGGGAGCGGCGAACCTCTGCGTTGGACCGTGACCAGCCCACGATCGTCTACTGCCAGTCAGGACGCCGCAGCGCCGAGGCCGCCCAGCGACTCGTCGACGCCGGCTTCACCGAGGTCTACGACCTGGGCGGCATTCAGGACTGGGTCGACGGCGGCGAACTGCCGGTCGACGAGTTCTGAGCGGCCGCACCCGACACCTGCTCCTCGGGCCACGGACGCAGCAGCACCGCCACCGCGGTGCCGACCGCCGCGCCGAGCACCATGCCGGTCAGGGCGCGGTCGAGCCAGCCGGGCAGCTCGCTGGGCACGGTCGCCATCCAGAACGTCCCGAGGCGCTGCACGACCCAACCCAGCAGCGCGGCGACCGCGGCGAGCGGCAGCGCGAGCTGGACCAGGCTGCGGCCCGTGCTGCGGGCGGCCCACCACGACGCCGCGACGCAGACCGCGGCGACGACCGTCAGCACCAGCGGCACGACGCTCGCCCCCGACCGCGGCGGGTTGACCGTGTACGCGGCGACGGCGACGACGACCGCCGCCGCGGACGCCACCGTGAGCGTCACGAGTCGACCGCGCAGGCCGCGCCCTGCCACCAACGCGCCGGCCGCAGCGACCACCGCCACCGCCGCGGCCCAGGGGAACACCGAGCCCTTGAGCAGCAGTCGCCCGGTCACCACGACCTCGGTGCCGTCGACGTCCATCGGCAGCTCCCACTCCTGGACGACCCCGTCGGTGCCCACGGTCGGCTCCTCGTCGAGCATCCAGTGGATCCGGTGGTCGTGCCACGCCACGACGCCGTCGTCGCCGATCCGCTCCCAGTCGGGCTCGGCTCCCGAGGACACACCCTGGGGGAACCGGCCGTCGCCGCCGTCACGGGTCGCGTTCAGGTACACCGATGGAGAGCGCCGGTTCTCCCAGACGCTGCCGTCCGCGTCGATGCGCAGGTACGGCTCGCCGTCGTAACCGTCGATCGACACCTCGGTGCCGTCGTCCGCGACGACCTGCAGGAACGCGTCGCCTCCGACGATCGACACGTCGACCTGGTCGAGGTCGGGCTCGACGTCGTCGATGACCGACTCGTACCGGGTGGGGCCGGTCCCGTCGGCAGCGGCCGGGGACGCGTCGAGGAACCCGAGACCGGTCAGCACGATGCCGAGCGCGAGCACCGTCGTCGCCTTCGTCCACCATCGTGTCGTGTCCATCACGTGAGCCAGTCGTCGCGGACGACTCCATAGTTCCCCGTGTGCCAGTTCCCTGTGTGCCAGTTCCCCGTGTGCCGGTTCCCCGTGTGCCAGTTCCCCGTGTGCCAGTTCCCCGTGCGCCGGTTCCCCAGAGCGCGGCTCCCCACTTGCCAGGCGAAGAGGCGGTCGCGAGCATGTCGGCGTGACGATCGACCGCGACCTGGATGCGTTGGCCGAGACATTCGACACGGTGCCACGAGTGTTCCCACGTGAGCTGCCGCAGACCTCGAGGCTCGACGTCGCTCGACGTGGGCGTCAGATCGCGCTGGTCACCGCCAAGCACTTCGCGCCGCTGGCACTGCGCTCGGCGCTCACACGGCGTCTGGTGCCCGACGCGTACGCCAAGCCGCTGCGCAAGACCTTCGAGGAGCTCGGCGCGACCTTCATGAAGTTCGGCCAGCTGATCGGGTCGTCGCCGGGCATGTTCGGCGACGCGGTCGCCCAGGAGTT
>JAEZFL010000120.1 GCA_023417515.1 Pseudomonadota bacterium | reverse complement strand
GACGAGGGGACCATCGCCAGCATCGACGTGCCCGAGGGCACCGAAGGGGTGAAAGTGGGCACCGTGATCGCGACGCTCGCGGGTGAAGGCGAGGATGTGGGGGCGGGGGCTGCCGCGCCTGTCTCCGAGCCCGAAACGAAGGCCGCGCTTAAACCGACCGAACCAGAACCCAAATCCGTCGTCCCAGCGCAGGCTGGGACCTCGTCGACTAACACGCAGCGCCCTGCCAAGCCGAACGCGGCCCCGGCCTCCGCTGGGGCGACGAAAGCCGACCGCATCATCGCCTCGCCGCTCGCCAAGCGCATCGCCGAGCAGCAGGGCATCGACCTTGCCGGCCTGACCGGCTCCGGCCCCGGCGGCCGAATCGTCAAGGCCGACATCGATGCCGCTGCCGGCAAGCCGAAGGCCGCTCCGGCCGCTGCCGCTGCCGCCGCTCCGGCCGCCGCACCTGCGCCGGCGGCTGCCGCCCCGTTCGAGACGGACATCCCGCACGAGGCGACCAAGCTCTCCAACATGCGCAAGACGATCGCCCGCCGCCTCACCGAGGCCAAGCAGACGATCCCGCACATCTATCTCACCGTCGACATCCGCCTCGACGCCCTGCTCAAGCTCCGCAGCGAGCTCAACGCCGGCCTCGCCAGCCGCGGCGTGAAGCTCAGCGTCAACGACATGCTGATCAAGGCGTTGGCCGTGTCGCTGCTCGAGGTGCCGGAGTGCAACGTCTCGATCTCGGGCGACCAGCTCCTCGCCTACAGCCGCGCCGACATTTCCGTCGCGGTGTCGATCCCCGGCGGCCTGATCACCCCGATCATCGTCGACGCCGGCAGCAAGAGCCTCAGCGCGATCAGCAAGGAGATGACCGAGCTCGCCGGCCGCGCCAAGGAAGGCAAGCTCCAGCCGCACGAATATCAGGGCGGCACCGCGTCGATCTCGAACATGGGCATGTTCGGGATCAAGGCGTTCGACGCCGTCATCAACCCGCCCCAGGCGATGATCATGGCGATCGGCGCCGGCGAGAAGCGCCCCTACGTCATCGACGACAGCCTCCAGATCGCGACGGTGATGAGCGCCACCGGCAGCTTCGACCACCGCGCCATCGACGGCGCCGACGGCGCCCGCCAGATGAAGGTGTTCAAGGAGCTCGTCGAAAACCCGCTGGGAATGATCGCCTGATGCAAAGCCCCTCTCCCGTGCCGGGAGAGGGGTCAGAAGGACGCACTTATGGCTGACACCTATGACCTCATCGTCCTCGGCTCGGGGCCTGGCGGCTATGTCGCGGCGATCCGGGCGAGCCAGCTCGGCCTCAAGACCGCGATCGTCGAGCGCGAGAATCTGGGCGGCATCTGCCTCAACTGGGGCTGCATCCCGACCAAGGCGTTGCTGCGTACCTCCGAAATCTACCATTATATGACCCACGCCAAGGCCTACGGGCTCAGCGCCGGCCAGCCGGGCTTCGACCTTCCCGCCATCGTCGACCGCTCGCGCAAGGTCGCGGGCCAGCTGTCGGGCGGCGTCAAGGGCCTGATGAAGAAGCACAAGATCACCGTCTATGACGGCGACGGAGTGCTCACGGCCGCGACCAAGCTCAAGGTCACCGGCAAGGATGGCAAGACCACCGAGCTCAACGCCAAGAACATCATCGTCGCCACCGGCGCCCGCGCCCGCGACCTCCCCTTCGCCAAGGCCGACGGCAACCGCATCTGGACCTATCGCCACGCGATGACTCCCAAGGAGATGCCGACCGAGCTTCTCGTCATCGGATCGGGCGCGATCGGAGTCGAGTTCGCCAGCTTCTATTCCGACATGGGCGCCAAGGTGACCATCGTCGAGATGCTCGACCGAATCCTCCCCGTCGAGGACGAGGAGGTCTCCGCCTTCGCCCACAAGGCGTTCGCCAAGCAGGGCATGACCATCCATGTCGGCGCCGGAGTCGAGAAGCTTGAGGCGGGCGGCAAGGGCGTCCGCGCGACGATCAAGACCAAGGACGGCAAGAGCGAGACCCAAGAGTTCAGCCACGCCATCGTCGCCATCGGGATCGTCCCCAACAGCGAGACTATCGGCCTCGAGGCGCTGGGCGTGAAGCAGACCCGCGGCCATATCGACACCGATCCCGTCGGCCGAACCAACGTCGCCGGCCTGTGGGCGATCGGCGACGTTACCGGCCCGCCCTGGCTCGCCCACAAGGCGATGCACGAGGCGGTGATCACCGCCGAGGCGATCGCCGGCCAGAACCCGCACCCGCTCGACAAGAACAACATCCCGGGCTGCACCTATTCGCGGCCGCAGATCGCGAGCGTCGGCTATACCGAGGCCAAGGCCAAGGAGGCCGGCCACAAGGTCAAGGTCGGCAAGTTCCCCTTCGTCGGCAACGGCAAGGCCATCGCGCTCGGCGAGGCGGAAGGCTTCATCAAGACCGTGTTCGACGCGGCGACCGGCGAGCTTTTGGGCGCCCACATGATCGGCGCCGAGGTCACCGAGCTGATCCAGGGCTACGCCATCGGCCGCACGCTCGAGACGACCGAGGCGGAGCTGATGGAAACCACCTTCCCGCACCCGACCTTGAGCGAGATGCTCCACGAGAGCGTGCTCACGGCATACGGGCGGCCGCTGCACATCTGACGCCTCACCCGGCTGGTGACGGCTCGCGCCGCGCCAGCCGGCTGTCGGTCGCCACGAGGCCGGCGAGGAGCGCAAGCTCGCCCAGGTTGCCGGCGACGGTGATGGCCTCTCCGATCGCGGCGGCGGCGAACTGGGCGAGCGAGCCGAGCAGCAGCCACGGCCCGCCGCCGCGCCGCCACACGATCACTCCGGCGGCGATCAGCACGACGATGGTGACGACCGGAGCGATCGGCGGCCCGTCGGTCGCCGCATTGCCGTAGGAGACAAGGTCGCCGACCCGCTTGGCTTCGAGGTCGAGGCCGACCAGGTCGGCGTTCACGCCTACCGCGATCATCGCCAGGGTCAGCAGCGCGATCGCAGCCGCGACGGGAAGGCTGCGCGCCCATCCCGCGCCGGAGCGGATCGTGAGGCCGAGCGCCGACAGCATCAGCAGCGGAGTCCCGAACGCGTGCATGAAGAATCGCGGCACGCTCAGCCGCTCGAGCATCTCGCCATGCCCGATCGTCCCGCCCGCCGCGAGCATGGCATTGTCGTAGACGAGGCCGAAGGTGACGATCAGCAGCGGCACCGTCGCCGGGTGGCGGAAGCGCAGCAGCAGCCGCAGCGCCCAGCCGAACAAGGCGACGTGGCCGAGCGCGTAAAGCAGGAACACGAGCGAGGTCATGGACGGCGAACGTCTCGACCGCTGGATGGGTTCAGCGCGCCGCCGAGAAGGGGCGGCCGCTGCACGTCGAGGACTAGCCGCCTACGCGGACCTCGGTCCGGTAGATTTCGAGCACTTCGGCGCCGCCCGGCTCGTAGATCAGGTGGGAGGCGACCACGAAGTCGCTGCCGTCGAACGCCCAGCTGCTCGTGGTGCCGCAGGCATGCGCGCACGACCAGCCTTCCGACGTGAGAGTCGCGCTCTGCGGGTCCCAGTCGACCGTCGTGTAGACCGCGGAGCCATGCTCATAGTCCTCGTCGCGGCCCGGGCGCCGCGGCAGCCTGATGTGCTGCACCTGGAGCTGGGGACCGCGCGAGGCGCGCACGAGGAGGAAGCTGGTGTGGACGGCGCCATAGCCGCATTCCAGGATCACCAGCGCTTCCGTGTCGGTCAGCGCGTAGGCTTCGCCCGCGCTGCCCCGCGGCGTCTTGTCGCAGCCCTGGGCGGCCAGCAGGTCGCGGCTGGCCTGCCGCACCTGCGCGGCGAACTCGCCGGGAAGGACAGGGGACCGTGGCGGCCGGGATATGGTGAGCACCGGCACCGCCAGCGGCGGCAACGCCTGATCCGGCGACCGACTGCCGGGCCGAACGAAGGCCCGGGTCGTCCCGTCAAGGCCCTGGGCCTCGTCCATCCCGGCCAAGGCCGCCTTCAGGCCGCTCAGCGGCACCTCCAGCTCGGCCCCGTCGGCCTTGTAGGTGAGGCGCTCGGCATCGACGGCGGCGCGGAGGAAAGCCAGCGCGGACTCGTCGCGAAGCAGGGCGGTCTCGCCCCGCTCGTCCAGCAGCCACGGCGCGGCCGGCCCGGGCGAAGTCCCGGCGATCGCGATCGAGCTTCGATCGAGCCTCGTCGCCGGCCGGGGCTCCTGGGCGTTGAGCTGGACGAGCAGGACGCCGTCGGGACCGGGGTCGCGCCGCACCATCAGGGAACCCGATTGGCTCTTCGGCTGGGTCCGGCAGACGCGGGTATTGTCGCAGACGAGCAGCCAGTCCTGAACTTCGCGAACGACCGGCGGCGCGCCGAGAAGGGGAGGCTGGGCGTGAAGCGCGCCAGCGGAAGCGACGAGCAGCATTGCGGCCAGGGCGCGGGCGAGAAGGGCCATGACCCGGAGCCTTTCACGAAAGCGGCGCAGCCGCAACGCGCATGGGCGGCACGAGGATCTCCAGAGCAGGGGCCGGTTCGATCCCGCCGACCTGGCCGCAGGCCGCGCCTACGTCGCCAGCTATGTCTCCTTCCTCCACTATGTCGAGGGGCTCGACTCGGCGGCCAGGCGCGCCGCGGAGGGACATCGTCCCGATGGTCCCGGGTCGCAGGCGGTTTCATCGCACGAGAGCCGGCAGGGGCACTGAGCGAGGCGGAGCAAAGGGAGCGGCTCCCCGCAACGGGCCGGCTTGGTCCTTCTCCCGATCAAGGGGCGGTCCCTTGCGAAAATAGGGGGGCAGTCTCGCAACTGCCCCCCAGCTTCGACGTCGAATATCCCGATCAGGCGTACATGTAGGGTTCCGCAAGCGACGCGAAATTCGGGCTGATGACATAGCCCATGTCGGCGAACACCGCCGCGCTCATCGCGCTGAACGGGTTGGAGCCTTCGTTGATGTAGCCGGTCATCAGCTCGTTATCGAACGTTTCCTCGTCCCAGTGCGAGCCCGCGGTGCCCGAGCCGCCGTCAAGCTCGACCGGGATGCCCGAGCCCGAGCCGCCCATGGCGAGAAACTCGTCGAGCGCGTTCTGGCCTGTATAGAGGCCGTTGGTGACCAGCCCGAGCCGGTCCCAGATCGACCCGAAGCCGAGGCTGTGTGCCATTTCGTGGAGCACCACGTCGGCGAAGGCGTCGAGCCCCATCGCGTCCACGTCGGCGATGTCGAACTTCATCTGCGCGGTGGCGGGGAGCGAGTTGGAGGTGCGCACCGCGGTCGGGCCGGCCTGGCCGAGAATTCCGTACAGGCCGTCGATCGCACCCAGTTCGGCGGTGATCTTGATGTCGTCGATCACCGTCGTCACGCCCCGCGACCGCACGCTCACGTCCTGAAGATCGCCGATGATCAGCGTCGACAGGTAATTGGCGGCGCTGACGAAGATGTCGTAATAAGCCTGCGTCCAGCTGCCGTTGAACTCGATCTTGATGTTGAAGCCCGCCGTCGGGTCGGCCGGGCCGCTGGTATAGGGTGCGAAGCTGCTCCCGCCGCCGCTGCCTCCGCCTCCGCCGGGCCCGCCGCCGCCATTGCCGCCCTTGGCATAGGCGACCTCGTCGGCATAGCGGGTGTGGGTGAGATCGACCCCGAGCACGTCGCGGGTGGTGAGCGGAATCTCGGGCCGCAAGTCGAGGCCGCGGGGATGGTCGAGCCCGAAGCCCGAATTGCCATTGTCGCTATCGTAGTCGAGTAATTCGAACCGCTTCTTCGGCATTACTACTCTCCCTGATCACAACCGGTACACGGCCGATTGCAGTTTCTTGGGAGGGGCAGCTTATTGGACTTGAAGCAGCTGGCAAGCCCTTGATTTCGTTAACGTTTCGGAGGCGCTACGATCGCTGGGTTCAATGCGTCGCCGGCTGGTCGGGGCGGTAGTGGCGGAAGGCGAGGGCGCGCAGGAACAGCGTCTCGCCGGTGATCCAGTCCTGGCGCAGGAGCGCCTCGTCGCCGAGGTCGACGTCGAGCCAGGCGCGGATCACCGGGCGCAGCTTCGCGCGCTCGGACGCGCTCGCGCCGCGATAGGCGAGCACCGACGCGGCGCCGATCCACGGCGACACCGGGTGGCGGTAATTGTCGATGTAGCGCTCGCCGTTGGTGAGCTCGACATAGGCGCCGGAGGGGAAATGCTCGATCGCCGGAGGCAGCGATCCGACCGATCGGGCGAAGGCGCGGGCGGCCTGGTCGCTCTGCGTGCCTCCGGCCACCTCGGTCGCCACCGTCGCCATCGCCGCGAACACGAGATTCTCGGCGCGCCGCTCGTCATTGGGATAGTCGGCCCAGTTGGCGCCCGCCTCGGGGCCGCGGTTGAGCCAGTTGGTGGCGCGGCGGATGGCGGCATCGACTCGCGGGCGGAATTGCGGCGGCACGATCCCGGCGCGGCGCGCCTCGGCCAGCGCGATGGTCAGCATCGCGGTGGCGTGGACCGCGGCATTGGCCTGCTGCTTCACCCCGTTGAGGCTGATCGTCCACCATCCCTCGGCATGCTGCGCGGCGAGGATGGCCTCGAGCAGCCGCGGCGGCGCCGGCCGGCGATATTGGGCCGCGGTGATGATCACCCAGCCGTTGCCGATGCTGTTGGGGATGTCCTCCATGACGAAGCAGCCGCACTCCGGCTGCTCGACGGTGGCGAGGTAGCGGAAATAGCCGTCAGCGAAGCTCCGGCTCTCTTCCGGCGCGGCGCTGATCAACTGGCCGGCGAACCACGCCCAGCTCGTTCCGATCGCCTCGCGGTCGCCGCTCAGCGCGGTCTCGGCGCTTCGCGCGACCCGCTCGCGCGCCAGGCCTTCGCGCTCGATCGACGCGCGCAGCTGATCGGCGGCCGCCGGCGGCGCGTCGGGATCGATCATGTATCTGAGCGTCGGCCAGAAGATGGCCAGCAGCGCCGCGAGCAGCAGGGCCGCGACTGCGCCGCCGATCGCGATCTTCCGAGTCCGCCGGGAACGCGGCCTTGGCGCCGGCGCCGCCGCCGCGTCGCCGCCGGGCGCGCCGATCCGAGTGGCGACCTCGTCGAGCAGCTTGGGCCTGGCCGCGTTGAACTCGCGCTGGCTTCGTCCGACCTTGAGCGCCTGGACCAGGAACAGGCCCATCGGGAAATCGCTCGGCGCGAGATCGTCGACCATCAGCGGCAGCAGGCCGCCGGCGTCGCGGGCGATGATCGCCTCGTGGCGGACGTTGGGCGAGGCGATGCTCGCCTTGCTCCACAGCACGATGGCGAGCCGCGAGCCGGTCAGCCGCTCGCGGATCCACGTGTCCCAGTCGGTGCCGGCCGGGATCTCCTGGTCCCAGAACACGTCATAGCCCGCCTCGCCGAGCGCGTCGCGCACCCGCTCGGCGACCGCGCGGTCCTTGCTCGAATAGGAGATGAAGACGTCCGGCATGCCCCCTCCCGATCGTTGCGCCGAGGCTAACCGAGGGCCGGGTCGATTGCCAGCCGCCGCTCGGCTGGTGCATGATCGCCCTTCCGGCCGAGTCCGGGCCGGCAGCGACGGAGGGGATCGCATGACGGACGCCTACAAGGGCCGCTGCTTCTGCGGCAGCGTGGAGATCGAGGCGCGCGGGGCGCCGCAGGCCATGGGTTATTGCCACTGCGGGTCATGCCGCGCCCATTCCGGCGGCCCGGTCAACGCCTTCACCTTGTGGAAGGCCGACGATGTCCGGGTCACCCGCGGCGCCGACAAGCTCGCCGCTTTCAACAAGACCGAATTCAGCGGTCGGCGCTACTGCGCCGATTGCGGCGGCCATGTCATGGTCGACCATCCCAGCCTCGGAATGATCGACGTTCACGCGGCGATCATCCCCGACCTCGATTTCCAGCCGGCGGTGCACCTCCATTATCAGGAGACGGTGCTGCCGATGAAGGACGGCCTGCCCAAGTTTCGCGACTTCCCCGCCGACGTCGGCGGGAGCGGCGAGACGATCGCGGAGTGAACGGGCGGGAACGGCCATGGCGGCGGCGAAAGATCGCCGCAATTGCGCCGCATGTCGTGCCTAAGCGCCTGTAGTCGTTGAAGTCCGGCCGTTGACGCCCCGGCGTCCGTGCCCAGATCGCTGCGGCCCGGATTCCTGCGGGACGGGCCTGTGGGAGTTTGTAATGCGTCGATTCATCCTGGCCGCCGTTGCGGCGGCCTTCTTCGTCGTGTCGGGGGCCGCGGCGACCGCGCAGGGCCGCGACACGCAGGCGCTGACCGGCGTGTGGCGCAATCCCAAGAACACCGTCCATGTCCGCATCCAGCCGTGCGGCGCCAATGTCTGCGGAACCGTCGCCTGGGCGAGCCCGCAGGCGATCGCCGCGGCGCGCGAGGCGGGCACGGCCAACCTGCTCGGCACCCAGCTGTTCCGCGAGTTCCGCCACGAGAGCGAAGGCTATTGGGGCGGCCGCGTGTTCGTTCCCGACATGGGCCGCACCTTCTCCGGCACCTTGCGCCTGTCCGGCCCCAATTCGGTGGTCGCCCGCGGCTGCCTGATCGGCCGCTTCCTGTGCAAGTCGCAGACCTGGGTGCGGGTTTCGTAGCCAGACCGTCATCCCGGACTCGATCCGGGGTCCACCTTTCCTTCTTGCCGCAGGCCTCGCTAAGAAGGTGGATGCCGGATCAAGTCCGGCATGACGAAGGGGGCAAGGTCTTGAGCAACTTCATTCGCGCGGCAGCAGCCCTGCTGCTCCTCTTCCTGCCGCTGAGCGCCCGCGCGGAAACAGTGGTGGTGACCGCGGACCGGATGCTCGACGTCCTGACCGGGCGCTACCTGGCCGAGCCGGTGATCGTCGTCACCGACGGGCGGATCGTAAGCGTGGTCGGCCGGAACGGTGGGCGCCCGAACATCCCCGCGGGCGCTCGGCGAATCGACCTGCCGGGCATGACCCTGCTTCCCGGCCTTGTCGACATGCACGTCCATCTCGATTCGAGCCCCTTCTACGGTCCCTACGAAGCGCTGGAATTCACCGACCTGTTCGAGGCGGTGATCGGCGTCCGCCACGCGCAGGACATGCTTGAGGCCGGCTTCACCACCGTCCGCAACGTCGGCTCGGAGAACTACAGCGACGTCGCCTACATGCAGGCGATCGACGAGGGCCGAATCCCGGGCCCGCGCATCGTCCCCGCGGCCTATTCGCTCGGAGCGACCGGCGGTCATTGCGACGAGACCTATCTGCCGCCGCGCTTCAACGCGACTAATCCCGGCATCGGCAACGGCCCGCAGGAATTGCGGAACCGCGTCCGCGAGCAACGCCGCAACGGCGCCCAGGTCATCAAGATCTGCGCCACCGGCGGCGTGTTCTCGCGCAACACCGAGCCGGGCCAGCAGCAGCTGTCCGAGGAGGAAATGCGCGCGATCGTCGAGGAGGCGCATCAATGGGGCCTTCGGGTCGCCGCCCATGCCCATGGCGCCAACGGCATCAGGGCCGCGATCCGCGCCGGCGTCGACACGATCGAGCATGCCAGCCTGGTCGACGCCGAGGGCATCCGCCTCGCCCGCGAGCGCGGCACCTGGTTCGTCATGGACATCTTCAACACCGACTTCACCCAGGCCTGCGCCGCCCGTTGCGGAATCGGTGAGGACAACCTCCGCAAGGACCGCGAGATCGCCCAGATCCAGCGCGACAATTTCCGCGCCGCCCACCGCGCCGGAGTGCGCCTGGCGTTCGGCTCGGACGCCGGGGTGATGCCGCACGGCACGGCTGCGGGCCAGTTCCGCTACATGGTCGAATATGGGATGACCCCGCTCGAGGCGATCCAGGCGGCGACCCGCAACGCCGCCGAGGCGCTCGGCCGGACGAACGACGTCGGAGCGATCGCGGTCGGCCGCTACGGCGACATGATCGCGGTCGCCGGCGACCCGCTCGCCGACGTGCGGCTGCTCGAATCCGTCCCGATCGTGATCAAGGGCGGAGCGCTGGTCAGCGACCGGCGTGACGCGGCGGCGGCGGCGCGGTAAGAGCGGGCCATGACGACCCGCATCCTCGCCGCCGCGCTCGGCGCCCTCGCCCTTGCCGCCTGCGGCGACGCGCAGACCAATATCAGCAACACCGCCGCTCCGAACGCGTCGGTGACCGGCGACCTCAACAGCGCGATCGGCGGCGACGAGCTGTCGCCGATCCCCGAGGCCGAGGACGACGCCGCGGCGAATCTGAGCGACGCCAACCTCGCCGCGCCGCCGCCGGCCGTGCCCGGGGCGCAGAACGGCAACTAGCCCGCTGGAACCCCTCACCACGGCGCTGCATTGATCTACTGACGGACGGAGGAGCGGACCAATGAAAGGCTATGTCGACGATATCGAGGCGCGCACGCTGGAGAACGAGGATTTCCGGCGCGTGCTCTACACCGGCAAGCATATGCAATTGGTGCTGATGACCCTCCCGCCGGGCTGCGACATCGGCGAGGAAGTGCACGAGGACGGCGACCAGTTCTTCCGCATCGAGGAAGGCCGCGGCACCATCCACATCGACGGCAAGGCCAACAGGGTCGAGGACGATTTCGTCGTGATCGTCCCCGCCGGCGCTCGCCACAACGTGGTGAACGACGGCGACGTGCCGCTGAAGCTCTACACGATCTACAGCCCGCCCGAGCATCGCGACGGCGTGGTCCACAAGGACAAGGCGCAGGCCGACCGCGACCACGACAAGGACGAATGGGACGGCGAAACCACGGAATAGGGGCTGCTTAGCCCCTACTCTTCAGAGGAGGGGAGGGGTGAGGATCACGCAGGCCTGCTGTCCAGCGACCGCCCCAGCTTCACCGCGAGCACGATCAGCGGCGGCACCGCGACCGACGACAGCACCACCTTGGCGAGCATCTGGCCGACCAGCAGGTCGCCGATCGGAAACACGCCGTAAAAAGCGATGGTGATGAAGATCAAAGTGTCGACGATCTGGCTGAGCACGCCGGCGATTCCCGCGCGGAGCCACAGCAATTTGCCGCCCTCGCGCTTCAGCTTGCTGAAGATGGTGACGTTGAGCAAAGTCGACACGCCGTAGGCGATGATCCCGCCGACCCAGATACGCGGGGTACCCGTCATGATCGTCTCGAACGCGCCGAGATATTGCGGGTCCATCTTTTCCGCGGCGGGGATGGCAAGCACCAGCAGGGTCAGCGCGAGCGAGGCGAGCAGCGGAATGAAGCCGAGCAGCACGAGCCGGTTGGCGGTCGCCCGGCCGTGAAGCTCGGCGACCGTGCTCGACACCACGACGAGCAGCAGGAAGGCGAAGATCCCCGCCTCGACCGCGAGCGGCCCGAGCGCGACCTGCTTGTTGCCGAGCACCCCGGCGATGCACACCATTCCGCCGTAGAAGACGGAGAAGGCGAACAGGGAGCGGGAGATGCCCGGCGCGGTGCCGGCGTTGGTCTCGGTTTCCATCGTCCCTGACTAGGGGCAGCGAAGCCACGGTGGCAAGGGCTTGCGTGGCCGGCAGGCCACAGACCGTCACCCCGGACCTGATCCGGGGTCCACCTTCTGTCTCCTACTGGATCGGGGAGAAAGATGGATGCCGGATCAAGTCCGGCATGACCCGCGTTGGAGGCAAGCACCTCCCGCTTGCCATCGCGGCGGACCCGCGCCAATCTCCGCGCCGTCCCGCGCAGCCGCGCTCGCTTACAGCCAGGAAGGCACCCACCCTGAGCACGCATCCGTTGATCGGCCTTGCCGGCATCCTCGCCATTCTCGCCATCGCCTTCCTGCTGTCCAGCAACCGCCGCGCCATCCGGCCGCGGGTGGTCGCCGCCGCCTTCGCG
This sequence comes from Pseudomonadota bacterium, assembly GCA_023417515.1. GTDB lineage: Bacteria > Pseudomonadota > Alphaproteobacteria > Sphingomonadales > Sphingomonadaceae > Allosphingosinicella. Next base: position 26,451 of record JAEZFL010000120.1, on the reverse strand, counting down.
CTTCAGGCGGGCATCGCCGTGCTGGTCCTCTATACGAGCTGGGGCCGCGCCGCGATCGAAGGCATGTCGCGCGGCGTGTCCAACCTCCTGGGCTATGCCGGCAAGGGCACCGAATTCCTGTTCGGCGACCTTGCCCGCAACGGCTGCCTGATCGGCGTTCCCGACGGCGGAGTGCGTCCGATCCCGGCGGCGGACGTCGCGGCTGCGGCCGACTTTGCCTGCACCAACCCCGCTCACGCCTTCGCGATCGCCGCTTTGCCCGTCATCATCTTCTTCGCCTCGCTGGTGGCGATCCTCTATTATCTCGGAATCATGCAGCGCATCGTGCGCTGGATCGGCGGAGCGATCGGCTGGGTGACCGGAATCGGCCGAGTCGAGGCCCTGGGCTCGGCCGCCAACATCTTCGTCGGCCAGAGCGAATCGCCGCTCGTCGTCCGCCCCTATCTGTCGGCGCTGACTCCGGCGCAGCTGTTCACGCTGATGACCGTCGGCATGGCCGGAGTCGCCGGCACCATCCTCGCCGCCTATGCGAGCCTGCTCGGACCGGCCGCTTTGCCCTATCTGCTCGCCGCCGCCTTCATGTCGGCGCCGGGCGGGATCCTGATGGCCAAGATCATCATGCCCGACGAGCCGGCCAGGCAGGAGGAGCTTCCGCTCGCCGGCGGCGACGGCGCCGCGGCCGAGGGCGACGCGGCCGAGGAGAAGGTCGAGCTCGCCGAGACCTTCGAGGAAGGGGAGCGGCCCGCCAACGTCATCATGGCCGCGGCCCAGGGCGCCCAGGTCGGCGTCCGCCTCGCGGTGATGGTCGGAGCGATGGTCCTCGCCTTCGTCGCCCTGGTCGCGCTCGCCAACGGCCTGCTCGGCGGCATCGGCGGCTGGTTCGGTTATCCCGAGCTGAGCTTCCAGCAGATCGTCGGCGCGATCTTCCAGCCGATCATGTTCCTGGTCGGAATCCCGTGGAACGAGGCGGGCGCCGCCGGCGGCCTGTTCGGCACCAAGGTCGTGCTCAACGAGTTCGTCGCCTTCATCGACCTCGGCGCCCTGGAGCCCGGCCAGATCAGCGAGCGAAGCCGGGCGATCGTCACCTTCGCTCTGTGCGGCTTCGCCAATTTCAGCTCGATCGCCATCCAGCTCGCGGTGACCGGCGGCCTCGCCCCCAACCAGCGCCCGGTGATCGCCAGGCTTGGAATCAAGGCGTTGATCGCCGGCAGCCTCGCCAACTTGATGAGCGCCGCGCTGGCGGGGTTGCTGCTCCCCGCCTAGCCCCTTGTCGCCAGCTCAAGCGGTCGACGGACGCTTCGGCCCGGTGAGGAGAGAGAAATGCGTGGTGTTTTCGTCCTTGCCGCGATGGCAACGCTGGCAGGCGGTCCGGCACACGCATCCGAGCTGTTCGGCGGCGTCCTCGCTCACGATATCGACTCCCCGTTGACTCTTGGCGGGCGTGAGGACGGAGTCGACTTCCAGCTCGGCTGGCGGGGCGAGCGCATTCGCGCCTTGAGCCTCATCGGCGCACCCTCACCCTACCTGTTCGGCTCGATCCACAGCGCGGGCGACACCCATTTCGCGGCCGCCGGGATCAGCTGGAAGATCGGCGGCCGGCTGTTCGTCCGCCCGGGCGTCGGGCTCGCCGTCCATACGCGGCGCAGCGATGGTGTGGCCGACGGCCTGAGGACCGACCTCGGCTCGCGCGTGCTGTTCGAGCCCGAACTCGGCGTCGGCTACCAGATCAGCGAGCGTGTCGCGATCGAGGCGAGCTGGGTCCACATCAGCAACGCGCAGCTGCTCAGCCGGCAGAATCCCGGCATGGATAGCGTTGGCCTGCGGCTGAGCTACCGCCTGCCCTGATCAGGGTGCCTCCCGCAATCTCGGCAGGAACAGCAGGCAGGCCAATGCCGCCAGCTCCAGCGCGAAGGCGGCGGCGGCGAGCGGCGCCAAGCCCTGCTCGATGAACGGGGCCACGGCCGCGGTGCCGAGGGCGGTGGCGGCCATGATGAACAGGATGACGAGGGCGCTTCCGCGGGCGTCGTCGCCGTGGCTCGCCACCACGGCGCGGTAGAAGCCGGGCGGGCCGCGCAGGCCGAGGCCGCTGTTGATCGGCACGAACAGTGCGGTGATGACCCAGGTGCTCGCGCCGCCGGCCAGACCGTAGAGCAGCATCGCCGCCGCGCCCGCCGCGGCCATCGCGGTGCCGATGCCGATCATCCGCTCGGCGCCGAACCGCGCCGCCAACCCGCCGGCGACATTGGCGCACAGGATGAAGCTGGCGATTCCGCTCACCTGCATGACGATGAAGTCGGCGATGCTCCCGCCGAAGCTGCGCACCATCACCGCCGGCGCTCCGAACACGAAGACGAGCAGGCCGCCGAGCACGAAGGCCTGGCTCAAGGCGTAGCGCAGGAAAACCTTGTCCCTGAGCAGCAGCGCGTAGCGGCCCGCCATGCGCCGGCTGGTCTGCGGGATGAGCGGCAGCGCCAGGTTGACCGCGGCGAGCGCCAGAGCGACCGCGCCGATCAGCTCGAACGACAATTGCCAGCCACCGAGCGCGAGCAGCCACACGCCGAGGATCGGGGCGAGGGCAGGGGCGAGCGACTCGATGCTTCCCAGCGCGCCGATCGCCCGCACGGCGCGCGCCTCGTCGAACATCGCCCGGGCGATGGCCGGAGCGAACACCGCCGGGCCGGAGGCGACCGCGCCCTGCACGGCGCGAAGCACGATCAGCCACCCGATGCTCGGCGCCCAGGCGCAGGCGAACGAGACGATGCCCGTCAGCAGCAGCGACGCGACGAACAGGCTGCGCGTCGCGACGCGGTCGCCAAGCGCCCCGAAAGCGAGCAGGCCGATGCTGGTCCCGCCGACATAGGCCGCGAGCACCAGCTGAGCCGCCGCCGCATCGCCGCCCAGAGTCTCGGGCAGCGAGGGTACCGCCGGAAGCACCAGGTCGGTGCCCATCAGGCCGAGCAGGGTCGCCGTCACGACCAGGGCCAGAGTCAGATAGGGGCGGGGATGCACGGTCATGCCGCGCCTTTGCGGGGAGCGGTGCGTCGGCGCAATCCACGAGGCGAAAAGCGACTCCTCCGGGTTCCACCGGAGTCGCATTGGCGCACGCTCTACGCTACGAACGCGACATGGCCACCACGCTCGATTCCATCGCTTCCGTCTCCCTCACCGAGTCCGATCGGGACCCCGAAGGCTTCGCCGCCGCGATCGGCGGCTCGTTCGAACGCTACGGCTTCGCGGTCGTCGCCGACCACGGCATTCCGGCGGACCTCATCGCCCGCGCCGAGGAGAAAGCGAAGGCCTTCTTCGCCCTGCCCGAGGACGTGAAGCGAGCCTACCATATCCCCGGCGGCGGCGGCGCGCGCGGCTACACGCCGTTCGGGATCGAGACCGCCAAGGGCGCGAGTGCCTACGACCTCAAGGAATTCTGGCACGTCGGCCGCGAGCTACCCGAGGGCCATCCCTACGAACCGATGATGCCGCGCAACGTCTGGCCGGAAGAGGTCGAAAGCTTCCGCTCGACCTTCCTCGAGCTGTTCGCCGCCTTCGATAAGGCCGGCGCGCGGATCCTCGAGGCGATCGCCCGCCACCTCGGCCTCGCGCCCGATTTCTTCGTCGACACCGTGCGCGACGGCAATTCGGTGCTTCGCCTGCTCCATTACCCGCCGGTCCCCGGCGACGGCCCCAATGTCCGCGCCGGCGCGCACGAGGACATCAACACCATCACGCTCCTGCTCGGCGCCGAGGAGGCCGGCCTCCAGCTGCTCGACCGCGACGGCCAGTGGCTTCCGGTCACCCCGCGCGAGGGCGAGCTCGTCGTCAATGTCGGCGACATGCTCCAGCGCCTCACCAACCGCGTGCTGAAATCGACCTCGCACCGCGTGGTTAATCCGGCACCCGAGCGGCGCGGCGTGTCGCGCTACTCGATGCCCTTCTTCCTCCATTTCCGGCCGGATTACCTGATCGACCCGCTGCCCGGCTGCCTCGGCAACGGCGAGCCCGAGCCGCCGATCACCGCCCACGACTTTCTCCAGCAGCGCCTGCGCGAGATCAAGCTGACGTGACCATGCTTTCCCCTCCCGCTTGCGGGAGGGGATGAGCCGCGGAGCGGCGAGAGGGGAGGGCATGTCAAACAGCCCCTCCCCCGACCCCTCCCGCAAGCGGGAGGGGAGTCCTAGCGCGCGGCGTCCTTCAGATTGTCCGGCCCGAAGCCGAGCGGCAGCAGGTCCGATATCCGCCGCACGTCGACCTGCGCCCCGTCGCCGCTCGACGAGATCATCTCCACGTCGTTCCCGCTGAGCTGAGCCGCCTCGAGGATCGACTGGCGGCAGCCGCCGCAGGAGGTCACCACCTGCTCTCCGGCAAGGGCGCCATTCTCGACCCGTCCGCCGGCCACCGCGATCCGCTTGACCCGGTCGAGCCCGAACGCCTGGCACGCCGCGGCCAGCGCCGCCACCTCCGCGCACACGCCGAGCCGGAAGCAGGCATTCTCCATGTTCGCGCCGACCGCCACCTGGCCGTCGACGGATTCCACCGCGCAGCCGACGCTGAAGCCGGAATAAGGGGCATAGGCCCTGAGCGCCGCCTGGCGGGCGCGGGCGATGAGGTCGCTCTTGTGGCTCATGCCCCCGCGTCAAGCATATCGCGTACCCGCGCGGCAAGCTCGGCATAAGCGAAGGGCTTGGTGATCAGCTCGACGCCCGGGTCGAGGCGGCCCTGGTGGACGATGGCGTCGCGTGCATAGCCGGTGGTGAACAGCACCTTGAGGTCGGGGCGAAGCGCGCGCGCCTGCCGCGCCAGCATCTCGCCGTTCATTCCGCTCGGCAGCACGATGTCGGTGAACAACAGGTCGATCTTTCCGTCGCTCGCCTCGAGCTGGCGCAAGGCGGCCGGCCCGTCGGCGGCGGCCACCACGCAATAGCCGAGCTCGCGCAGCACCTCGGTCGTATAGGCGCGGACCTCCGGGTCGTCCTCGCACACCAGGATCGTCTCGTCGCCGCTGCCCGCGGGCGCCGGCGAGGCCCGGCCTGCTTCCTGCACGCGGCCGTCGCCGGCCAGCCGCGGCAGGTAGATCTTCACGCTCGTGCCCACGCCGGGCTCGGAATGGATCTTCAGGTGGCCGCCCGACTGCCTGACGAAGCCATAGACCATCGACAGGCCGAGGCCGGTGCCCTTGCCGACTTCCTTGGTGGTGAAGAAGGGCTCGTAGGCGCGCGCCAGGGTCTCGGAGTCCATGCCGCTGCCGGTGTCGGTGACGCAGATCGCGACATATTGGCCGGCGGCGACTTCGCTGTTCTCGGCGGCATAGCCCCGGTCGAGATGCGTATTCATCGTCTCGATGGTGAGCTTGCCGCCTTGCCCCATCGCGTCGCGGGCATTGAGCGCGAGGTTGAGGATGGCATTCTCGAGCTGGTTTGAATCGATCTCGATTCGCCACAGGCCGGGGCCGAGCACCGTCTCGATCGCGATCGTCTCGCCCAGCGCTCGGCGGAGCAGCTCCGACATGCCGCGCACCAGCTTGTTGGCGTCGGTCGGCTTGGGCGCGAGCGGCTGGCGCCGGGAGAAAGCGAGCAGCCGCTGGGTCAGCAGTGCGGCGCGCTCGGCGCCGGCCAGCGCGCTGGCGATGTTGCGCTCCAGCCGCGCGTTGCCGGCGCCGGCGATCTGGCGCTGGGCGAGCTCGAGATTGCCGGTGATCACCGTCAGCAGGTTGTTGAAGTCGTGGGCGATGCCTCCGGTCAGCTGGCCCACCGCTTCCATCTTCTGCGACTGCCTGAGCGCCTCTTCCATCTCCTCGCGCTCGCCGATCGCCGCCATGATTCGCTGCTCGAGCGATGCGTTGAGCTCGGCGAGCGCTTCCTGGGCGCGGCGGCGCTCGGCGATCTCGCGTTGGGCGGCCTCGACCAGCCGGGCATTGTCGATCGCGACCTCGTGCATCTCGGTGAGGTCGACCGCCATGCCGGTATAGCCGAGCAGGGCGCCGTCGCTGTCGTGGCGGGGCCGCGAATTGACCATCATCCACCGCCAGGCGCCGTCGCCGTCGCGAAAGCGGGCCTCGAAGCCGTAGGGCGTGCCCGTCTTCCAGGCTTCCGCGCGGGTCGTCGCCGCCGCAGGAAGGTCGTCGGGGTGGATGATCGTGGTCCAGGCGCCGCCCAGCAGCCGCTCGGCCGGCAGCCCGGCGAACTCGCAAAAGGCCCGGTTGACGAATTCGATCCCGTCCGGGCCGGTGACCCAGACCGGCGCCGGCGCCGAATCCGCCATCGCCCGGAACCGCGCTTCGCTCTCGCGCAGCGCGTCCTCGGCAGCTCGGCGCTCCTCGATGTCGATGACCGATCCGACGAAGCCGGCCACCTCCCCATTCGCGCCCAGCCGCGGCGAGCCGGTGTCGATCGCCCAGCGATAGCTGCCGTCCGCCCGCCGCAGGCGATATTCCATCCGGAACGGCTCCTGACTGGCGGCGGCGCCGAAGAAGATCTCGCCGGATCGGCCGCGGTCGTCCGGATGGATCGCGTCGAGCCAGCCGGTGCCGAGCGCCTCTGCCTCGCTCTGGCCGGTGAAGGCGTACCAGTGGCGGTTGAGATACACGCACTGGCCGTCCTTGTCGGTCACCCAGACCATCACCGGCAAATTGTCCGCCATGCTGCGCAGGCGCGCTTCGCTGGCGCGGATGCGCCGCTCGCTCAGCACCCGGTCGGTGGTCTCGACGACGATGGCGATGACCCCGGCAGGCCGCCCGCTCTCGTCGAGAACGGGGGAATAATCCAGGTTCATCCAGACCTGCTCGGGCCTGCCGTGGCGGTGGAGGGTCAGTTCCTGGTCCTTGTAGGACAAGGTGCCGCCGGCAAGGCCGACCTTCATGACATTGTCGTTGAAGTCGGCGACCTCGGGCCAGCCCTCGCGCACCTTCGAGCCCAGCAATTGCGGGTGTCGGCCTCCGGCGAACCCCGAATAGGCGTCGTTGTAGATCATGACCCCGTCCACGCCCCACAGCATGACGATCGGGACCGGGGAGAGCAGGACCATGGCGACCGCGGTCTTGAGGCTCTGCGGCCAGGACTCGATCGGGCCGAGCGGGGTCGAGGCCCAGTCATGACCGCGGATCAGTGCGCCCATCTCGCCGCCGCCGGAGAGGAAGTCGCTGACGGCTTCGCCGGGCGTGGCCACCTGGTCGTTCACTCCCTCTCTCGCCGCCGTTGCGACGGCAGCCTTTCGCCGCCTCTTTCCCTTAGCGGGCTGGCCAGCGCTTTCAACGGCTTGCGGGGACTGGCCGGCGGACCGGCGCGCCGCATGGCTGCGGCTGCCCCTGTGGCAAATCTCCAAGCACAGACCAAGTAAGCCGGCAACGCGATACTGGCCGCGCCGCAATCGGCTCCGAGTTCAACCGCCACCTGCATAATGCTTACTGCGGACATTACTGCATCATGCTATGATGAGTCGTCTCAACTGGGGGAACTCATCATGCTGAAGACCGGCTTTCGCATGGCCGCTGCGGCCTTGCTCGCGCTTGCTGCCGCCTCGCCCGCTTATGCCCAGGCGACCCGCACCTGGGTGTCCGGCGTCGGCGACGACGTCAATCCGTGCAGCCGCACCGCGCCGTGCAAGACCTTCGCCGGGGCGATCTCGAAGACCGCGGCGGGCGGCGAGATCAACTGCCTCGATCCCGGCGGATTCGGCGCGGTGACCATCACCAAGTCGATCACCATCGACTGCACCGGGACGTTCGGAAGCGTCCTCAATTCGGGCGGGATCAACGGCATCGTCATCAACGATTCGCTGAGCGCGACTCCGGGCCAGGCCAACGTCATCCTTCGCGGCCTGTCGATCAACGGCGCCGGCACCACGCCCGGCCTCAACGGAGTCCGCTTCATCTCGGGCGCGTCGCTGACTCTCGAGGACGTGTTCATCCAGAACCAGCGCAACGGCGCCTCCTCTCATGGCATCTCGATCCAGCCGACCACCGCGATGCGCTTCCACGCGGTCAACGTCACCGTGGTCAATGGCACCGGCGGAATCCTGCTCAACCCGGCCAATGCCGCCGGCACGATCAGCGCCGCGCTCGACAATGTGCGGGTGCTGAACAACACGGGCAACGGCATCCGAGTCGAGAATCTGCTCGCCGCCGGCGGCGTGACCCTGGTCGTCGAGGAAAGCTTGATCTCGCGCAACGCATCCGGCTTCTCGGTCAACTCGACCAACGCCACCACGCCGGTCAACATCATGATCGCCAACTCGGCGGTGACGCTCAACCCGAGCAACGGGATCATCGCCAGCAATGCGGGCTCGCGGATCCGCATCGGCGACACCACGGTCACCGGCAACGGCTTCGGCGTTCAGATATCGGGGGGAGCGATCCTCAATTCCTATGGCACCAACCGGTTCAACGGCAACGTGCCGGAGCTCGCGATCGGCGGAACTCCGATCACCGAGCAGTAAGGCGTGATCGGCGGGTGCTGCAGCCGCGCCCGCCGCAGGAGCGGCGCCTTTACGCCGCTGCGATCGGGCAGCCGCTCCCCGCGACGGCTGCCCGATTTGCAACCGGGGATCAGCGGATCGCGGCGTCGTAGATTTCGGGCTTGAAGCCGGCGATGCGGCGCTCGCCCAGGTCGAGCATCGGCCGCTTGATCATCGACGGCTGAGCAAGCATCAGCGCCACCGCCTTGTCCGCGTCGAGCCCCTGCCGGTCAGCTTCGGGAAGCTTGCGGAACGTCGTCCCGGCGCGGTTCAGCACAGTCTCCCAGCCGAGCTCGTCCACCCAGAAGCGAAGCCGCCCCTCGTCGATCCCGGCCTTCTTGTAATCGTGGAAATCATAGGCGATTCCGCGGCCATCGAGCCACGCCCGCGCCTTTTTGACCGTGTCGCAATTGGGGATGCCGTAGAGAGTGGCCATTATTCGTCCTCCGGAAGCATGCCCGGATTCCAGACGACTTCCCACAAATGGCCGTCCGGATCGGTGAAATAGCCGGCATAGCCGCCGTAGAAAGTTTCATCGCCCCGCTTCACGATCGTCGCTCCCGCGGCTCGCGCCCGTTCCAGCACCTCGTCGACCTCTTCTCGGCGCGCGACATTGTGGCCGAGCGTGAAGGACGTCGAACTTCCGGGAGCGGCCGTGAGGCCGCTGTCATGGGCAAGGTCCGCCTGCGCCCAGATCGCCAGCTTCAGCCCGCCTGAGAGGTCGAAGAAGGCGACTGCGCCATGTTCGAACTCGCGGCCGATAATACCTTCGGTCGGCAGCCCAAGCCCGTCGCGATAGAAAGCCAGCGACCGCTCTAGATTGGCCACTCCCAGCGTCAACACGGACAGACGCGGCTTCACTCCGGCGTCACTCCCACTCGATCGTCCCCGGCGGCTTGCTCGTATAGTCGTAGACCACCCGGTTGATGCCCTTGACCTCGTTGACGATCCGCGTCGCGACGCGGCTGAGGAAGCCGGCGTCGAACGGATAGACGTCGGCGGTCATTCCGTCGGTGCTGGTCACCGCGCGAAGGCCGCACACGCTGTCATAGGTGCGGTAATCGCCCATCACGCCGACGGTCTTGACCGGCAGAAGCACCGCGAACGCCTGCCAGATCGCGTCGTAGAGGCCGGCGTTTCGGATCTCCTCGAGATAGATGGCGTCGGCCTTGCGCAATATGTCGCAGCGCTCCTTGGTGACCTCGCCGGGGATCCGGATAGCGAGGCCGGGGCCGGGGAAGGGGTGGCGGCCGACGAAGGCCTGGGGAAGGCCGAGCTCGCGGCCCAATGCGCGCACCTCGTCCTTGAACAATTCGCGAAGCGGCTCGACCAGCTTCATGTTCATCCGCTCGGGCAGGCCGCCGACATTGTGGTGGCTCTTGATCGTCACCGACGGGCCGCCGGTGAAGCTGACGCTCTCGATCACGTCCGGGTAGAGCGTGCCCTGCGCCAGGAAGTCCGCGCCGCCGACCTTGCGCGCCTCCTCCTCGAACAGGTCGATGAAGGCGCCGCCGATATATTTGCGCTTGGCCTCCGGGTCGGTGAGCCCGGCGAGGCCGCCCAGGAACATCTCCTCCGCGTCGACATGGACGAGCGGGATATTGTAGGAATTGCGGAACAGGCTCACCACCTGCTCCGCCTCGCCGGCCCGCATCAGCCCGTGGTCGACGAACACGCAGGTCAGCTGCTCGCCGATCGCCTCGTGGATCAGAACCGCGGCGACCGCGCTGTCGACCCCGCCGGACAGGCCGCAGATCACCCGACCCTTCCCGACCTGGGCTCGGATCTCCTCGATCTTGGTCTTGCGGAACTCGGCCATCGTCCAGTCGCCGGCGCAGCCGCAGACGTGGCGGACGAAATTGGCGATCAGCTTGCCGCCGTCCGGAGTGTGAACCACCTCGGGGTGGAACTGGGTGCCGTAATAATGGCGCTCCTCGTCGGCGATCACCGCGAACGGAGCGCCGTCGCTGGTCGCGACGATCCGGAAGCCGTCGGCGAAGCGGGTGACCTTGTCGCCATGGCTCATCCACACCTGGTGGCGCTCGCCGACCTGCCACAGCCCGTCGAACAGCTTGCACTCCTCGGTGACGGTCAGGAAGGCGCGGCCGAACTCGCCGCCCTCGCCGGTCTCGTGCCCCGGCCGGACCTCGCCGCCGAGCTGGTGGGTCATGACCTGCTGGCCGTAGCAGATGCCGAGGATCGGAAGGCCGCTGTCGAACAGGATTTGCGGCGCCCGCGGGCTGCCTTCCTCGGGAACGCCGGCGGGGGAGCCCGACAGGATGATCCCCTTGGGCTTCATCCGCTCGAACGCCTCGGCGGCCGTCGTGAACGGCGCGATCTCACTATACACGCCGGCCTCGCGCACGCGCCGCGCGATCAGCTGGGTCACCTGGCTGCCGAAGTCGACGATGAGGATGGAGTCGCCGGAATGCGCTTGGGTCTGGACCGTCATGGCCGGGCGATAGGAACAGGGCCGCTGGCTGTAAAGCCGGCGAGCGGGGAGGCGCTCACTCGCCCTTGCCGGACCAGTGCTCGCGGAACAGCGGAAGCACCGCGGCATAGAGCTCGTTCGGGGTCACCGCCGCCCCCTGGCCGCCGGCTTCGGTAAGGAGAGTATATTGCGCCGCGGACGGCACGAAGGTGTAGAGGAAGAAGGGCGTGGAATCGCCGCGCCGGCGCATCTCCCGGACGAGCTTGAGCCCCGCGAGCGGGTCCCCGCCGCGGTTCATGTCGGAGATCACCGCGCGATAGTCGTACATGGCGATCAGCGCGAGCGCCTCCTCGCTGGTCTCGACCTGGTAGACGGCGATCCTGCGGTCCTCGAGGAAGCGCTTCTCCTCGGCATTGTTCGCGGGATTGTCGTCGACCCACAGCACGCGGCCGATCGCGTCGGCGGGCTCGCCGCGGATCAGCGGCCGGTCGGCGGTCGCATGCCCCTCATCGGCGCCCTGCGCGGCGGTGAAGGGCTGTGCGAGCCACAGGGCGCCGAGCGCGGCGAGCCCGAGCGTGGCCAGGGCCAGCGCGGCACGCCGCGATCGGCCTGCCGGCGGCGCGCTCTCCTCGGCCGGCGCCTCCTCCGGGTCGGCAGCGAGGCGATAGCCATGGCCGTGGACCGTCTCCAGCGCCCGGCCATCGTCGCCGAGCGCCTGGCGAAGCCGCCCGATCGCCTTGGCCAGCGAATTTTCATGGACCACCCGGCCCGGCCACCCCGCCTCGAGCAGTCGGTCCTTGTCGACGTCGCGACCGGCTTCGGCGATCAGGATGGACAGGATTGCGACGCACGAACGGTCCAGCTCGACCGGCCGGCCGTCGACCCGAAGCCTGCCGCGCGTGCTGTCGAATTCGACCTGGCCGAACCGAGTCATGCCGCCATCATTCGCCCCCTCGCGATCATGCCCCGTGGCGAAAGGGGAGTCGAGACGTGACGCACGTCCGCCGCCTCAGGCAAATTCAGAATTTTTCAGAATTCGGGAAAGACCCGTCTCGCGTCACGATGCTTCCTTTCCGTCCTTCACCGGATCGCGGAGGGGACAATGAAGCGGCGGTTTCACACCATCATGCTGGCCGGCGCGGCCACCCTGGCGCTGACGGCGCCCGCCCCGGCCCTGGCGCAGGACATCCCTCGCTCCGACAGGATGCGTGAGTTGAAGAACGAGTTCGGCGATGATGGGGACGCATATCTGGAGGCGCAGCTCGCGGCGCGCCGCTGCAATGCCGATGACTTGCGCCGCCAGATCATTCGCCTCGAAAACATGGGGGAACGGGCGCGGCAGGCCCTGCGCGCCCGGCGGGTCCTGGGCGAGAGCAGCCAGGCTCGCCAGTATAGCCGCTTCTCGACCCGAGATCTGGAACGCCTCTTGCGAAGCTACGAGGGCCGTCTGGCGGCGGCCCGGCAACTTCAGCTTGAGAATTGCCCGCAAGGAGAAAGCCAGGAGGGGGTGCCGCAAGCGACGTCCCCGTTGCCACCGCCGGTCCAGGATCGCGGAGTCCACCGCACGGCCATCGAGCGCCTGTGGCGGGCCGTGCTTCGCGAATGCGACCCGACGCGGTTCGACGTCGCCAAGGCGAATCTCGTCCGGGCGATCGAGGCGGCGATGCGGGACGAGCTGGCCCGCCCGAGCCCGAGCGATTCCGAGCTCGCCTATCTCGACGAGCAGATGCGACGCGCGCGCCTGCTGCAGCGGCCGAGCTGCGACGCGGACGGCATATTGGAGGAGACCGCGGTGCCGCCGCCTCGGGCTCCGCGAAGGATGACGCCGGACGAGATCGCGGAGGAGGTCCGGCACGACCGTGCGGTGGCCCGTCGGGAAAGGTTGCTGCTCCGGCGGCGAAGAGCGGAGCTCGAACACCAGCGTGCTACCGCCCTCCTCATCGATATCTTCTTCAGCTGGGGCCAGACCGACCAGCCCGTCACCGGCGGCGGCTTCGTCGACCGGGACGGCGCCGAGCGGCTGGCGCTGCCGTCGCCCCGGACCGTCGACTATGTCTCGGGCAACGCCTTCCTCGGCTTCATCCTTGGCCGCACGCCGGTCATGCTTCGCGCCCGCTACGGCGAGGGGAATGGCGCCGACAGCTTCGATATCGAGCCGGGCGTGCGCTCGGGCCACCCCTATGCGGCCCTGTCGCCGGGCGGCAGCACCGGCATTTCCGCGACCGAAGGCTATGCCGGCACCTCGGCCGTCAATGTGTCGGATATCTCGCTCGGGGGCAGCATCGGCCTCGTGGGCAGGCCCCTGCCGGCCTTCGACCTGCCGATCCATACCGGCCTTGGGGCCTATCGAAGCTGGGACAATCCGGCGGATGGTTTCGCTAGCGATTCCCTGCCGGGCCCGAGCGTCAGCTTCTGGCTCGACTATCGCCACAGCGACCGGGACTATGACACGCAGGGCGGCGCGTCGGGAACCACCGCGGGCGGCTTCGCCTTCAATTTCAGCCAGGAACGGCGTTTCTCGCTCGACGAGGATTATGTCACGGCCGGCTTCTCGGCGGCGCTCGGCCATGCGCTCGGCGACGGCGTGCTCGTCAGCGCCGGCGCCGGGGCCGCGGCCTATTACCGCCGCAGCCGCCTCGATTTCCGCGAGCGCAACATCGCCAATTTCGGCCCCGCGGCCGATCAGGACTTCACGATCCTTGTCGAGGATGAGGATGACGGGATCGGCTTCAGGGGCGATGCCGGCGCGGCGCTGTCGTTCCGCCTCGGCTCTCGCTCCGTCCTGACCTTGTTCGGGTCGGGAAGCTGGCTGTCGGAGGTCGGCGCGCCGCTCGTCCCGCTGACCGGCGACGCCGTGCTGGCGGGCGAGACGGTCCGCCTCGGCACCGAGGACAGCTGGTCGTGGGGCGTCGGCGCCGGGCTGACCCTGCGCTTCGGCGGCGACTAGCTCCGGTCAGCCGTGCGCCGGGATGGCTCCGCGATCGTTCGCGCCGTGCCTCGGCGTCAGTGCACGGTCCGTTCGCCGCTCTGCGCCTTGCTGGCGAGCGAGAAGCGCGGCTCGATGGCGAGCGGGGCGCCGGTGACCAAAGCGGCGGCATAGGCCCCCACCGCCGGACCCATCTTGAAGCCGTGGCCCGAGCCGGCGCCGACCAGGACCGCGTTGGGCCAGCGCGGGTGGCGGTCGACCAGGAAGTCGCCATTGGCGCTGTTCTCATATTGGCAGACCCGGCTTTCGTTAAGCGGGGCATCGGCAAGCATCGGGAAGCGCCGCGCCATGAACGCGCGCACCCGAGCCAGCGCCTCGGCCGAGTGCGCCCGGTCGCCCTGGTCCGGGTCCATCTCGGGTCCGTGGGTGTCGCGCGCGATCTTGAAGCCGCGCGCCTCGAGGTCGGGCATGCCGTAGAAGAGGTCGCCGCCGTTGAAGTCGGCCCAGCCCGGCAGCTGTCGCGGCCCGAAGCGCTCGTCGCCTGGCGGCGGGCGGAAGAAGAACACCTCCTGCCGGGTCGGCCGGATCCGCCGTGCCAGCAGATCGGGGAACAGGCGCGGCAGCCACGGCCCGGCCGCGAAGACGAAGCGGTCGGCGGCGATGACCTGGCCGTCCGCCGTGCGCAGCGCGTCGAGCCGTGCCTGGCCCGGCTCGGGCGGCAGCACCTGCGCGGCGCGGTAGGTGCCGCCCGCCTCGACGAAGCGCATCACCAGGGTCTGGACCGCGCGCCGTGCCATCAGCACGCCGAACTGGCGCTCGAGCAGGCCGATCGCGACGCCGGCGAAGTCGATCGCGGGGAATCGGCGCGCCATCTCCGCGCGTTCCAGCACCTCGGTGGGCAGGCCGAGCCGCCGGTGCACCGCGATCGTCGCCAGCGCATAGGGGTCGCGGTCGGGGAAGAAGAACAGCACTCCCGTGGGCGCGAAGATCGGCAGGCCCGAACTGCGCGACAGCGCCTGCCAGTCCGAGAGCGAGGACAGCGCCATGCGCGTGTAGATCTCGTCCGCGCCATAGGCGCCGCGGGTCATGCGCGACTCTCCGCCGGACGAGGCGCGGGCATGGGCCGGCCCCCACGCATCGACCAGAAGCACGCGCTGCCCGGCGTCCTGAAGCTTCCTCGCGGTCCAGGCGCCGAACACGCCTGCGCCGATTACCGCCACGTCGGCGGAGCGGGTGACGATCTGTGCTGCCGCGGGGGCGGAGAGCGAGGCCGCCGCGGCACCCGCGATCAGCTCGCGCCGCGTCGGTCTCATGATGGCGCCCCTAGAAGCGCTTGCGCACCGTCACGCCGATCTGGCGCGGATTGCCGATGTTGAAGCCGAGCCGCGCCCGCCCGCCGCGCTCGCGGTCGAACGACAGCAGGGCATTCTCGTCGAACAGGTTGTTGGCATAGAGCTGGACTCCGAGCCCGTTGTCCCAGTCGATGCCGGCGCTGAGATTGACCAGCTGATAGTCCGGCAGCTCCAGGTCCAGAATGGTCGTCGCGCTGGCCGGCGCGCCGCCGAACGGAAGGCTGTGCGGGAAGGGGCGCGGATTGTTCTCCTGGTCGCTCGGCTGGGTGAAGCGGCTTCCGACATGCTGGAACGAGGCTCCGACATAGGCCTCGGCCTCCGGCGCGACCCGCCACGCATAGCTCGCGCTCGCCGAGATCTGGAATTCAGGCACGGTCGGCAGGCGATTGAATTCGCGGATTCCGGCGATGACCGCGCCGGTCGCGCTCACCACGCTGCTGTCGAACTCCGCCTCGACGAAGCTCCCGGAGATCGCCAGGGCGAGGCCCTCGGCCGGCGAGGTGGAAAGCTCGAACTCGATGCCCTGGGTATGCGCGCTCGGCACGTTGAACACGACGCGCGACGAGCAGGAGCCGGCGTCGGCCGTCACCTGGAGGTTCTCGATGTCGGTGTAGAAGGCCGCAGCCGCGAAGTTGAGCACGCCGCGACGGCCGCGGACGCCGACCTCATAGTTCCACAGCGTTTCGTCGTCATAGGTCGGGAAGCCGCCGAACGTCAGCGCGTCGGGCCCGTTCGGGACGCCGTTGTCGCACAGCGGCAGGTTCAAGGGATCGTTGACTCCGCCGAGACGGAAGCCCTTGGACACCTGGGCGTTGAAGCGGACGTCGTCCCAGGCTTCGTAGGTGGCGATGAAACGCGGGCTGATTCCGTCCGAAGCGGTGCGATCGGTGCGGTCGTCGCCGTTGGAGAACAGGCCGCCCGAGGTGAATCGCCGCTCCTCCTCGAAATCATAATAGCGCACGCCGGCGGTGACCGTCAGCCGGCGGGTGATGTCGAGGCTGGCCTCGCCGAACAGGGCGGTCTGGCGGATGTCGTAGGGCAGGTCGGCATTGTAGGGCGAGTTGGGCCCGAAGCCGTTGGCCACGGCGGCGGACGTCCCGGCGCCGAAGCGGGCGTCGGTGAACGCGTCGTAGCCCGGTGTCGGCAGCCGCTGCGCATAGATTCGGTCGGTCTGGGAATAGAAGGCGCCGATCAGCCACTGGAACGGGCTGTCGGTGTCGGACGCCAGCCGCACCTCCTGGACGAACGAGTCGAGCTCGGTGGTGTCGACGAGGTTCGACGGCAGAAGCACGCCCGCCGTCGGGAAGCCGAGGTCGACCGAGACGCTTCCGGTCAGGGCGCTGGCGTCGCGGCTGACCAGGATCTGACGCTCGATATAGGAGGTGACCGACGTCAGCGCGACCGGACCGAGGTCGATGCGCGCCGTGAGGTCCGCGATCAGGGTCTCGTCCTCGAACGCCTCGTCGAGCAGCAGGAACTGCTCGCGCTCCCGGAAGGTGACCGGGGGCCGGGTCGTCGTGAACGGATTGGCGTACAGATTGTAGACTTCCTGGCGGTTGAAGCCGTCGGCCTGGATCTCCTGGTAGAGCACTCGCGGCGTGATCTGGATGCCCGGCGCAGGCTCCCACAGAAGCGCGATCCGGCCGCCGTAGCGCTGGCCGTCATTGACGTTCTCGTCGCGCCCGCCGCCTTCGCGCAGGGCGTCGACGAAGCCGCCATATTGGGTGAAGTAGCCGACCGCGCGGACCGCCATCGTGTTGCCGATCGGAAGGTTGATGGCACCCTTGAGATGGCCGCCGAAATCGTCTTCCTCGACGACGTTGAGGTTGGCCTCGATCTGGCCCTCGACCTGGCCGAGGCGCGGCTGGTTGGTGATGTAGCGGATCGTGCCGCCGACCGATCCCGAGCCGAACAACGTGCCCTGTGGCCCGCGCAGGGTCTCGACGCGGTTGAGGTCGAACAGGTCGATGTCCGGCGTGAACAGCGACAGCGAGATGACGCTTTCGTCGAGATAGACGCCGACCTGCTCCTTCACGCCCGGCTGGTCGCGGACGATCTGGCCGGCCGACACGCCGCGCACCGAGACCTGGCTCTGGCCCGGCCCGAGATTCTGGATGGTGAGGCCGGCGACGTTGCGCGACAGGTCCTCTATGGTGTTGGCGCCCGAGCGCTGGATGTCTTCCTCGGTCTGGGCGTTGATCGAAAAGGGCACTTCGAGCAGCGACGTCTCGCGCAAAGTCGCGGTCACGACGACCACGTCCTCGTCCTGCTGCTGGGTCTCTTGCTGCGGTGTTGGCTGGTCCTGCGCAACTGCGGGGGTGGCGGCGAGAGCCCAGGCGAGACCGGTGGCGACAAGAATCTCACTGCGGCTGAGACGGCGGAAACGCTTCATCATTCCCTCCCTTATGTCCCGGCCAAGCTAAGCCTGAACGGTGCGGGGCGGAAACGAATGTTGCCTTGGCGCCTCAACTTGGCCCGTGCTTGTTGCACTTTTATCACAAGCCCGTTCGACGACCGAACGGCTTGAGATCGTCTCGGCTTGACCGCGTCAATTCTATGCAAAGCATTGGATGCAACCGGTCCGCGCACGTGCCGTGATCGGGAATGTCCTGCCAACGCAGCGGCTTGCGCTTGCCAATCGCGCCCCATGCTGATTTATTGCCCTAATACAGGCAGTCAGCGACAGGGGTGTGGCAATGGCATTGAAGCGCGCGTTCTTCCGCGGCGGCTCTTTTCTCGTCCTCGCGGCGGCGATGGCTGCCGTGTCGCCCGGGCCGGCCCAGGCGCAGCAGCCGCCGGCGCGAATCGCGGTGCCTCCGATCGCCTACACCACGCGGACGCTGCCCAACGGGCTCAAGGTCTATGCCATCCGCGACACCGGTACCGCCAACGTCCACGTCCAGATGTTCTACGACGTCGGCTCGCAGGACGATCCCGCCGGCCGGTCCGGCTTCGCCCACCTGTTCGAGCATATCCTGAGCCGGGTCACCCGCAACATCGCTCCGGGCCAATTGAGCCGGATCGTCGAGGAGGAGGCCGGCGGCACCCGCAACGCCTCCACCTCGCCCGACACCACCCGCTATTACGAGACGGTCCCGGCCAGCCAGCTCGAGGCGATGCTGTGGGCGCATGCCGAGCGCATGGGCCGCTCGGTGCTCGACCAGTCGGTGTTCGACGCCGAGCGGAGCATCGTCAAGGAGGAGATGCGCCAGCGAGTCCTCGCCGAGCCCTATGGCCGGCTCCAGCGCTACCACCTCTTCCAAAACACCTTCGTCGACCATCCCTACCAGCGCTCCGGAATCGGCACCGTCGCCGATCTCGACTCCGCCAGCCTCGAGGACGCCCGCGCCTTCCACGAGAATTTCTACCGGCCCGACAATGCCACCCTGGTCGTCTCGGGCAATTTCGATCCCGCTCAGCTCGACCGCTGGATCGACCAGCATTTGGGCTCCATCCCGCGCCCGAGCCGCCCGATCCTGCGCCACCAGCTCGCCGCCCGGCCGCAGGCCGCCGCCTACGGCCCCAACGTGCCGCTGCCCGCGGTGGTCCATTCCTGGCAGCGCCCCAAGGCCGACCATCCCGACAGCGCCGCTCTCGAAGTCCTCTCGCGAATCCTGTCGGGCGGCCAGTCGTCGCGCCTGTACCGGACGCTCGTCTACGACCGGCAGCTCGCCCAGTCGGCCGGCTCCATCAATTTCGGGCTCGAGGATGCCGGCCTGTTCGCGATCAACGCGATCGTCGCCAGCGGCAAGGACCCGACCGAGGTCGAGGCCGCCATCGCCGCCGAGGTCGCCCGGGTCCGCGACGAGCGCGTGTCCGACGCGGAGCTTCGCGAGGCGATCACCGAATATGTCTCGGACGAGCTGTTCAGCCGCGAGACTCCCACCGGCCGCGCCCAGACTCTGGCCCAGGGCGTGATCAACGCCGGCGACCCGCGCTGGAGCGACGAGATGCTCGCCGCGGTCCAGCGGGTCACCGCCGCCGACGTCCAGCGGGTCGCCCGCCAATATCTGAGCGACGACCGCCGAGTCGCCATCCGCTATCTCGACGAAGGCCAGCGCCAGGGCGAGGCGCAGCCCGACCCGTCCCAGCAGCGCACCAATGCCGCGCTCGGAATCACCCTTCCCCCCGCGGTCGGGACCCCGAACCAGCTCGCGCCGGAAGGCGAGCGCGTGGCGCCGCCTGCGCCCGGGCCGCAGCGCGCGATCGCCGCTCCCGCCTTCGCCGAGCGCCGGCTCGCCAACGGCATGCGAGTCGTCGTCGCCAGGTCCACCGACCTTCCGCTCGCCGGCGCCTATATCGTGTTCGGCGGCGGCTCGTCCGCCGATCCGGCCGGTCGCGCCGGGGTGGCGACGATGATGGCGAGCCTCGCCGACAGCGGCACCAGCCGCCTCAGCGCCACCCAGCTCGCCGCCGAGGTCGAGCGGCTCGGCGCCCAGATCGGAACGAGCGCGGGGGCCGACAGCACCAGCGCTTTCGTCGCCGCGCCCGCCGCCAATATCGAGGCGGCGGGGCGCCTGCTCAGCGAAGTCGTGCGAAGCCCGGCCTTCGCCCAGGAGGAGCTCGACCGCGAGCGCCGCCGCTCGCTCGATCGCCTCCGGGTCGCGCTTCGCCAGCCCGGCACGGTCAACGCCTTCGCGCTTCGCCGGGTCATGTTCGGCGACTCGCCCTATGGCGCTCTGTCGCCGACCCCGGCCTCGCTCGAGGCGCTCACCCGCGACGACATCGTCCGCTATCACGCCAATTGGTGGCGGCCGGACAATGCGACGATGGTGGTGATCGGCTCGTTGGACGCGGAGCAGGGCTTCGCTCTCGCCGAGCGCCTGTTCGGCGACTGGGCCGCGCCCGCCCGGCCGCTGCCGCAGCTTCCGGCCAACCGCGCCGGAACGCCCTCGGCGCCCCGGATCGTCGTCATCGACATGCCGGCCGCGGATCAGGCGGCGGTTTCGGTCGCCCTTCGCGGCGTGACTCGCGCCGACGAGGATTATTATCCGCTGGTGCTCGCCAATTCGGTTCTCGGCGGATCGTCGACCGCCCGCCTGTTCCAGGAGGTCCGGGTCAACCGCGCGCTGAGCTATGGCGCCTATTCGAGCCTCGAGACGATGCGCGACGAGGGCCTTCTCGTCGCCCAGGCGCAGACCCGCAACGACGCGGTTCCGGAAGTGGCTCAGGTGATGCTGGGCGAGATTCGCCGCCTCGCCGCCGAGCCGGTCGCCCCCGACCAGCTCGAGCGACGGCGCACCCTTCTGACTGGCGCGTTCGGCCGGCAGGTCGAGACGACCTTCGGCCTCGGCTCCTTCCTCACCAACCTCGCGGTTCAGGGCCTGCCGATGAGCGAATATGGCCGCTATCTGTCGAGCCTCGCCGCGGTAACCCCCGAGCAGATCGCCCGTTCGGTCGCCGCCGAGCTCGACCCGGCCCAGGCCAGCATCGTCATCGCCGGCCGAGCAAGCCAGTTCATCGACCAGCTGCGCGCCCAATATCCCAATGTCGAGGTGATCCCCGCCGACCAGTTCGACTTCGGCCGAGCCTCGCTGACAAGCGCGGGGAATTAAGAGAAGAAAAAGCCCCTCCCCTTCAGGGGAGGGGATCAAAGGGTGGGGAGCGGCGAAGGCCCTCGATGGGCCTGAGGCGCTTTCAAAGCTCGCTCAGGGGCATCGAGCCCCCTCGCTCACCTCCACCCCAACCCCTCCCCTGAAGGGGAGGGGATTTGATCCTTACCGATCGAAATCCAGGATCCGCCCGTCGCCGAAGGCGAGGCAGCTGAAGCCCTCGCGCTCGACGCGCACCCGGCCGTAGCGGTCGTGGCGAAGCTCGTCGAACGTACCGCGGACCCGGAAACGGCCGCCCGACACCTGATCGACGTCGCGGATCCGGACCTGGCCGCCGCGCGCATAACGCTGCGCCTCGGCGCCGCAGCTGTTCGCCGCCGCGCCATAGCCATAGCCGCCACCGGCATAGCCGTAATTGGTGCCGTAGCCGTAATTGGGCTGGCCGTAGCCATAGCCATAGCCCGGCGCCGGATAGCGGTAGGTCTGCGGATAGCCGTAACCATAAGGCGCATAGCCGCGCCCGGTCACCGCGTTGACCGCGCCGGCGATGGCGCCGACCGCGGCCACCGCGCCGGCGATGTCGCGCGCGCTGATGCCGTCGTCGCGGTCGTCATAAGGATAGGGATAGGGATAAGGCTGCGCTCCCGCCGGAGTGGCGGTCGCGAGCAAGGCGGCGGACCCGATGCCGCCGAGGATCTTGGTGATACGCGTCATGACTGGCCTCCTGATACGCCCCCGCCCGGGCGCACCCGGGCAAGATTGCGCGCACTATGCCAGCACCGGCCTGATCCCCGACTGAACCCCCCGTATCGCTGGCGTTCAGCTTGGCTGATGCCGCGGCAGGGTCATGAGGGCGGGAACCAGGCACGCCGGCCGCGCGCCGCGAAGTCATGGATTCGCTGCTTGAGCCGAAGGCGTTCATGTTCCGTGTCGTGCCGCTTGGACCACTCCGCCATCGCCGCCCGGAGATCGCCCTCGGCGCCGATCCACGCCCAGAAATCGGGAAAGGCGGTCGCGGCGTCCTCCATCCGGAAGCGCATGACGTGGCTTTTGTCCTTGAGGAAGGCGTCGATATTCTCGGTCACCGTTCGGACATAGTCGGTCGCGGCAGCCAGCCGAGTGACGCCCGATTTCGGGCTGGTCGCCGCGAGGATGTGATCGCGATAGCCGGTCGCCATTCCCCCTAGGACGTGGAAACGCCGCGCCCAGCTTGCCGCGACCTGCGCCGGATCGCGGGTCAGATGGACGTAATAAGCGGAATCGCCGAAGCTCCGGTCGAGCCGCCCGAGGAACCAGCTCAGCCGATTGTCCACCTCGATATGATCGTCGGGATAGGCCAGGCGATCGTCGCCAAGCCTGTCGACCCGGCTCTCGTGCGATGACGTGAAGTTGGTCATGTGCCCGCAGGCGCGGGCGAAGCTGAGCGAGCCGCACCGGCCGGTGCAGAGGACGAAGACGTTCATACCGGTCTGCGCGCCGTCGAACCGCCCAATGCTTAGCCGCGCTCGCCCGCCCGTCGCGTCGGCACCGCCATTCCGGTGAAGTGGGCGATGAAGGCGTACATGTCGGAATATTCCTCGATCTGCTTGTCGGTCGGCTTGCCCGATCCGTGGCCGGCGCGGGTCTCGATGCGGATCAGGTGCGGCGCGCCGTTGGGGTCGGCATGCTGCAGCGCCGCGACATATTTGAAGCTGTGCCCAGGAACGACTCGGTCGTCGGTGTCCGCCGTGGTCACCAGGATCGGCGGGTAAGACACGCCGGTACGGATATTGTGGTAGGGCGAATAGGCGTAGAGCGTCCGGAAATCCGCCTCGCGGTTCGGATAGCCGTAATCGTCGACCCAGTAGCGGCCCGCGGTGAAGCGGTCGAAGCGAAGCATGTCCATCACGCCGACGGTCGGAAGCGCCGCCGCGAACAGGTCCGGCCGCTGGTTGACCACCGCGCCCACGAGAAGCCCGCCGTTCGACCGCCCCTCGATCGCGAGCTGGCGGTTGGTGGTGACGCCCTCGCGGATCAGATGCTCGCCCGCCGCGATGAAGTCGTCGAACACGTTCTGCTTGTTGGCGAGCCGGCCGGCATCGTGCCACGCCTGGCCATATTCGCCGCCGCCGCGGATGTTGGCGACCGCGAGGACTCCGCCCATGTCGACCCAGGTCATCCACTTGGGCTGGTAGCGCGGCAGCTCCGGAGCGTTGAACCCGCCATAGCCGTAGAGCAGGGTCGGCTGCGGCCGCGCCATGTCGAGGTCGCGGCGGTGGACCAGGAACATCGGCACTCGGGTGCCGTCCTTCGAATTGTAGAAGACCTGGCGAACCTCGTAGCGCGCCGGGTCGAACGCGACCTCGGGCTGCGCGAACACCTGGCTCTCGCCGGTGCGGCTGTCGTAGCGGTAGATCGCGCCGGGCGAGTTGAAGCTGGCGAAGGAGTAGAAGGTCTCGCTGTCGCTCATGTCGCCCGAGAAGCCGCTCGCCGTGCCGATTCCGGGCAGGGTGACCGTGCCGAGCCGGCGGCCGGCGAGGTCGAAGGTGCGAACCT
This sequence comes from Pseudomonadota bacterium, assembly GCA_023417515.1. Taxonomy (GTDB): domain Bacteria; phylum Pseudomonadota; class Alphaproteobacteria; order Sphingomonadales; family Sphingomonadaceae; genus Allosphingosinicella. The sequence continues at coordinate 3,210 of JAEZFL010000120.1, read as the reverse complement.
CGCTCTTAGCGTCGGCGAGGTAGCGAAGGATCAGCCTGTCGCCGACGATCGAGGCGCCCTGGAGCGTCGCCGCGTCCTCCGCGACGATCTCGGTCAGCGCCGCCGGGTTGGCGACATCCATCGCCACCACCCGCTGCCGCGGCGCGTCCTTGTTGGTCTGCCAGTAGAAGCGCGTGCCGGTGTTGCCGAGATAGGTCCAGTCATTCTCCGCCGCGGCGACGATCCGCCGCGGCTGAGCGGTGGGCTGGGTGAGGTCGATCAGGGTGATCTCGTAGCGCGCGTCGGTGCCCTCGTTCGAATAGACGATCAGCCAGCGGCCGTCGTCGGTCACCTCGCCATTGTTGCTGAGCCGCGGCCGGTCGGGCTGGGCGAAGACCAGCCGGTCCTGGCTCTGCGGCGTGCCGATGCGGTGGAAGTAGATGGCGTGGTTCTCGTTGGTCGACTGGAACTGCTGGGCCGCGCTCGGCTCCGGGAAGCGCGAGTAGAAGAAGCCCGATCCGTCCTTGGCCCATTCGATGCCGGTGAACTTGGCCCACCTGACCTCGTCGTCGAGCACCCGCCCGGTGGCGGCGTCGAGCACCCGGATCACGCGCCAGTCGGTGCCGCCCTCCTGCACGCCGTAGGCGACGTAGCGGCCGTCGTCGGACGGCTCCCATTCGGCGAGCGCGGTGGCGCCGTCCTGGCTCCACGTGTTCGGGTCGATCAGCTGGCGCTGGGCGCCGGTGAGGCCGTCGCGAACATAGAGGACCGACTGGTTCTGGAGGCCGTCGTTGCGCGTGTAGAAATAACGGCTGCCGGCCTTCTGGGGCACGCTGAACCGCTCGTAATCGTAGAGCTCGCGCATGCGGGCGCGGAACGCGTCGCGATGCGGAAGCTGCTCGAGGAAGCGGTTGGTCACCGCATTCTGAGCAGTCACCCACTCGCGCACCCGCGGGTCCTGGCGAACGTCATTCTCGAGCCAGCGATAGGGATCGGCGACCGCGACCCCGAACTGCGTCTCGACGACATTCTCGCGCGCCGTCTGTGGATAGGCGATCCGCGCCGCACTTGCCGTCGAGTTCTGCTGTGCGGCGACCGCGAACGGCGAAACGGCAATCGACAAGGCGGTCAGGCACAACAGGACACGGCGCATAAGCGGGGCTCTTCCTCGGATCTGGGTTGTGGGGCAGGGGTCTAGCACCCGCCCCACCCGAGTCAAAGCCGGCGCCCGCCGGCGTTCAGCTCAGCCAGCCGCGCCTGCGCGCCGTTCCCGCGAACCACAGCAGGGCGATTCCGATGACGATGATCGCGACGGGCAGCCCGAGCGCCTCGCCGGCCGGCATCGTGTCGAGGATCGGGGTCGCCGCGAAGACATAGCCATATTGGATCACCGCCGCGATCAGCGACACCAGCAGCAGCCAATAGGCCCAGGCCTTGCGCAGCAGCAGCCCGAGCGCCCCGAGCAGCCCCGACCACACCGCGATCGCGAACACCGCCCACTGCCACTCGGCCATCGCTCCGAACGCCTCGGCCTGCGCCGGCGGCAGCGCCGCGAGGTCGGCCGAGTCCATGCTCACCTGGACGATGTAGAAATAGCAGCCGATCGCCTCCCACAGCGTCGCCGCCACCGCCGCCGCCCAATACCATCCCGGCACCGGCCGCCTCGCCATCTCGTCCATCGGAGCCCCTCCCTTCTCTTGATCGATCACTCAACTCTGCGCCCGATCGGGAGGGATGGCAAGCGGCCTCCGGACAAAGAAAAAGGGGCCGCCGAAGCAGCCCCTTCCTCGTTCTTCAGACCGAAGCGCCGATCATGCCGCCTCGTCGAAATCCTCTTCGTCGCCCTGCACCGGGCCCGAGTCCTGGCCCTTGGCCGACATGTCGCGGTCGACCAGCTCGATGATCGCGATCGGAGCGGCGTCCGAGGCGCGGATGCCGGCCTTGATGATCCGGGTGTAGCCGCCGTTGCGCTCCGCGTAGCGCGGCGCAAGCGTGTCGAACAGCTTCACCAGCTGGGCGTCGTCGAGGAGGCGCGCATAAGCGAGGCGGCGGTTGGACAGGCCGCCCTTCTTGGCGAGCGTGATCAGCTTCTCGACATAGGGCCGAAGCTCCTTGGCCTTGGCCGTCGTCGTGGTGATCTGCTCGTGCTTGATGAGGGCCGCGGCCATGTTGCGGAACAGGGCCGCGCGATGGCTGGAAGTCCGCTGCAGCTTGCGGCCGCCGACGCGATGACGCATGTCTCTTCTCCGTTCGTACGGGCTCCGTGTCAGGTAAGCCCGGCCAGGCCGCCTGAGGGGACGGCCCATACCCATAAATGAAAACAGCGGACGCCTTGCAGCCCCGCCGGACGCGCGCTCCTAGAGCGCAATGGGCCGCAAAGTCAAGGCTTCCGGCAGTCCCCGCGACGGCACTAGGGCCTGGTCGCGAACCAGATCATGTGGGTCGGCCCCTTGCCGTTCTCGCGCGCCCGGACGCGCACCTCCTCGACCGCGAATCCGGCCTGCTTCAGCCGCCGGGTGAAGGCGGGATCGGCGCCTGCCGACCACACCGCCAGCACTCCGCCTGGCCTCAGCGCCGCCCGCGCGCTCGCCAGCCCGCGCGGCGAATAGAGTCCGTCATTGCCCGGCCGCGTCAGCCCGTCCGGCCCATTGTCGACGTCGAGCAGGATGGCGTCGTAGCGCTCCGTGCCGGCCGCGATCGCGCGGCCGACATCCTCGATCCGGACCTCGACCCGCGGATCGTCGAGGCAGTCCTTCGTCATCGCCGCCAGCGGCCCGCGCGCCCATTCGATAATCCCGGGCACCAGCTCCGCGACGACGATCCGCGCGCCCGGCCCCAGCGCCTCGAGCACGGCGCGCAGCGTGAATCCCATGCCGTAGCCGCCGATCAGCAGCCGGGCGCTCTCCGGCCGGCGAAGCCGCTCGCAGGTCATCGCCCCGAGCGCCTTCTCCGACCCGCTCATCCGGCTGCTCATCAGCTCGTTGCGGTCGAGCATGATGATGAAGTCGCCGCCATGGCGGACCAGCCGAAGCGGCGGACCGCCCGGCACGTCCGCCACTGCGACGACCTCGCGCGGGATCACTTCCTGCGGGCCTTGCGCGCCGCGTAGCGGGCGTCGCGCGCCGCCTTCAGCTCGGCCTCGCTCGGCCCGGGTCCGGCCGGCGATCCGCCCTTCGCGCCCACCGGCTTCGCTTCCGCCCGGGCCGCCGCTTTCGCCGCCTTGGCCTCGTC